>NZ_DASSCY010000201.1:0-89146 GCF_035697385.1 Mycobacterium sp. | reverse complement strand
GCTGGCAGTCACCGGCGGGCAGACCGCGCTGACGGTGCTGCTGTTCACCAGCCTGGCGATCGCCATCGCGATAAACGTGCTGGCTGATCCGCTTGCCGGCGTGCTCGACCGCGTCGCGTTCTCCCGTTCACCCGCGCTGCGGGCCGACCGGGCCGCGCTTCGTCGCACCGAGGCGGCGCTGCCGCTGCGGTCGAACAATCCGCTCGACGGCGTCGACGAGGACACCTTCGCCCGGCTCACCCGCCGCGCGCTCGGCCACTACGGCGACCTGTCGAAGCTCGTTGCGAGCCCGCTGACCGCGCTACCGATCATCGACGAGCGGCTCGCTGCGCGGGGCGCACCCGACCAGCCGCTGGAGCGGGCCAACGAACTCAAAGCCCTGCTGGCCGACCGCATAGCGCGGCTGAAGCCCCGTGACGGCGGCGACTTCGGCACGACCGAGCAATGGCGCTACTACAACTCGCTGTACTTCCCGTACGTGGTCGGTGTGCGTGCTTACGCGCAGAACGCGACGGCCGCGGGGCTCGACCCCGTCGCGCGGCAGGCCTGGCAATGGTTCGTCACCGAGGTGCCGCAGCGGTCGCTGCACAACTGGCAGAACGCGGCGGCGCGGCTGATCGCCGCGGATCTGCGCGGCCAGCTGGTGACCGCACAAGACTGAAAACCCTCTGACCTGGGCTTGGCAGTAGCTGGCAGTGCCTGGCGTCGATCTGGCAGTGGCTTCTGCGCAGCATCGAAGTCATGACCGCCATCACCAATCGTCAGTTCACCGAAGCTGACTCGTTACTGCGCTTCACCATGCGGGCCGACGCCACGCTGTGCGCCGGTCTCGGCCTGTTCGTCGCGATGGCCGCCGATCAACTGTCGCGGCTGACCGGTCTTTCGCCCACCGCCGAGTGGATCGTCGGCGCGGCGCTCGTCGCCTACGGCGCGCTGATGTACGTGCTCGCCGCCGTACCCGACGTGCGGCACGTCGGCCTTGGCGTCGTCGGCGGCAATGTCGCCTTCGCCATGGCCAGCTGTGTCGTCTTGGCGGCTGGCTGGCTGCCGCTGACCGACCTTGGTGTCGTCATGGCCATCGCCTTCACGGTCGCCACATTGGGCATCGCCTACATCCAGTACCTCGGAGTCCGCCGCCTGGCGTGACTCCCTCATGACTGGTCCGGAGTCGCCGTCGTCAGAGGTTGCGGCGTCGACTCCGGCACCGGTCGCCGAAAAACCCAACCAGAAAGGGAAACTCATGACCGCCATCTCAACCCGACTGAACGAATCGACCGATTCGCTGCTGCGTTTCGCGATGCGAGCCGACGCGATCCTCACCGGCCTCGCCGGTGTAGCCGGGGTTCCACTTGCCGGCTGGCTTGCCGATGTCTCAGGCACGACGCCAGCGATCGAGTACTCCCTTGCGGCGTTCTTCATCGCCTACGGCATCGTCGTGTTCGGTCTGTCCACCTTGCCGTCGGTGCGCGTACCGGGCATCGCCGTCATCATCGCCAACCTGCTGTACACGGTCGCGGCCGTTGCGGTCGTGCTGACCGATGTGTGGACCATGACCACGCTAGGGGTGGTGCTGACGCTGGCGACCGGTGTCTACACGGCCGTCTTCGCCGAGTTGCAGTACACCGGCCTGCGCCGGATGAAGGCGTAAGTCGTTGCCGCTGGGGCCCGCTCGGTAACTGCCGGGCGGGCCTACAGCTTGCGCAGACGCAACCGGTTGATCGAGTGGTCGGCGTCCTTGCGCAACACCAAAGTGGCCCGCGGCCGCGTCGGCAGGATGTTCTCGATCAGGTTGGGGCGGTTGATCGAATGCCAGATGTCGCGCGCGGCGAAGACGGCCTGCTCGTCGGTCAGCGTCGCGTAGTGGTGGAAGTGTGACGCCGGGTCGGCGAATGCGGTCGACCTGAGGCCGAGAAACCGTGCGATGTACCACTGTTCGATGTCTTCGATGCGCGCGTCGACGTACACCGAGAAGTCGAACAGGTCCGAGACCATCAGCGTCGGGCCGGTCTGCAACACGTTGAGGCCCTCGAGAATGAGGATGTCCGGATGCTTCACGATCTGCTTCTCGCCAGGCACGATGTCGTAGAGCAGGTGCGAATACACCGGTGCGCAAACCTGATCGGCCCCTGACTTCACCGTCGTGACGAATCGCATCAGCCCGCGACGGTCGTAGCTTTCCGGAAAACCTTTGCGGTGCATCAGGTTTCGGCGCGACAACTCGGAATTCGGATACAGAAAGCCGTCGGTGGTGACCAAGTCGACGCGCGGATGGTGTCCCCACCGTGCCAGCAACGCCTGCAGCACACGGGCTGTGGTCGACTTGCCGACCGCGACGCTGCCAGCGACGCCGATGATGAACGGCACCGGCCGGTCCGGATTCTGCTGTGGCTCACCGAGGAACTCGGCCGTCGTTGCGAAAAGACGTTGGCGGGCGGCGACCTGAAGATGAATCAGCCGGGCAAGTGGCAGGTAGACCTCTTCGACTTCGAGCAGATCGAGTTTCTCGCCGAGGCCGCGCAGACGCAGCACTTCGTCTTCGCTCAGCTTCAACGGCGTCGACATGCGCAGCGCACGCCACTGACTCCGGTCGAACTCCACGTAGGGGCTCGGCTCGCTCAGCCGCGGCATGGGCACAGTCTTGCAGTTAGCGTTGGGTGCCATGGACACCGGTACTGATTCGGCGACCCTCATCCGCGAGTATCTGCTGCTCGGCCTGCGCTTTGACCGGGTCGAGGAGGGTTACGTCGACTCCTTCACCGGAGACCCGGCGCTGCGCCGTGTCGTCGGAGACGAGCCGCAACCGGATCCCGCGCATCTGGCCCGTCAAGCCGAGCAGCTGCTGGCCGAACTGCCGAACGTGCCGCGCGGCAACGGCTTCGACCAGTCCCGGGCGGACTACCTCGGCGCTCACCTGCGCGCCCTGGCCTGCGCTGCCCGCAAGTTCGCCGGCCAGGATGTCGGGTTCGTCGACGAGGTCGAGGCGTATTTCGACGTGCACATCGCCAAAGGCGACCCCGAGCAGTACCGGCAGGCGCACCGCAAGCTCGACGATGCGCTGGGCGGCACCGGGCCGCTTGCCGAGCGCATGGCTGCCTACCGGGCGGGGGAGGAGATCCCGCCCGAACGGCTCGAGGAGGCCATCCACGCGTTCTCGAGCGCACTGCGTGACCGGGTGCGCGCGCAGTACCCGCTGCCCGAGACCGAGACCATCACCTACGAGGTCGTCACCGACAAGCCCTGGTCGGGGTTCAATTACTACCTCGGCGACTACCGCTCGACGGTTGCGGTCAACGCCGATCTCAAGCAGCAGATGTCCAACCTGCCGCGGTTGGTGGCGCACGAGTCCTATCCGGGTCACCACACCGAGCACTGCCGCAAGGAGGCGGGGCTCGTCGAGGGCAAGGGCCATGCCGAGCAGACCATCTTCCTGGTCAACACCCCGCAATGCCTGATGGCGGAGGGTCTGGCCGACCTGGCGCTGCACGCCGCGATCGGCCCGGGCTGGGGCCGATGGGCCGAAGAGATCTACGCCGACCTGGGGCTTCGTTTCGACGGGGAACGCGCCGAGGCGGTGTCGGAAGCCGCGGCCGCGCTGGCTGACGTCCGACAGGACGCCGCGCTGATGCTGCACGACGAGCACCGCGACGCCGACAATGTCGCCGCCTTCCTCAAGCGCTGGCTGCTGGTCAACGACGAGCGTGCCCGGCAAAGCCTGCGGTTCCTGTCGTCGCCGCTATGGCGTGCGTACACCAGCACCTATGTGGAGGGTTACCGGTTGCTGCGCGGCTGGCTGGAGGCCCGGCCCGACGGCGTCGGCCTCACCGAGCGGTTCGGCAGGCTGCTCGACGAGCCGTTGATCCCGTCGTCGCTGCGCGCGGCATAGCTTGGAGCGCGCCGCGACGGTGCGGTTTCATACGCGACTCGCCGCTCAGCCGTATCAATGCGCACAGTGGGCGCCGAAAGGCGGGGATTAGGCTGAACCCCATGGCTGCAGACCCGACCGTGACCTCCGACGCCGCGCCCGGCGCCGAATACGCCGACACCGCAAGCGTCGCCTACCAGGCAGCCCTGCAGGTCATCGAGTCCGTCGAACCCCGCATCGCCGCGGCGACACGCAAAGAGCTTGCCGACCAACGGGATTCGCTCAAGCTGATCGCCAGCGAGAACTACGCCTCCCCTGCGGTGCTTCTGACGATGGGCAGCTGGCTGTCCGACAAGTACGCCGAGGGCACCATCGGGCACCGGTTCTACGCCGGCTGCCAGAACGTCGACACCGTCGAGAGCGTCGCCGCCGAGCATGCCGAGCAGCTGTTCGGTTCCCCGCACGCCTACGTCCAGCCGCACTCCGGCATCGACGCCAACCTCGTTGCGTATTGGGCGATCCTGGCTACCCGCGTCGAGACGCCGGGGCTGGCCGAGTTCAACGCCAAGCATGTCAACGACCTGTCCGAGGCCGACTGGGAGAAGCTGCGCAACAAGCTCGGCAATCAGCGGCTGCTCGGGATGTCGCTGGACGCCGGCGGCCACCTCACCCACGGCTTCCGGCCCAACATCTCCGGCAAGATGTTCCACCAGCGCAGCTACGGCACCGACCCGGATACGGGCTTCTTGGACTACAGCGCCGTCGCCGCCGCCGCCCGCGAATTCAAGCCGCTGGTCATCGTCGGCGGGTACTCCGCCTACCCGCGCCGGATCAACTTCGCGACCATGCGTGAGATCGCCGACGAGGTCGGCGCCACCCTGATGGTCGACATGGCTCACTTCGCCGGTCTGGTCGCAGGCAAGGTGTTCACCGGCGATGAGGACCCGGTGCCGCACGCCCACGTCACCACAACCACGACGCACAAGTCGCTGCGCGGACCTCGCGGCGGCATGGTGCTTTCCACGCCCGAATACGCCGACGCCGTCGACAAGGGGTGCCCAATGGTGCTCGGCGGGCCGTTGTCTCACGTCATGGCCGCCAAGGCCGTCGCGCTGGCCGAGGCCCGTCAACCGTCGTTCCAGGCCTACGCGCAGCGCGTCGCCGATAACGCTCAGGCGCTGGCCGACGGCTTCCTCAAGCGCGACGCCGGGCTGGTCACCGGCGGCACCGACAACCACATCGTGCTGCTCGACGTGACCTCGTTCGGTTTGACCGGTCGTCAGGCCGAATCCGCACTGCTGGACTCCGGCGTCGTCACCAACCGAAACTCGGTTCCCGCCGACCCGAACGGCGCGTGGTACACCAGCGGCATCCGGCTGGGCACCCCTGCGCTCACCACGCGCGGATTCGGGCCCGACGACTTCGACCGCGTTGCCGAACTCATCGTCGACGTGCTGTCCAACACCACGCCGGCGCAAGGCACGGCTGGCACTTCTAAGGCCAAATACAAGCTGGCCGACGGCACCGCCGACCGCGTGCACGCCGCGGCCAGCGAACTCCTGGCAGCCAACCCTCTCTATCCGGGACTGACGCTCTAGACGTAGCCCCCAATACCCGGCCCGGGTATGCCAGACTCGCCGCCGTGACCGCGACGCCCGATGTTCGTATGCCCACGTCCGTCATGTCGGCTCCGCTCGCCGACGTCGATCCCGATATCGCCGCGCTGCTGGACAAAGAGCTCGGCCGCCAGCGCGACACGCTGGAAATGATTGCGTCGGAGAACTTCGCACCGCGTTCGGTCCTGCAACTGCAGGGCAGTGTGCTGACGAACAAGTACGCCGAGGGACTGCCCGGCCGTCGCTACTACGGCGGCTGCGAACACGTCGACGTCATCGAGAACATCGCCCGCGAACGGGCCAAGGCGCTGTTCGGCGCCGAATTCGCCAATGTGCAACCACATTCCGGCGCACAGGCCAACGCGGCGGTGCTGGCCGCTCTGATGTCGCCAGGTGAACGGCTGCTCGGGCTGGATCTCGCCAACGGCGGCCACCTGACTCACGGCATGAAGCTGAACTTCTCGGGCAAGGTGTACGAATCCGCCTTCTACGGAGTGGATCCCGGCACGGGACTCATCGACATGGACGCCGTGCGGGCCCGTGCCAAAGAGTTGCGGCCCCAGGTGCTCATCGCGGGCTGGTCGGCCTACCCGCGCATGCAGGACTTCGCGGCGTTCCGCTCGATCGCCGACGAGGTCGGCGCGCACCTGTGGGTGGACATGGCGCACTTCGCCGGTCTGGTCGCCGCCGGTCTGCACCCGAACCCGGTGCCGCACGCCGACCTGGTGTCGACGACCGTCCACAAGACGCTTGGCGGGGCGCGCTCCGGGTTGATCCTTGGCAAGCAGGCCTACGCGAAGACCGTCAACTCGTCGGTGTTCCCGGGAACGCAGGGCGGCCCGGCCATGCAGGTCGTCGCGGCCAAGGCCGTCACGTTCAAGATCGCACGAACGCCGGAATTCGCCGAACGGCAGCAGCGCACATTGTCGGGCGCGCGGATCATCGCCGAGCGTCTACTTGCCGCCGACGCCAACCGTGCCGGCGTCAGCGTGGTCACCGGTGGCACCGATGTGCACTTGGTGCTTGTCGACCTTCGCGACTCCGCGCTGGACGGCAAGGCCGCCGAAGACCTGCTGCACTCGATCGGCATCACCGTCAACCGCAACGCCGTACCCAACGACCCGCGGCCGCCGATGGTCACCTCGGGCCTGCGGATCGGCACTCCCGCGTTGGCCACCCGCGGTTTCGGCGACGCCGAATTCACCGAGGTCGCCGACATCATCGCGACCGCGCTGACGGCCGGCCCGTCGGCTGACATCACCGGCTTGCGCGACCGCGTCACCCGCTTGGCCAGGGAGTTTCCGCTGTACGACGGGCTGGAAGACTGGGAGCTGCACGGCAGGCGATGACACGCGGCGCCCGGTTTTGAAAAAACATGTGAACTCGGGTTACAGTTACTTTTATGGCACAGAAACCTGTACCTAATGCGCTGATCCTCGAGCTCGAACCGGTCGTGCAGCAGGAGCTGCGACGCCACGTCGACTCGGAGGACCTCTGGTACGCGCACGACTACGTGCCGTTCGACCAGGGCGAGAACTTCGCCTTCCTCGGTGGACACGACTGGGAACCCTCGCAGGTGACGCTGCCCAAGGCCGTCACCGACGCGCTGGAGATCCTGCTGATCACCAAGGACAACCTGGCCGCCTACCACCGCGAGTTCGTGTTCAGCTTCATTCTGGAAGAGAAGTGGGGCCGCTGGATCGGCCGGTGGACCGCCGAGGAGCACCTGCACGCGATCGCGTTGCGCAACTACCTCGTCGTGACCCGCGAGATCGACCCGGCCGCCAACGAGGACGTGCGCGTCCAGCACGTGATGAAGGGCTACCGCGCCGACACCTACAGCCAGATCGAGCGGTTGGTGTTCATGGCCTTCTTCGAACGCGAGCACGCTGTGTTCTGCCGCAACTTGGAGGCACAGATCACCGAGCCCGTGCTCAAGGGACTCATCGGCCGCATCGCCCGCGACGAAGAGCGCCACGAGGAGTTCTTCGCCAACCTCGTCGCGCATCTGCTGTCCTCCAACCGCGACGAGACCATTGCGGCCATCGCGGCCCGCGCCGCCGAACTCGACGTGGTTGGCGGCGACATCGACGCGTATGCGGACAAGATCAAGCACATGGCCGACGCCGGCATATTCGGGCCGGAGCAGCTGCGCCAGGTCATCTCCGACCGGATCACCGCGTGGGGACTGACCGACGAACCATCGTTGCGCGCCTACGTCTGACGGTTAGCCACGGCGCGCCTGCGCGGCGCATATGGCGCGACGAGAGTAGCGTCGTTCGCGATGGCTAGCGACATGCTCTGCTGTCCGGGCGGTACCGATCGTTTCGATCACGAGAGGACCGGCCCCGGTCCTGGTACCGCAGTGTCCGCCGAGAAGTTCGTGCGGGGCCGCGCGTGCTTGAGGAGCGCTACGTGACTGATTCGCTCGTCCGGACCTACGTGCTCGACACCTCCGTGCTGCTGTCCGATCCGTGGGCCTGCACAAGGTTTGCCGAACATGAAGTTGTGGTCCCGTTGGTGGTCATCAGTGAACTGGAAGCCAAGCGGCATCACCATGAGCTTGGCTGGTTCGCTCGGCAGGCACTGCGGTTGTTCGACGACCTGCGGCTCGAGCACGGACGGCTGGATCAGCCGATTCCCGTTGGGACGCAAGGCGGTACGCTGCACGTCGAGCTCAACCACAGTGATCCGTCGGTGCTGCCCGCGGGCTTTCGGACCGACAGCAATGATTCGCGGATCTTGACCTGCGCGGCGAACCTCGCCGCCGAAGGCAAGCTGGTCACGTTGGTCAGCAAGGACATTCCGCTCCGGGTGAAGGCCGGCGCCGTCGGCCTGTCCGCCGACGAGTATCACGCCCAGGACGTCATCACGTCGGGCTGGACCGGGATGGACGAGATCGAGGTCTCGGCCGAGGAGATCGACGGACTATTCTCCGACGGCGAGATCGACCTGGAGTCGGCCCGTAATCTCCCGTGCCACACCGGTATTCGATTGCTGGGCGGCAGCTCGCACGCGCTTGGGCGGGTGAACGCCGAGAAGCGGGTGCAGCTCGTGCGCGGTGATCGCGAGGTCTTCGGGCTGCGCGGCCGCTCCGCCGAACAGCGGGTGGCGCTGGATCTGTTGCTCGACGAGTCGGTGGGCATCGTGTCGCTCGGCGGCAAGGCGGGCACCGGCAAGTCCGCGCTCGCGCTGTGCGCCGGCCTTGAAGCCGTGCTGGAACGCCGCACCCAACGCAAGGTCGTCGTGTTCCGGCCCCTGTACGCGGTCGGCGGCCAGGAACTCGGCTACCTGCCTGGCAGCGAGAGCGAGAAGATGGGCCCGTGGGCGCAGGCCGTCTTCGACACCCTCGAAGGTCTCGCCAGCCCCGCGGTGCTCGAAGAGGTGCTGGCGCGGGGCATGCTCGAGGTGCTGCCGCTGACGCACATCCGCGGACGCTCGCTGCACGACTCGTTTGTCATCGTCGACGAGGCGCAGTCCCTGGAACGCAACGTCCTGCTGACCGTGCTGTCGAGGCTCGGCGCCGGATCGCGGGTGGTGCTGACCCACGACGTCGCCCAGCGCGACAACCTTCGGGTGGGCCGGCACGACGGCGTGGCGGCGGTGATCGAGAAACTGAAGGGCCATCCGTTGTTCGCACACATCACGCTGTTGCGCAGCGAGCGGTCGCCGATCGCGGCGCTGGTCACCGAGATGCTCGAGGAGATCAGCCCCGGCGCGCTGCCCTGACGCGGTTTGTGGCGCCGCAGCGGCGGTGAGCGCCGGTCGCGCTCCACAAATCGCATACTCGGTAGGCTGCCAGCGTGCCGCGACGACCCGACAGCCAGGCCTGGCGCTACTGGCGCACCGTGCTTGGTGTGCTGGTGGCCGCCACGGTGCTGGTCGTCGGCGGCCTCACCGGACACATCCGCCGCGCCAATGCGGACGAGGTCGACTGCGCACAGGTCAAGTGTGTGGCACTGACGTTCGACGACGGGCCGAGCCCGTTCACCGACCGGTTGCTGCAGATCCTCAAAGACAACGACGCGCGCTCGACGTTCTTCCTGATCGGCAACAAGGTCGCGGCCAACCCTGCGGGCGCGAAGCGCATTGCCGACGCCGGCATGGAGGTGGCCAACCACACCTGGGAACACCCCAACCTGACGACCATCCCGCCCGAGCTGATCGGCAGCCAGCTGACGAAGGCCAATGATGCCATCGCCGCCGCGACGGGTATCACCCCGACGCTGTACCGACCAGCCGGGGGTCTGTCCAACGACGCCGTGCTGGCGGCGGCCAAGAAACTCGGTATGGCCGAAATCCTTTGGGACGTCGTTCCTTTCGACTGGGTCAACGACTCAAACACGGCCGCCACCACCTACATGCTCAAGACGCAGATCAAGCCGGGCTCTGTCGTGCTGTTCCACGACACCTACTCCAGCACCGTCGATGTGGTCTACCAGTTCATCCCTGTGCTGAAGGCCAACGGCTATCACCTCGTGACAGTCAGCCAACTTCTCGGCTCCCGCGCACCAGGAAGCAGCTACGGCGGCCGCGATAACGGGTTGCCCGCCAACGATATTCGGGATGTTCCAGCGGGCGAGATCCCGCCATTGCCTGACACACCGTCGCCGACGCCGATGCCGAACTTCCCGATCACCGATATCCCTGACCAGAACTCAGGCGGCCCCAACAACGGGAGCTAACGGCGACGGTGGCCCCGCACCAGGAACCAGCCCGCGGCCGCCGCGCCACCCACCGCCAGCATCCGATCGGCGCCGCGCTCGCGGTCGGCCGTGGACAGGTCGAGCAGCGACACCAGACCCAGCGCGGCGAAGCCGGTGCGCAGAGCGGGCTGGCTGGTCGCCGTCGTGACCAGAGCACCAGTGCTCTGGACGGCCACGGGGTTGTGATTTGCGGGCACCGGTCCTCCTGCAGATGGCTTGTTCATGGGGGCGCATTGCACGCTAATTCGCAGAAGAGCGTTGAGAAATAGGGTGTTTCCCTATTCGTTCGGTGTGCGCATGCGCCTGCCGAGCTCGGCCCGCGACTTGATGCCGAGCTTTCGGTAGACGCGGGCGAGGTTCGCCTCGACCGTCTTCGGGCTGATGAACAGGGCCGTCGCCACATCTCGGTTCTTCATGCCCGACGCCGCCAGCTCCGCGACCCGCAGTTCTGACGGGGTGAGCTCCCCGTTTGGGTGCGGGCCGACTTTCGCGCGGGCGAGTTCGGCGCGCGCGCGATCGGCCCACAGCGGGATGCGCAGCTTGTTGAAGACGCCGAAGGCTTCCTGCAGGCTCGCCGACGCGGGGTCCTTCCTGCGTAGCCGACGCTGAAGCTGACCCAGCAGCAGCTGGGTGCGCGCCCGCTCGAACGGCATGGCAAGCCGGTCGTGCTCGGCCATCGCCCGCTTCGCCGCCTTGCTGCCTGCGTCAAGATCACCGAGCGCGGCCAACATCATGGCCCGCCCGCGTGCGCCGACCGCCAGCATCCAGGGTCGGTCAAGCCTGCGACCGTTGCGTTCGAGCGCGTCGATGAGCGGCTCCGCCTCGGAGAGCCGGCCAAGGGCAATCAGCGCCTCGATCGCGTCGGGCAGGAATCCCGCGTTCGGCAGCTCGGTGGGACTCGACGCCGGGTCGAACCTCGACACCAGCGGTTGCAGCGCCGCGAAGCTCGCCTCGTAGCGGCCCAGCGACAGTTCCAAGAAGCCCAATGCGCCAACCACGCGCTCCGCCAACCGAAATGAGCCGGTGCGCCTGCTGATCTCCATGGCCTCGTCGATGGCACGCCTGGCGTCGGATTCGCGGCCGGCGTACGGCGCCAACTGCGCGCGAAGGCTGGTGGCCAGAAACAGTGCGGTGTCGCCGCCGAGTTGACGCGCCTGCTCCATGGCTTCCTCGGCGACCAGGTCGGCCTCGACGAAATCACACCTGCGCATCGCGTTGACCCCGATCTGGAACGCGATGAAGACGTTTTCGCCCTCCTCGCCTTTTTCCACGCAGCGGCGCCGGATGCGCTGTAACTGGACATGCGCTTGTGCGAGCTGGCCCGACCAATCCAGTAGCAGCGCATGCTGAACGGTTGGCCGAAACACCAGAGGTGTGAATGCGACCGTCGGATCCTCCAGTTCGAGCGCCCGCCGAAGGCTTGGCTCATCGATGCCGTGTCCGCGCATGAACCGGACGGTGACCAGCATCCCCAGTGCAACGCTCAGCAGGTGCGGCAGGCCGAGGGACTCGGCGCCGGTGACCGCGAGCTGCGCGTTCTGCAGGCTGGCCGTTGCCTGGTTGGCGTGAATCTGGGCGTACGCCAACATAATCAGCATGGCGACGCGCAGCGGTTCGTTGTCCTCGACTTCGGCCAGCGCCCGTTCGAGCAGGCGGACCACTTCGAAGAAGCCCGCGTCGTAGAGACGCACCACCGCCAACCGGGACAGAGCTTCGGCGCGGAGGTCGCCGGGCGGCAGTTCCCCGATTGCGGATTCCAGCATGGCCTCCGCGCGCGCCCGGTTGCCGGCGTCGAAATGATGCGTCGCCGACTGCAGTCGGCGACGGGCGGTATCGCCGCCGAGCCCGATCGCCAGGTCCGCCAGCTCAGCAGCCGCGACGGGGGCACCCCGCAGGCGCGCCGACTCTGCTGCTTTGTCGAGTGCGCGCAATGTCAGGTCATCACCCCTGGTCGCAGCCAGCGCCAGGTGCCGGGCGCGCAGTTCGGGCTCATCGACGATATCGGCGAGTCGCCGGTGCATCGCGCGCCGCTCTGCCGGCGTTGCCTCGGTGTACACGCCCTTGGCCAGTAACGGATGCGCGAAGCGAATGCGGTTGCCGTCGATCGAAATGATTCCCTTGCTCTCGGCAAGCTCGAGCAGTTCGACCACCCGATCGTCGTCGCTGATCGTCGCCTTCGAGACCAGCTCGACCGTCGGCGTCGACATACATGACGCGGCGAGCACCGCCTCCCCGACGTCGGGATCGAGCTTGCCGATCCGCGCCCGCACCAGTTCGGCGAGCGTGGGTGGCAGCGTCGTCTCGAAGCCTGGCACCCGCTCATCGATTGTGCGTGCCAATTCGATGGCATAGAACGGGTTTCCGCCGGAGACCTCGTGGATGCGGCTGATCGTCGGACGGGAGAACGATCTATGCAGCCGGGCCGACACCGCGGCGTGCAGATCTTGAATACCCATGGGGTGCAATCGAAGTCGGTTGAGCGCGTCCGGCCGTGGCATCTGCAGCCACGTCGCGCTGGAACCACCGCCGTTTTGCGTGCGCACGCTGCCAAGAACGCCGACCGGCCCGCAAAGCCGTCGTGTGGCGAATGCGACGACGTGCGTCGTCGACGCGTCCAACCACTGCACGTCGTCGATTGCCAGCATGACCGGCCCGCTGTCCGACAGGCTCTCGACGACCGACAAGAACGCCGCCGCCACCGCACGCTGGTCCGTTGGTGTGCCGTGGTCAGCCCGCAGCAACACCTGATCTACCGCGACACGCTGGGGCTCGGGCAAGTCGGGCCACAACGCGGCGTCGACGTCATCGAACAGGTCGGCGAGCACCGTGTAGGCGAGCACGGATTCGGCGGCTGCGGCCCGTGCGGCCAGTACGCGGAACCCCCGCTCTCGCGCTTGCTCCACCGCAGCTAACCAGAGTGTGGTCTTACCGATCCCGGGTTCGCCCTCGATGAGCAACGCCGAGGGCTCAGCCGATGCCGAAGCCAAGAAGCGACTTGTCGTCCGGATCGCTTCCGGACGGCTCGTCATGCCATCCCCCACGGCATGTCCACCACAATTCCAGCTAACGCCGCAGCTGACTACTTTTTTGGTCATTTGGCTGGATGATCCGTCCAAGTTCAGCCCTGGACCGGATGCCCAGTTTGCGGTAGGCGCGCGCAAGTGTTGCCTCGACGGTCTTCGGGCTGATGAACAACGCACCTGCCACATCGCGGTTTGTCATGCCCGACGCCGCGAGTTCAGCCACCCGCTGCTCGGCCGCTGTCAGCTCGCCCGACGTCTG
Organism: Mycobacterium sp.; assembly: GCF_035697385.1. Taxonomy (GTDB): domain Bacteria; phylum Actinomycetota; class Actinomycetes; order Mycobacteriales; family Mycobacteriaceae; genus Mycobacterium. The sequence goes on along the minus strand of NZ_DASSCY010000201.1, from coordinate 75,680 downwards.
CAGTGCGACGTCGACGCGCGCCAGCTCAGCACGTGAACGCTCGGCCCACAGCGGAGTGTCCAGTTCGTCAAAGACCGTGAGCGCGCCGCGCAGCGCGGCGATTGCGGCATCTTTGTTTCGCTGGCGACGCGCCAACTGGCCGAGTAGCAGCTGAGTTCGCGCCCGCTCGAACGGCATTGGTAGCCGGTCGTGTTCGGTGAGGGATCGTTGTGCGGCGGCGGCGGCCGTCGCCAAGTCGCCGCGGGCCGCCAGCACCATGGCCTGGCAGCGGGCACCCACTGCCAGCATCCAGGCCCGCCCGAGTCGTTGTCCGTTTCGGTCAAGGGCATCGGCAAGCTGTTCGGCCTCGTCCACCCGGCCCAACTCGACCAGTGCCTGGACCGCATCGGGTATGAACGACGCGGCGACGATCTCGGTGGAATCCGGCATCGTCCGGTGCATAGCCAGCAACGGTTGCAGGGCTTCCAGTGCCGCCTCCCAATTGCCAAGGGAGACTTCGAGAAAGCCCAGACCCGTCGTCACCCATTCGGCCAGCCGCCGCGAGCCGCTGCGCTCGCTCGCCGCGAGCGCCTCGGCGATGGCTTGCCTGGCCTCGTCCTCACGGCCGGCGAACGTCGCCAGCCATGCGCGCAATACCAGCGCTGTGAACAGTGGAAAGTCGCCGCCGAGTTGGCGCGCCCGCTCCATGGCGTCCTCGGCCACCAGGTGGGCGTCCGCGAAATCGCCGCGCCAGATCGTGTTCAGGCCAACATAGAAAGCGATCAACACGAGTTCGCCTTCTTCGCCAACGTCGATGCAGCGCCGCTGGATCGCACGCATTTCCGAGTAGGCAAGCCCGAGTTGTCCGGTCCAGTCGAGGAGCAGCGCGTTGATCATGGTGGGACGCAGTGCTATCGGTGCGGACAGCGTCGGATCATCCAGCTCGAGTGCCAATTGCAAGCTCGCCTCGTCGACTCCGTCTCCACGCAGGAACCCCAGCATGACCCGCACCGCGCGCGCCTGACTGATCAGGCCGGGATTGCCGAGCCGATCGGCGTCCACCACGGCTTCTTCGGCCGCTTGCATGGCGACATCGGTCTCTCCGGTGTTGAAATGGGCGTAGGCCAATGTGGTCAGCATGCGAATTCGCAACGCGAGATCGACGCCCTGCTCTGCGAGTGCCTCCTGCAACAGGCGTGCCGCCTCGCGGTGGCCGTCGTCGTGCAGACGTACGTGCGCCAGCGTGCTCAGGGCTTGTGCGCGAACCACGCCAGGGCCCGTTCGTACGATGGTCTCTTCCAGCAGCGAACCCGCCCGGTCCGGATCCGCGGCATCGAAATAGTGTGTCGCCAAACGGATCCGGCGCTGCGTGGTGTTGCCGCCGAGGCCGATCGCCAATTCGAGTAGTTCGGCCGCAGCTGCCGGCGCACCGCGTTGGTGCGCCAACTCCGCGGCCTCGTCCAGCGCCGCCAGCGTGACCGCGTCACCACGGGTCGACGCCAACGCCAGATGCCGGGCGCGTAACTCCGGCTCGCCGACGATGGTCGCGAGACGACGATGCATGGTGCGGCGCTGTTCCTCAGATGCATCGGTGTAGACGCCACTGGCCAGCAGCGGATGCGCGAAGCGCACGCGGTTGCCCGCTATCGCGATGATCCCCTTGGCCTCGGCCTCTTCGAGCAGGGCGATCACGCGGTCGACGCCGGTCATGGTGGCGTCCGCGACAAGCTCGACCGTTGGGGTGGCCAGGCAGGACGCGGCGAGCAGCGCGTCGTGAACGTCGGGGCCCAACCTGCCGATCCTGGCTCGAACCAGCTCGGCAAGGCTGCCCGGTAGTGTCGGCTCGACGCTGGATGCTTGATGGTCGAGCGCACGGGCCAACTCGATCGCGTAGAACGGATTCCCGCCAGACGTCGCATGGATGCGGGAAATGGCCGGGCGCGGCAAAGATCGGCCAAGCGTTTCGCAAAGAACCGTGTGCAGAGCGCCAATACTCAACGGGCGCAGCTGTATTCGGCTGATCGCGTCTGGTCTGGGCAGCTGTAGCCACTCCGCGGCGGTGGGGTCCTCGAGCTGGGAGCGTAACGCGCCGAGAACGCCGACAGGACCGGCGAGCCGCCGCGCGGCGAATGCCATGACGTGCAGGCTCGACGGATCAAGCCACTGCAGGTCGTCGATCCCGAGCAGCAGCGGTCCGTCATCGGTGAGCAGGTCGAGGATCGAGAGGAACGCCGCCGCCACGGCGCGCTGGTCGGTGGCCGCGCCGCCAGCTTGGTCTCGTGACAGAACGCGGTCCATCGCGATGCGCTGCGGATGCGGCAAGTCGGCCCACATGTGCGGATCCAGCCCACTGAGCAGGTCGGCGAGCGAGGTGTACGCCGAAACGGGCTCACCAGCGGCCGCCCTGGCCGACAACACCCGGAATCCGCGTTCGCGTGCCCGCACCTGAGTGGCCGACCACAGCGTGGTCTTTCCGATGCCTGGCTCACCATCGATCAGCAACGCCGACGGCGCGATGGACGCGGAATCCAGGAACTCGCTTACCACCGCCGCCTCAGCGGGGCGGGTCAACAGGTCCCCGGCCATAGCTGAAGAATCTCAGCTAACTCCCCGCCTGTGTTGGTTTCAGACGTTTGTTACCGCTCGCCGTCCTTGACCTTGGCCATTGCCAGCACGTCCAGGCGCTTATCGAGCTCCTCGAGCGACAATTTGTCGCCGATCAGGCCCCTGTCGATGACGGTCTGGCGAATGGTCTTGCGCTCCTTGAGCGCCTCCTTGGCCACCGCCGCAGCCTCCTCGTAGCCGATCGCGGAGTTCAGCGGGGTCACGATCGACGGCGACGATTCGGCCAGCTGGCGAAGACGCTCTTCGTTGGCGATCAGCCCATCGATGCACCGCTCGGCGAACAGCTTGGAGGCGTTGGTCAAGATCTTGAACGACTCGAGCAGGTTGCGGGCCATCATCGGGATGTAGACGTTGAGCTCGAACGCGCCGGCCGCACCGCCCCATGCGATCGCTGCGTCGTTACCGACAACCTGCGCGGCCACCTGCGTAACCGCCTCGGGGATAACCGGATTGACCTTGCCGGGCATGATCGAGCTGCCCGGCTGCAGATCCGGCAACAAAATCTCACCAAGGCCGGTCAGCGGACCTGAGCCCATCCAGCGAATGTCGTTGGCGATCTTGGTCAGCGACACCGCGATCGTGCGCAGCGCGCCGGACGCCTCGACGAGGCCGTCGCGCGCCGCCTGTGCCTCGAAAGAGTTGGCGGCCGTGCGCAATTCGGCCACCCCGGTCTGGTCCACCAGCACCTCGACGACCTTGGTGCCGAACCCGTCAGGGGCATTGAGCCCGGTGCCGACGGCAGTGCCGCCGATGGCCAGTTCGCCCAGCCTGGGAAGACACGCGCGCACTCTTTCTATGCCGGCCTCGATCTGGCGGGCATAGCCGGAGAATTCCTGGCCAAGGGTCACCGGCACGGCGTCCATCAGGTGCGTGCGTCCGGATTTGACGACGGTGCGCCACTGGTGGGCCTTCGAGTCCAGGGCTTCGTGCAACACTTCCAGTGCCGGAATCAGGTGCCGCACAGCGGCTTCCGTGGCCGCGATGTGCGTCGCGGTCGGGAACGTGTCGTTGGACGACTGCGACATGTTCACGTCGTCGTTGGGATGCACGGTTACGCCGTTCTGCGCGGCGATGCCGGCAATCACCTCGTTGGTGTTCATATTGGAGCTGGTGCCCGAGCCGGTCTGGAACACGTCGATGGGGAACTGGTCGTCGTGTAGGCCGTCGGCGATCTCGCCTGCCGCGGCGATGATCGCGTCGGCCTTCTCCGGCGCCAGCAGGCCGAGGTCCTTGTTCACCTGTGCGCAGGCGCCCTTCAGCAGGCCGAGCGCCCGGATCTGGGTGCGCTCCAGCCCGCGGCCTGAGATCGGGAAGTTCTCCACCGCCCGCTGCGTCTGGGCGCGCCACAGCGCCGTGATCGGCACCCGGACTTCGCCCATGGTGTCGTGCTCGATGCGGTACTCGACGTCCTGTGGAGTGACTGAGTCGACGCTCACGTATATCCCTCGCTAGTTGTTGTTACGGCAGCGGATAGCCGGCGTTGCTATCGCCGGTGAAATCGATCGCGGAATACTCGTTGAGCTTCGAAAGCCGGTGGTACGCCTCGATCATCCGGACGGTGCCCGACTTCGAGCGCATCACGATCGACTGGGTGGTGCAGCCACCACTGAAGTACTGCACGCCTTTGAGCAGGTCACCGTCGGTGACGCCGGTCGCGCAGAAGAAGACGTTCTCCCCCGACACGAGGTCCTCGGTGGTGAGGATCTGGTCCAGGTCATATCCGGCGTCGATGGCCTTCTGGCGCTCGTCGTCGTCCTTGGGGGCGAGCTGACCGTGGATCGCACCGCCCATGCAGCGGATCGCGGCCGCGGTGATGATGCCTTCGGGTGTGCCACCGATGCCGGCCAGCAGATCGGTGCCCGAGTTGGGCCGGCAGGCCGAGATGGCGCCCGCCACGTCGCCGTCGGTGATGAGCCGGATCCGGGCGCCGGCATCGCGGACTTCGGCGATGAGCTTCTCGTGGCGCGGCCGGTCGAGAATGCACACCGTCATGTCGGACACCGACAGCTTCTTGGCCTTGGCGACCTGGCGGACGTTCTCGCCGATCGGCGCGGTGATGTCGATGGCATCGACCGCGTCGGGCCCGACGGCGATCTTGTTCATGTAGAACACCGCCGACGGGTCGAACATCGCGCCGCGTTCGGCAACCGCCAGCACGGAAATCGCGTTGGGCAGGCCCTTGGCCATCAGCGTGGTGCCGTCGATCGGGTCGACGGCGAAGTCGCATTCCGGCCCGTCGCCGTTGCCGACGTGTTCGCCGTTGTAGAGCATTGGCGCGTTGTCCTTCTCGCCCTCGCCGATCACCACGACGCCGCGCATCGACACCGAGTTCACCAGCTCACGCATGGCGTCGACCGCCGCGCCGTCGCCGCCTTCCTTGTCGCCGCGGCCTACCCAGCGGCCCGCCGCCATCGCCCCGGCTTCGGTGACGCGCACCAGTTCAAGGGCGAGGTTGCGGTCGGGGGCTTCACCACGCGTGGGGCTCATGCGCAGATTGTCCCAGAAGCGGATCGTCGTTTGTGAGCTGGGATACTGGCTCCTATGACGGAACAGCCGCTACCCACGCCGAAGCAGGCAAAGCCGCGGCTGCTGCAGGACGGCCGGGACATGTTCTGGTCGATGGCTCCGCTGGTGCTTGCCTGCATCGTGCTGGCCGGGGTGCTGGGCATGTGCTCGTTTCAGGCCAGCGGGCCGCGTCCGGGGCCGGTACCTGAATACGACGCTCCGGCCGCCCTGCAGGCCGACGCCGATGCGCTGAAGATTCCCATCCGGCTGCCGAAGTTGCCGGCCGGCTGGCAATCCAATTCCGGAAGTCGCAAGGGCATCGACAGCGGCCGCACCGATCCGGCCTCGGGCCAGCTGGTCCGCGCGGTCAGCTCGACGGTCGGATACCTGGCCCCCAGCGGGATGTACGTGAGCCTCACCCAGAGCAATGCCGACGAAGACAAGTTGATCGGCTCTATCAACGCCGATGTGTTTCCGACCGGCACCGTCGACGTGGATGGCGTCAAGTGGGTGGTCTACGAAGGTGGCGAGGACGCGGAGCCGGTGTGGACGACTCGGCTCAACGGCGCAGGCGGCCCAGCGCAGATCGCCATCACGGGTAGTGCCGGTACCAACGAGTACCGTACGCTGGCGGCGGCGACGCAGGGCCAGTCGCCGCTGTCCGCCAAATAGGAGACACCATGACTTCGCGCAAATCTGATGGCGCCGCCGAGGCGGCTCCGGAAGCCGACCTGACCGGATGGACCGCCGAGCCGTTCACCGCGGCCGGCTTCACCTACGACGTGTACCGCAAGGGCGAAGGCCCAGGTGTCGTGTTGATCCCCGAGATGCCTGGCATCCACCCCGGCGTGCTGGGGCTGGGTAATTACTTGGTGGACAACGGATTCACGGTGGCTTGTCCTTCGCTGTACGGCACGCCGGGCGCACGGGGCGTCAGGCCGGGCGCGGTGCCGGTGATGCTGCGTGGTTGTGTGGCAAAGGAATTCGCCGCATTTGCCACCAACGCGGACCGGCCGGTGGCGCACTACCTGCGTGCGCTGGCCCGCGATCTGAACGAGAAGACCCCGGGCAAGGGAGTCGGTGTGATCGGCCAGTGCTGGAGCGGCGGCTTCGCACTGGCGGCCGCGGTCGATGACAGCGTGCTCGCCCCGGTACTGAGCCAACCGTCACTGCCGCTGGGATTAACAGCGAAGCAGCGCAGCGATCCCGGTTTGTCCGAAGCCGAATTGAAGATCGTCGAACAGCGAGCCGAGAACGATGGTCTATGCGCGCTGGGCCTGCGGTTCAGCGAAGACCCCCTGGCGCCGGGCGCACGCTTCAAGACTCTCAAGGCGCGACTCGGCGACGCGTTCGAGGTGATCGAGATCAGCTCCAAGAAGGGCAATGAGCACGGCTTCGGCAAGATGGCTCACTCGGTGCTGACCTTGGAGGTGCGCGAGGTCGAACTACACCCGGCCTACGAGGCGCGCAAGCGCGTCGTCCAATTCCTCACGGAGCGCTTGGGTTAACCTCCGGGCCCGGCTTGCCTGCTTCCGCGTCCGCCTTGTCCGGTTCCGGCTTGCTCACTTCCGGCTTCGCCGCTCGCCTGGCCCTGCGAGTGAGCCATCCTAACAGCCGTCTCTGTCGAGGTCGCTTGTCGTCTTCATCGGGCTGGTCTATCGGCACCCCTTTGTAAACCGCCAGGTAGACGCTGATCGTGGTGACGATGACGATCATGATGACCGGACCGATGACAATTCCCCACGCGCCGAACATCGCGATCCCGGCGAACACCGCCAGCAACATCAGCGCCGAGTCGAGGCGTGCGGTGCGCGGCACCAGGATCGGTCGCAAGAAGTTGTCGATGTTCGTCACGACGACGATGTGGAAGACGATGACGAAAACGCCGCCGATCACGTTGCCGAACAGAATCATTCCGATGCCGAACGGAATGCTCAGGATGCCTCCGCCCAGCGGAATGACGGACAGCGCGCTCAAAAGTATTGCGAACATGAAGAATCCGTCGTGGAAGCCGGCGATGTAGATCGACGCCGCCCCCGCGACACCCTGACAGACGGCGATCACGAACTGTCCCTTGACGGTGCCGCCCACCATCGCGCCCATCTTGGCCAGATAGAGGTCGGTCACCTCTTCGCCTAGCGGGTTGAGCCGGCGAATCAGGGTCTGTACTTGTTCCTTGTTGGTCAGCAGCGAGATGAACACGTAGAGGAACAGGATTGCCGCGGTGATCGCGCCGACGACGCCTCCTGCCGCGCCTTGCAACAAGCCGAGCACCCACTGGCCGGCATCTTGGGCGACAGTGGTCACCCCGCGCTGGATCGACTCGGGGGTGAGCTTGATATCCAGGAACGGCACCCTGGCGATCAGCTCGTTGGCGATGCTCAACACCCGGTCGCCGAGCGCGCTCATGTCGGTCCTGGCGATCCAGTCGGCGACGCCCTTGACCATGTCGGTGATCTGGACGACCGCCAGCATCACCACCAGACTGGCAGGCACGATGACACAGGCGATCGCCGCCAACAGAGTCAGTGTGGCCGAGGCGCCGGTGCCGAGCCGCTTGTTGAGCCGATCGAACAGCGGGCTGAACAGATAGGCAGCGACGGCGGCGACCACGATCAGAATGAAGTAGCCGCGCAGGAAATACGCTCCGAAGAGCACGGCGATCACCGTGAAGATGGCCAGGGCGCGTTTCTGCGTCACTGTGAATTCGGTATTCATTCCGGTCACGATGTGACGGTAGTCAGGTCGGGCGGCCTGACAGGGGATTTGCTCAGTGAATTTCTGTGCGCGCCCTCGACTGGCTGGCTCGCTGCCGTTCGATGAAACCGACCGACATGCGCTGCATCAGGCCTGGCGCGAGCCGGGCCAACACCCATTGGGCGTGGGCGCGTCGCGGTTTCACCAGCACGGCCTTGTTGCGTTCGATGGCGCGAAGGGTGTCGCGCGCGAGGCGGTCGGGGTCGTAGGCCGTCTTGACGCCCTGGCCCTGCAGGAAATAGTCGCGGCCGACGAAGCCGTTGATGGCGCCCTTGTCGAGGATGGGGGTCTCGACGGCGGAAGGGCAGACGACCAGCACGCCGACTCCGCGCGCGACGGCCTCGGATCGTAATGCCAGAGACAGGCCGACGACGGCGTGCTTTGTCATCACATAGCTGGTGATCTGCCCGGCCGCGGTGAGCCCGGCCATCGACGCGGTGTTGACGATGTGGCCGTGGCCCTGCCGGACCATCAGCGGGTAGGCCGCGGCTACGCCGTGCACGACGCCGCGGATGTTGACGTCGATGATTGCGTTCCACTGCTCGAGCGTGAGCAACTCGGAATCGCCACCCCATACGATGCCGGCGTTGTTGAACAACAGGTCCAGCCGGCCACTGCGGTTGACCACCTCGTCGACGGCCGACTGCACGGCGGCCGCGTCGGTCACGTCGAGGCGGGCCGCATGCGCGCCGGTGCCAAGCGCGGCGGCGGTGCGCGCGGCGGCGTCACCGTCGATGTCGGTGCAGACCACTTCGGCGCCCGCGCTGACAAGTGCCCTGCACAGTGCCGCGCCGATGCCAGAACCGGCCCCGGTGACGATCGCCTGCTTGCCTGCGAAACTCATTGGGAGTTCACAAGTTTCATGACGTGGCTCATGAGGTCCGGATAGCGTTTCAGGTGCGCGCCGCCGTTGAGGTCGAGCACCTCGCCGGTCAGCCAGGAGGATTTCGGTGAGCACAGGTACAGCACCGCCTCGGCGATGTCCTCGGGTGTGCCTGCGCGGCCGAGCGCGGTGTTGTCCAGATAATCCTCGACGACGCCAGGCACCGACGCGGCCGGTTCGGTGAGCGGGGTGTGGACGAACCCGGGCGCCACGGCGTTGACCCGGATGCCGCGCGGTCCGAACTCCAATGCCGCGACCTGGGTGAGCATCGAAAGGCCGGCCTTGGCCGAGCAGTAGGCGCTCATCCCTGCGGCGGGCTGGCGGCCGTTCAGCGAGCTGATGGACACCAGCGCCCCGCCGTCGGTCAGGTGGCGGCCGGCGTGCTTGGCGACGATGAACGCGCCGGTGAGGCAGACGTCGACGACCGAGCGAAACTCGTCGACCGGCATGTCGGTGATCATGCCGACGTTGGAAAACCCGGCGCAGTTGACCACGACGTCGAGCGGCCCGGTTTGGTCGAAAAGCTGTTGCACCGACTGCTCGTCGGTGACCTCGACGTGCGCGGCGGTGTGCGGGTCGCCCAGCTCGGCTGCCCGGTTTCGTGCGCCGCCGGCGTTGCGGTCGGCCACCGTGACACGGCACCCTTCGTGGGCAAGGGCGCGGGCCGTCGCCCACCCGATCCCGGAGGCGCCGCCGATGACGACGGCGACGCGCTCACTACTTTTGCTCATCCGGTGGGCCCTTCGACGGCGAAGTAGAACGTGTTCCAACTTCACACTCGCGGGCCGAAAGTGCAATAGAGCAGACTCGACTCGTGACCGATTTGAAGATATCCGAATCGATTTCCGTGGCCGCGACACCCAATGAGCTGTATGCGCTGGTGTCGGATGTGACGAGGATGGGCGACTGGAGCCCGATCTGCCGGGCCTGCTGGTGGGACGAGGGAGACGGCCCGCGCGTGGGCGCGTGGTTCACCGGCCGCAACGAGGTCCCGGGGAGGACGTGGGAGACCCGTTGTCAGGTGGTGGCCGCCGATCCCGGTCGAGAGTTTGCGTGGGAGGTCAACAACGGCTGGGTCCGCTGGGGATACACGTTCGAGCCCGATGAGGGCGGCACCCGGCTCACCGAGTCGTGGGAGTTCCTGCCGCCTGGCATCGCCGGGTTCCGCGAGCGGTGGGGCGCCGAGGCTGACGCGCAGATCGAGAATCGTCGCGAATCGGCCCGAACTGGCATCCCTGCGACGCTGGGGGCGATCAAGGAAGCCGCCGAGTCCTAATTCGCCGAAACTGTATTCCGGCAGGCCTCTTCTCGAACTTTCTCTGCCGGAATACCGTTTCGGCGGTGGGGGTTCAGCGCTTGACGCAGCGAAAGCCGATGTGGCTCATACCGGTATCGACGGGCTGCGGCCGGCGGGCGGCGGGCCGGTAGCGCAGGCAGTAATTGTCGGCGCACAGGAACGAGCCGCCCTTGACGACCTTGCGGGGCACCCGGAACTGCGGCTGCCGCGGGTCGTAGCTGTCCGCTTCGCAGCACGACGAGGCGGCGCGGGTGTCGACGTACCAATCGGTGGTCCACTCCCACACGTTGCCCGCCATGTCGAACAACCCATAGCCGTTGGGAGGGAAGCTGCCGACCGGACTGGTGCGGCCGTACCCGCGGTCGGGACGCCACGGGAAGTCGCCGTGCCAGTAGTTGGCCAGCCGCTCGCCCTGCTGCTCCGGTTCGTCACCCCACGTGTACGTTGCGTGCTCGAGTCCGCCCCGGGCGGCGGTCTCCCACTCCGCTTCGGTCGGCAGTGACAGTCCGGCCCAGGCCGCGTACGCCTCGGCGTCCTCATAGGCGACATGCACCACCGGGTGGTCTGCTCGCTTGTCGATCGACGAGTGCGGGCCAACCGGATGTTGCCACGATGCGCCTGGCGTCCAGGTCCACCACAGGTTCAGGTGCCGCAGATCGACCGGGCCCGTCGTGCGGGTGAACACCATGGAACCCGGCTGCAGGTTCTCAGCCGGTGCGTCGGGGTAGTCAACCGGGTTCAGTGGCCGCTCGGCCACGGTGAGATAGCCTGTCGCAGCGACGAATTCGGTGAACTGCACGTTCGTCACCTGCACGGTCTGTATCCAGAATCCGTCCACGGTCACGGGACGAGCGGGCCCCTCCTCGGGGTAGTGCTGATCGGATCCCAGGGTCGCGGTCTGCGCGGGTATCCAGGCGAAGTCGTCAGTCACTGAAGACGCATGTCCAGTCGTTCTTCATGCTGACGACCGTCCAGCCGTACTGATCAGCGTGCTCAAGCGCACGTTCTGCCCCTGCGGTGTAATCGAATTCGCGCTCCGCATCGTCGTGCAGCACCAACAGCCGCAAGCCGCGGCAGTACTGCAACATCTCGTCGTCGCCGTTGGAGTTGCCGACGGCGACGATGGGCCGTCGCCCCATGCGGCTCCAGATGCGAACGGGCTTTTCGGGCCCGTCGTCGAAGATGTCCAGCGCGGGCGTGATGAGCAACTCGCCGTCGCCGTCGCGGCCCACGAAGCGCAGCGCCTGAGCGCTGCCAATCACACGCTCCGGCGGGATGCCGTAGATGGCGCTGGTGATCGGTCGCATGAAGTCACGGCCGCCGCCCGAGACGATGTAGCACGTGAAGTCGTTGGCCTCCAGATAGCGCAGCAATTCCACCATCGGTGCATAGGTGCAGTCGCGATAGAGCCTGCCCAGCGTCGGATGCTTTGCACGGTCGAAGAACGCTGCCACCAGCTCGGCGAATTGATCCACGGATACCGAATCGTGCAATGACAGAGCGGCGAACATGAGGGTATTCATGTCGCTGTCGTCGCCCTGGTAGTGCTTGGTGACGGCGGCGCCGAACCAGTTCATATCGCCGTCGGCTGCTGCTCGAAATGGCTGCTCTTCGCGCAGCGACGGGACGGCCGCCGCCTTCTCCGCCAGCCGGTAGACGATGAAGTACAGCTGGATGTACGCCGGCTTCTCACACCACAGGGTGCCGTCGTTGTCGAAGACGGCGACACGTGCTTCGGGCTCGACGAAGTCCGGCCCCTCGGTGGTCACGCGTGCCACGAAGTCGACGATCGCCGACGTCGTGGTGCCGGTGGCCCATGATTGCAGTTCTGCCACGGTCAGCCGCCTCGGGAGGCCAGGAACTTGTTCAGTTCTTCCACCGCGTGGTTGATGGTGAACGTCGCCGGTTCCTGGCGCGGGGGGAACTCCTTGAACGTCTCAAGGAACTGCGTCGCGATCGCCGAGCCGTACAACACGAGGTAGATGCGATCGATCACCCAGTCCCAGTAGGTGTTTGACGTGATGTCTGCGCGCTCGAATGGGTCTGTGCGCAGGTTGAACAACTTCGGGGCGCGCAGCGGCGTGAACGGTTCGAACCAGATCTGGAGGGTGCCCTGACACCGCTGCTCTTGGAAGACCACCTTCCAGTTCTCCGCGCGGATCCCCAGCACGTCGCAGTCGTCGGAGAAGTAGATCATTCCGCGCCGTGGGCTCTTGTCCACGTCACCGGTCAGGTACGGCAGCAGGTTGTAGCCGTCGATGTGGACCTTGTAGGTCATATCTCCGGCCTTGTGGCCCTTCTTGAGTTTGTCGACGATGTCCGGTTCGCCGGCGGCGGCCAAGAATGTCGGCAGCCAATCATGGTGCTGCACAATTTCGTTCGACACCGAGCGGGGCTTGATCTTGCCGGTCCAGCGGATCATCTCGGGGATTCGGAACGCGCCTTCCCAGTTGGTGGCCTTCTCGCTGCGGAACGGCGTGGTCGCGCCGTCTGGCCAGCTGTTCGCGTGTGGGCCGTTGTCGGTGCTGTAGATGACGATGGTGTCCTCGGCGATCCCGAGTTCGTCGACAAGGTCAAGCAGCTGACCAACATTGCGGTCGTGGTCGATCATCGTGTCGTGGTAGGGCGACTGCCACCGACCGGACTGGCCGAGACTCTCCGGCTTGGTGTGGGTCCGGAAGTGCATGTGCGTCATGTTCATCCACACAAAGAACGGCGTTTCGGCTTCATGCTGGCGCCGGATGAAATCGACACAGGCGCCGGTGGTCTCGTCGTCGATAGTCTCCATCCGCTTCTTGGTCAGCGGTCCGGTGTCCTCGATCCGCTGCTTTCCCACCGGGCCGTAGCGATCGTCCACCTCGCCAGAGTCTTCATCGGTGGCCCAAGAGTGGATGACACCACGCGGGAGCAGGGCTCTGCGCAATATCGGCGCCTCTGCCTCGGTGGGGTAATCCGCGTTCTCGGGTTCCTCCTCGGCGTTGAGGTGATAGAGGTTGCCGAAGAACTCGTCGAACCCGTGCGCAGTGGGCAAGTACTTGTTGAGGTCACCGAGGTGGTTCTTGCCGAATTGGCCGGTCGCGTACCCCAGAGGCTTGAGCAGCTCGGCGATCGTCGGATCTTCGTTCTGCAGTCCGATATCCATGCCGGGCATCCCCACCTTGCTCATCCCGGTGCGGTAGACGCTCTGGCCGGTGATGAAGGACGAACGACCGGCGGTGCAGCTCTGCTCACCGTAGGAATCGGTGAAAAGCATTCCCTCATCGGCGATCCGGTCAATGTTGGGCGTGAAGTAACCCATCATCCCCCTGCTGTAACAACTCAGGTTCGAGATCCCGATGTCGTCGCCCCAGATGACCAGGATATTGGGCTTGGAATCAGGCATGGTCTTAGTCCTTTGCTAGGAATCTTGCGCAGCTTCTCGTCGGCTTCCTCGACGCTAGAGCTTGCCGGTTGACGTCGCGGCGGAAATTCTCGAACCTCTCGAGGAATGTGGTCGACAAAGCGGTCCGAGCTCTCCGGTGAGCTAGTGCAAGAGGTTGATTTTCCCGCCATTTCGACTACTTTTCCTAGTCGATGCCACGAGTTGGCGCCCATTTCGGCGTGCATTTGATCGAGTTCGATAAATGCTTTGTGGCCCTTTTGATTCGACGTATCGCACGATTGGTGCCGCGGTGAGGCGCCGGTGCATACAGGGCCGTGGGCTATCCTTGATGAATCGTAGGTTTGTCGCGTGTCCGCAACTTCGGTTACCGTCTGCGATTGCTCTTATAGCTGACGGGAGCACCTCTAATGGTGCAAATCGCGTCCCAGACCTCAGGTGCGGCCCGGTTGGCGTTGTGTGAGCGTTCTACCCTTCCCGGCGCCGTCGACGGCGCGTGGTGGCCCAGCAACTCCGATCTGAGGACGCAGCTGCCCGACCTCGTCGCCGTTCTTGGTTTGGTGGTCGGCCCGGTACATCGCGTCGTATACGACCCTTCGATGTGGCCGCATGCACCGTCGCGGATCATCCGGGGTACCGCCGTGATCTCCGTCGACCCCTACGCAATGGTCTCGCGCGACACGATCTACCTCGTCGGCACGCACGCGCGCAACGCCGTGCTCTACGTCGTGCCACCCGCCACCCGCAGTGACGCCGCGCTGCACATCCTGCGCGCGGTCAGCGACGGCACACAACCGATGAGCGTGCCCGTGCTGCGGACGCTCATCCGGCAATCGGCGACCGCTGCCGGGGCCTCCGAGGCCAGATAAGCCTGCCTCTTGTCGACCGCTAGCTTGCGGCGCACCCTGGTAAAGGGAAGGTGATGGCGATGTACGACAAGAATCTGGACCACAAGTGGCACGTCGAGGTCGAGTTCGACGAGGACGAAACCCACACGCATGCGACGGTGCGCGCCAAGCGGGGCGACGACGACACACTGACCGCCCGTGGCGATGCCTACCGCAACCCCAAGGACAGCAGCCAGCCGATGATCGGCGAGGAGATTGCCGCGGCCAGGGGCCTGATCGCGCTGGGCACCGAGCTGCTGCAAAGCGCGTCGTCGCGGATCGAGCAGACGACCCACCGGCCGGTGCACCTCTACCGCTGAGGCGTTCGGCCAAGCGGAGGGGCGCTCAGCCCACTGCAGGCTCTTCGGTGACCAGGGTGACCGCGTGCGGCGTCGCTTCGGCCTTCATCTGGTGGAAGAGGTCGACGTAGTAGGGCAGGCATTCGGCCATCGCCTGTTCGGTGGTGAACAGGGGCTGGTATCCGAGGTCGCGCTGAGCCTTGGCGATCGAGAAGTAGTTGTCGAGGTAAAGCCGTTCCACCGCAAGGGGTTCCAGCAGCGGTTTGGGCAGGCCGAAGCGGAAGTGGAACCACTGCCACACTGTCATAATGAACTTCACCAGCCGTCCGGACACCCAGAGCTTCGGCCACGGTTGTCCGCACGCCTCGACCACCGGCCGCGAGAACTCGAACATGTTGATCGGCTCGCCGTCGTTGATGAAGTACGCCTGCCCGGGTGCGGTTCCGCCGGGAACCAGATGCTCCGCGGCAAGGATGAAGCCGTGAATCAGGTTGTGTACGTAAGAGTTATCGAGCTTGACGCGCTTGCTGCCGACCAACACCTTGATGTGGCCCGCCAGCACGTTCTCGAAAACCTTGCGGAACATCGTCTGATCACCGCGGCCCCAGATGCCGCTGGGCCGGATGGAACACGTAAGCAGGTCGTCAACGCCGTTCTGTGACAACACGAATCGCTCAGCGACCACCTTGGTCTCGGTGTAAAGATCGTTGAATCGCTTTGTGTAGGGCAGAGTTTCGTCGCCGCCGGAGATTTTCTCGCCACCCATCACAACGCTGTTGGATGCGGTGTACACGAACCGCTTCACCCCGGCGATCTGTGCGGCATGCACCAGGTTCTTCGTGCCGTCGACGTTGACCGCGAAGCTTCGCCGCCGGTACTCCTCGGTGACCGACGCGCCGCCCATCAGATCGATGATGGCCGCGGTGTGGATGATCGTGTCGATGCCGTCGACGGCGCCGGCCACGGTGTCCTCGTCGCAGATGTCGCCTTCGATCACCTGCAGCCGCGGGTGAGCAGGCAGCGGGGAGGGGGCACGGTCGAACGAGCGGACCTCATGCCCGCGGTCGAGCAGTTCGCTCACCAGGTTGGCGCCGACGAAGCCGGAGCCTCCCGTGACGAGCACCCGGCCAAGATCGGTGGTCAGCGTTGAGTCACCCATGCCGGCGAGCATAATTGAAACGTGTTTCAATTTCGAGTCTCTTCGCAGAAACTCGTTTCGAACTCAACCTTCTTCCGGCTCCTTGGCGGCCAGTGCATCCTCGACTCTCTTGCGGGCGCCAGCTAAATGCTGTTCGCAGCATTTAGCCAGCTCTTCACCTCTTTCCCACAGTTTGAGCGACGCGTCCAAGTCAAGTCCGCCCTGCTCGAGCCGTTGCACGACCTCAATCAGCTCGTCGCGGGCCTCTTCGTACCCCAGTTCACTAATAGGCTTCATTCTCTACCCTCGCTGACCGCGGTGATGGCTCCGTCGGCGACCCTGACCCGCAGCCGGGTGCCCGCAGGCGCGTGGTCCGTCGTCCGCAGGACCACGGGCTCGCCGGAGTCGGGGACCGCCTGCACGACGGCGTAACCGCGCTCCAGCGTGGCCGCAGGCCCCAGTGTGGACAGCCGCGCCGACAAGTGTCCGATCCGGTCGGCCTCGGCGGCCACAAGCCGGGTGATGTCGCGACGGGCGGCGGCGCGGGCCCGGTGGATTTCGTCGGCCCTGGCGGTCAGGGCGGCCAGCGGCTGGGCCAGCACGGGCCGGCTGCGCAGCGCCGACAGGGTGTGCTGCTCGCGGTGCACCCAGTTGCGAAGGGCCCGCGCGCTGCGGCGGCGCAGATCGGAGACGAGCGCCTGCTCGGCCGCGGCGTCGGGGACGATGCGCTTGGCGGCGTCGGTCGGGGTGGCCGCGCGCAGGTCGGCGACGAGGTCGCACAGCGGGTTGTCGGGTTCATGGCCAACGGCGCTCACCACCGGCGTGGTGCACGCGGCGATCGCGCGGCACAGCGTCTCGTCGGAGAACGGCAGCAGGTCCTCGACGCTGCCGCCACCGCGGGCGATCACGATCACGTCAACGCCCGCGTCGCGGTCCAACTCCCGCAGCGCCTCGACGACCTGCGCGACGGCGTTGGGTCCCTGGACTACGGTGTTGCGCACCGCGAATCGCACGGCGGGCCAGCGTCCGGTGGCCACCGTCATCACGTCACGTTCGGCGGCGGACGCGCGTCCGGTGATCAGGCCGATGGTGTCGGGCAGAAACGGGATCGGCCGCTTGAGCCGCGGGTCGAACAGCCCCTCGGCGTGCAGGAGTTGGCGCAGCCGCTCGATGCGGGCCAGCAGCTCGCCGATGCCGACCGCGCGAATCTCGCTGACCCGCAAGGAAAACGAGCCACGGCCGGTGTAGAACGTCGGCTTGCCGCACACCACCACCTGCACGCCCTCCGATAGCTTGACCGGCGCGTTGTGCACGAGGTCGCGCGGGCAGGTGAGCGACAGCGACATGTCGGCGGCCGGGTCGCGCAGCACCATGAAGACCGTCTTGGAATCGGGCCGCACCTTCAGTTCGGTCAGCTGGCCCTCGACCCAGACGGTGCCGAGTTTGTCGATCCAGCCCGCCACCCTGATGGCCACGGCACGAACGGGCCAGGGATTCTCGGCGGAGTTCGGCGGAGCGGACGAGGTCACTTGGCGGTCGCGCGGGTGATCCTGTTGGCCAGCAGGGTCTGGAACGGCGCGCGTGACTTGGTGGCGCCTTCGTAGGCCAGCAGGGCCTCCAAATCGGCGACCCGCAGCGACGACAGCCGGGCCCGAAGCTGTGCCAGCGTCAACGATTCGTAATCCAGCTCCACGACGATGTCGGGCGGGTCGGCCTCGGCGAGCTTGGCCTCCTTCGCCGCCGGATCGTCGTTCGAGGTGTCCGGCTCACCGCCGGTGAACAGCGCGAAGCGGCCCTCGGTGCGACGTTCGCCGTCTGTTCCCGGCCGGGCCTGTCCGTCGTCGATGTCCTCGTCGAAGGTGGCCCACTCGGGCTGCTCATCCTTCGGCGGGAACAGAGTGTCGAGGGTCTCGTCGCCCTTGATGACCAGGTCCGCCACGTCCTGCTGCACCTTCATGACGAGGTGCGCAACCTGACTCGCGATGGTCATCGGGTACATCAGGATGGTCTGCGGAAGCTTGCGGGTTTCCTCGATGGCGGTCGCTGCGGCACCCACCAGCAGACGGACCCCGTACGGTGCAGTTGCCATGGCGTTCAGCCTACGGCTGGCTGCTGCGCGTTGTAGGCCCGTACCCTGGAAGCCATGCCGCCGACAATCAACATGGGGATTCCGGGCGCCACGAGCTCGGTCACCGGTGGCGTTACCGGCAAGCGTGTGCTGCTCGCCGAGCCGCGGGGGTACTGCGCCGGCGTCGATCGGGCCGTCGAAACGGTGGAGCGTGCGCTGGAGAAGCACGGTGCGCCTGTCTACGTCCGTCACGAGATCGTGCACAACCGCCACGTCGTGGAGACCCTGGCGAAGGCCGGCGCGATCTTCGTCGAGGACAACGAAGAGGTGCCCGAGGGCTCGATCGTCGTGTTCTCCGCGCATGGCGTCGCCCCGACCGTCCACCAGACCGCCGCCGAGCGCAATCTCAAGGTCATCGACGCCACCTGCCCGCTGGTCACCAAGGTGCACAACGAGGCCAAGCGGTTCGCCCGCGACGACTACGACATCCTGCTGATCGGCCACGAGGGTCACGAGGAGGTCGTCGGCACCGCGGGGGAGGCGCCCGATCACGTGCAGCTGGTCGACGGACCGGAGGCGGTCGAGAAGGTCACCGTCCGCGACGAGAACAAGGTGATCTGGCTGTCGCAGACCACGCTGAGCGTCGACGAGACGATGGAGACGGTGCGTCGGCTGCGCGAGAAGTTCCCGACGCTGCAAGATCCGCCGAGCGACGACATCTGCTACGCCACGCAGAACCGCCAGGTCGCGGTCAAGGCGATGGCGCCGGAGTGCGAGCTGGTGATCGTCGTGGGGTCGCGCAACTCGTCGAACTCGGTGCGGCTGGTCGAGGTGGCGCTCGGCGCCGGCTCACAGGCCGCTCATCTGGTGGACTACGCCGACGACATCGACCCGGCCTGGCTTTCCGGGGTGAGGACGGTCGGCGTCACGTCCGGCGCCTCGGTGCCCGAGATCCTGGTGCGCGGTGTGCTCGAACGCCTGGCCGATTACGGCTATGACGTGGTGCAGCCGGTGACGACGGCCAACGAGACGCTGGTGTTCGCACTGCCAAGGGAGATCCGCCCGGCGCGCGCGTAGCCTCGTCGAGCGTGAACCCACTGCGAAAAACGTTGCAAAACAGCGCAATAGCTTCACGTTCGCTGATCGCGCTGGTCGCGACGCTCATGCTGGTGCTAGCCGGTTGCTCGGATTCCGAAGACCGGCTGAACAGCGCGGTGCAGAGCTTCGCCGACGCGCTCAGCCGCGGTGACGCATCTGCGGCCGCCGCCGTCACGTCCGATGCGGCGAAGGCGTCGGACACCGTCGGCAAGCTGTTCGACAGTCTCGGCAAAGACGTGCATTTCGAGGTCGGCTCGGTCGAGCGCCAAGACAACGCAGCGACATTCAGCCTCAAAGCGACGTGGAAGTTCCAGGACGGCCGTAACCAGTGGACCTACGCCACCACCGGCAACGCCACCGCGGACGGGGACAACTGGAAGATCGCGTGGAATCCGGCGACCGTCGCGCCCGGTCTGGACGCCGGCCCGCTGTCGTACAGCACGCTCGCCCCGGACCCAGCGGCAAGGGTGCTGGACCGCACCGGCGAGGAACTGCTGACCCAGCACGTGGTCACGCTGGTCAACGTTTCACCAGGCGCTGACCTGAATGCCGTTGCGGCACTGGTGAACCCGGTGGCTTCCGGTATCACCGCGGACTCATTGCAGTCGGATCTCGCCGCTGCGGGCGGCCAGCCGATCACCGCGGTCACCCTGCGCCCCGACGACCTGGCGCCCATCGAGGCGCCGCTGTCGGAGCTGCCGAACGTCACGCTGGCGCCGCAAACCAGGCTGCTGGCCACCGATAAGACCCTCACCTCCCCGGCGCTGTCCGGGCTCTCGGATCTCTGGCAGCAGCGCACCGACGATGCCGGCGGCTGGGCAGTGAACGCGCAGACCGCCGCAGGCCTCAAGCGTGTCGGCGGGCAGGACCCAAAACCCGTCGGCGACATCGCGAGCACGCTCGACAGCGGCATGCTGCGCGCGGGGGAGGAGGCGTTGGCGTCCATTGCGACTCCAGCGGCGATCGTCGCGATCCAGCCGTCGACGGGCGACGTGCTGGCCGTCGCGCAGAACGCCGCGGCCGATGCCCAGGGCCCGATTGCGCTGACGGGCCTGTACCCGCCAGGGTCGACGTTCAAGACGGTGACCGTCTCGGCCGCTCTGCAGGCCGGCCAGGTCACGCCCGACAGGGTGCTGCCCTATCCCGGCACGGAGAACATCGAGGGCCGCCAGATCCCCAACGACGACAATTTCGACCTTGGCGAGGTGCCGCTGCACACGGCGTTCGCGCGGTCGTGCAACACCACGATGGGGCGCCTGGCGGTCAATCTGCCGCCTGACGGCCTGACGAAGGCGGCCGCTGCGCTGGGCCTGGGGATCGATTACACGGCCCCCGGCATGACGACCGTCACCGGAAGCGTGCCCGTCGCCGACACGCCAGCGCTTCGGGTGGAAGAGGGGATAGGGCAGGGTCAGGTGACCGCGTCACCGTTCGGTATGGCGCTGGTGGCCGCGGCGCTGGCACACGGCTCGGTGCCGTCGCCGACGATCGTTGCGGGACAACCCGGAAAGCCCGACCGCACCCTGGATCCGCTGCCCGCGACCGTCGCCGACCAGGTGAAGGCGATGATGCGGGAGACCGTCACGGGCGGCACCGCGTCCCAGTTGCAGGACATTCCCGACATGTTGGGCAAGACGGGCACCGCCGAATACATCGACGACCAGCACGCTCATGGCTGGTTCGTCGGCATCAGCGGCGACCTGGCACTGGCGGTGTTCATCAGCGATGCCGGCAGTTCTGCGCCTGCGGTGGACGCCGCCGGCCGATTCCTGCGCGCGCCGAGTTAGATGTCGTACTCCCAGCGTTCGGGTTCGCGATCGCGTCGGGCCCGCCGGGGGGTGCGATTCTCAGCGTCGTCCACGTCGCCGCGGTAGCGCACCCGCGAGACGGGGTGATGGGTGCTGTTGCCGTTGGTGCCGTGGGGTTCGGACGGCTGGTAGTCGTCGTAGCGGCGGCGACGTTCGGTGCGCTCGTTGGGGATGCGGCGGTCGGCGGGCGGCACCCTTTTCCGGGGCTCTCGGGTCGACGAGGTGCGTGGCCGGCGCCGCGGTTCGGCGGGAGGCACAGGCGGTGGCTCGGTCTGCCGGGCTGAGCGAGGCCGGCGGGGACGTTCGACGACCGGTTCGATGAGTTCCGTTTCCGGAGGGCGCGCGTGCCGTGACTGCGGAGGCCTGGCGCGCTTGGTGGGTCGGCCGGCGCGGGTGGATTGGTCAGCGGCAGGCTTCGTTGCACGGCGGCTGGACCGCTCGATGGAGTGCTTGCGAGTCGGGGACTCGACGGCCTCGTCTTCTTCTTCGGCAGGCTCCCGAGACAGCAGCGACGACACCTTCGACGTCAAGCTGGAGCTCGTCGCCTCCTTGGCCGTTGTACCCGGTGTCGCACGTCGCGTCGACATGCCGAAATACCATCGCGCCATCCCGATAATCAGCACGGCGGCCGAGGTGAAAAACATCACTGGGAACCGCTCAATGAGCGGATAGCCGAAGTTGATCAGCGCGTCCTTGACACCGGTGAACGCGGCGCCGTGGAACAGGAAGTACGCGGTCGGCACCGCGACGAACAGGATGAGCGGGGGCTGGATGACCGCGGTGAAGACGCCGCTCTGCCGCACCGCGAGAACTGCGACGATGCAGCCGACCATGTACGACGCCGCGAAAACCAGGCTGAGTTCTTTGGCACCGGAACCGGCGTCATAAGCAAAGCCGATGGCGGTCGCCGTGACGGCGACCAGCACAGCACCCCACCACGGGACACCCGGAAAGTTGGGGTGCGCAGAGCGATGGTCGGCCGTCACCGCCGACCGTGCACGCTGTGCTGACACAGGTAGACCGTACCGGCTCTAGGTAAAAGTAGCCGTCAGCGCGATTCTGGCGAGCCCGTCACAGTCTCCTACACTCTGGACCCTGTGGGCATGAACCTAGGAATCGTCGGATTGCCGAATGTCGGAAAGTCGACGCTGTTCAACGCGTTGACGCGCAACAACGTGCTGGCGGCTAACTATCCGTTCGCGACGATCGAGCCGAACGAGGGTGTCGTGCCGCTGCCCGACTCGCGGTTGGCCGAGCTCTCGAAGATGTTTGACTCGGAAAAGATCGTGCCTGCGCCGGTGACGTTCGTGGACATCGCAGGCATCGTCAAGGGCGCGTCCGAGGGCGCTGGTCTTGGCAACAAGTTCCTGGCCAACATCCGCGAGAGCGATGCGATTTGCCAGGTGGTGCGGGTTTTCACCGATGACGACGTCGCACACGTCGACGGCAGGATCGATCCCAAGTCCGATATCGAGGTGATCGAGACGGAGCTGATCCTCGCGGATCTGCAGACACTCGAGAGGGCGCTGCCGCGGCTGGAGAAGGAAGCCCGTACCAACAAGGACAGGCGGCCGGTGCATGAGACTGCGGTGGCGGCGCAGGAGATTCTCAACGGCGACAAGACACTGTTCGCGGCGGGAGTTGATGTTTCGGCGCTGCGTGAGTTGAACCTGCTGACCACCAAGCCGTTCCTGTATGTGTTCAACGCCGATGAGGCGGTGCTGACCGACGACGCTCGGGTGGCGGCGCTGCGGGAGCTGGTCGCGCCGGCGGATGCAGTGTTCCTGGACGCGAAGATCGAGGCTGAGCTGCAGGAGCTGGACGACGAGTCGGCGGCCGAATTGCTCGAGTCGATCGGCCAGACCGAACGCGGACTGGATGCGCTGGCGCGGGCGGGCTTTCACACGCTGCGTCTGCAGACGTTCCTGACCGCTGGCCCAAAAGAGTCGCGCGCCTGGACAATTCACCAGGGCGACACGGCGCCGAAGGCCGCTGGTGTCATCCACACCGACTTCGAGAAGGGTTTCATCAAGGCCGAGATCGTGTCGTTCGACGACCTGGTCGAGGCCGGGTCGATGGCCGCAGCCAAGGCCGCGGGCAAGGTCCGGATGGAGGGCAAGGATTACGTCATGGCCGACGGCGACGTGGTGGAGTTTCGCTTCAACGTGTAGTCGTCACGGTCGAGAGGCGGCCGTACCGCCGATCGCGCTAGAATTCTGTACATGGCTACTCTTCCGCTGGCAGAGGTCCGTGCGAACCTCTCGAAACTCGTCGATGAGGCGGTCCGCACTCATGAGCGAATAGAGGTCACCAGACAAGGTCGTCGGGCCGCTGTGATTCTCAGTGCGGAGGACTTCGACTCCATCATGGAGACCCTGGCGATTCTCAGTGATCAAGAGTTGATGCGCGAGTTGCGTGATGCGGAGGCCGAATCAGAGAGCGGCGAGGTGTACACCCTCGATGAGGTAACAGAGGAGATGCGCGCCGCTGGGCGGCTCAGGCGGTGACCTATCGCATTGAGTTGACAAAATCTGCGAAGAAGGCGCTGACAGAACTGTTACCCGAAGCAGTCGCCGCCGCATGTTGGGAGTTCATTAGAGGCCCGCTCGCGGAGAATCCGTATCGCGTTGGCAAGCCGCTTCGCGATCAACTGGAGGGGCGATACTCGGCGCGGCGAGGCGAATTCCGGGTTATCTACCAGGTTTTCGACCAACGAATCGTCGTCCGTGTCATCCATATTTCACATCGTCGTGACGCATATCGATGACGTGATCCGGTCGAGTTCCGCTTCAACGTTTAAGGAGTGACGTGACTCATCATCCTCACGACCCCGCCAGCGTGCCGGCAGCGATCGGCGGCTACACCAACGCGATGGAGGTCGGGCCCGGTCAGCGGTTGCTCTACATCAGCGGTCAGATTCCAGAGACACCGGCGGGTGTCGTGCTCGAGAGCGCTGAGGATCAGTGCCGCCTGGTCTGGGAGCACATCGTGGCCTGCCTCCGGTCGGCGGGGATGGGCGTTACCGACCTTGTCAAGGTGACGACGTTCCTGAGCAGCCGCGATCTTGCGCCGGTCAACACTGCCGTGAGGCAAGAGGTACTCGGTGAGCACTGTCCAGCTCTGACTGTCGTCGTCGCGCAGATCTTCGACCCGAAGTGGAAGTTGGAGATCGAGGCCATCGCCGCTGCAGCGTGAACACCGATCTTGGTGGTGCGAACGGGGCTACGCTCCGGCTACCCAACTGAGGCGGTGTGGCGACGATGATCGTTTCCCGAATGCGATGCGTCGGGCTCGCTGCGTGCATGGCCATGGTGATCACAAGCTGTTCGTCCAGTACCGAGCCTACGACGCAACCAACGGCAACGACGACCGCGGCCAGCTCTGCGCCGGAGGCTTCGGCGCTAAAGACCATCGATCCCAAGGCATTTCAGGCCGTCGTCGACACCGCCGCTGAGAAGCTGATGGTCCCCGGCGCGACGGTGCTGCTGCGCACCCCTCAGGGAGACTTCAACGCCGCTTTCGGCACCACCGAACTCGGAGCTCAGACGCCGCCGGATGCCAACACTCATTTCCGCATCGCCTCGAACACCAAGACCATGACGGCGGCGCTGATCGTGTTGCTTGCCCAGGACGGCAAGCTGAAGTTCAGCGACCCGGTCTCGGCCTTCGTTCCGGACGTTCCCAACGGTGAAAACATCACCGTCGCGCAGCTTTTGAAGATGCGCAGTGGCCTGTACGGCTACACCGCCGACCCCGAACTCTCGGCCGTTATGGATGCCGACCCCGGCAAGGCCTGGACGCCGCAGGAAGTATTGGACATCGCATTCCGGCATCCGCCGCAGTTCGCGCCCGACGCCTCCTACGAGTACTCCAACACCAACTACGCATTGCTCGGTCTCATCGCCGAGAAAGCCGGCGGGCAACCGCTGGCCCAGCAGTTCAAGGACCGGCTGTTCGGCCCGGCCGGCCTCACGCAGACGTCCCTGCCCGCCACGGACGACACATCGATTCCGGCTCCCTATTCGCACGGCTACATGTACGGAGGAAGCTTCTACGCACTCGCCGACGATCCGTATCCCGCCGACATGCAGGCCGCCGCGCGGGCCGGAACGTTGCAACCCATCGACTACACCAACCAGAACCCGTCGTACGCCACCGCGGCCGGGGGAGCGATCTCCACGGCCGCAGACTTGGCCACCTGGATGAAGGCACTCGTCACGGGCAAGATCTTGAATTCCGACTATCACCAACAGTGGCTGACGAGCCTGCAGGCCGAGGACCCCGACGCGCCAGACGGACAGAAATACGGGTACGGCATCTCGTATCAGCGCTTCGGCCCGCAGGCCGCCATGTACTACCACGGCGGCGAGCTCCCCGGCTTCAACTCCTTTATGGGGTACGACCCCGATAACGATGTGGCGCTCGTTATTTGGACGAATCTGACGCTCTCGCCGGACGGCAACACGACGGCGCAGGCCATGCTTGCCCCGCTGCTCGACGAGATCTACGCCGGCTTGTCGTTGGTACCCCCGCAGACTCCGACGACCACCAGGTAGGCGACTGAAGACAATTGTGGCCGCCATTCGCCCGCTACGTCGCGCAGATAAGGCAGAATCGCGCAGGTGACGACGCCGCCGCAACGCCCCGATCAGCCTGGATGGCGCGGCAGGGGGACACCGCCCGACCCCGCGACGCGACGGCTCCCGCGCCCTGGACGGCCGGACTCACCGACCGACCACATCCGCAAGCCCCAGTCGCCAGCCGATTTCTTACCGACCCAACAGATCCGGCGCGTGCCGCCACCACCGCCACCGACGCCACCACCGCCACGACCGCCGGCGCCGCCACCACCGCCTCCGGCGGCCCCCAACCTTGCGCAACCCGGCGGCAAGAAGCCGCGCGGTTCGCTGCGCAACCGGCAGTCGATCGTTCTGATCGCGATCATCATCGTCGCGCTGCTGGCGGGCGGTCTGGCCGGCGGCGAGCTGTACGCGCGCCATCGCGCCGACAGCATTCTGGTGGAGGTTGCCGAATGCGTCGTTCAGGACGGCGTCACCATCTCGTTCGGCGTGAATCCGCCATTCTTGTGGCAGCACATCACCGGCCACTACACCAACATCTCGGTCTCCACGGCCGGGGACCGGGTCCAGGACGCCAAGGGAATGACGGCCGACGTGACGCTCGAGGATGTGCGGTTGCAGGATTCCGCGGACTCCAAGGGCACCATCGGATCGCTGACGGCGACACTGGCCTGGAAGTCCGAGGGCATCAAGGAAACCGTGGCCGAGAACCTTCCTGGTGTCGGCAATTTGATCACCGGTGTGAGCACGGAACCCGGCGCGGGCGCCATCGTCCTGGAAGCGGGCAGCAACAGCGTCACGGCCAAACCTGTTGTCACCGACGGTGACCTCAATCTCGAGGTTCTCGACGTCGTCGGCCCGCTGCCGAGGGACGCGATACAGACTGCGCTGAACGAGCTGACCAAGAAACTGAACGACAACTATCCGCTCGGTATTCACGCCGATAGCGTCGAAGTGACCGAGACCGGAGTCGTCGGGAAGTTCTCCAGCCAGAACGCATCCATCCCGAAAGAGGATGCGAACCCCTGTTTCGCGCGGCTCTAGAGTGTCGTGAGTCGTTATCTTGGCCGCAGCGACCGGTAAACCTTTCAGCGGTCAGCGACATTGTCGCTGTGAGGTTGGCACTTCGCATTGTGGTCCGGACTGACCCATTGCGACGGGCGCGGGACCCTATGGGATGACGGCGATTTCGTTGCCGAGCCGGTATCCCTGCGCCAGCGGCAGCGCGTCGCCACTCCAGAACTTGCCGGGATCGAACCAGTTGTAGTGCTTCTCTGTCGAGAGCAGGCCCATTTCCTCGTAGGTGATCGCGACGGTCTCCGCGCAATAGGCCGTTTCCAGGCCGACTTGCAGCTTCTCGGCCTTCCTGCGTTGCGTACTCTCACGAACCTTGCTGTGCACGAACGGGATTCCCCTGGTGAAGTCGGCGACTCCTGGCAATCGGCCGCGGAACCATCGACCGGTTAGCCGGGCGGTGCTGGGAAATGGTGTGCCGTCCATGCGGGCGACGACCTTGAGTGCGCGGTCTTCCTGCTCGCGGTTGGCGTACGGCGTGAGCTGACGAAGCCAGCATCGCTGCCCGTAGTTGTTGATCCAGCGCTCCACGGCCAGGCGCAGGTCGTTGAGCTGCACACCACGATGATTACCCCCCGTCCACATGTCGGTCAGCTTGTCGCCGAGCTCGGCATGCCAGATCAACGGCGGCAGGTCCTCGATCGCGATGGCCATCCCGACGTGGTTGACCGGCGCGTTGCTCATCGTCTGGATCGCCCGGTCCGGTCCGGAACTGCCACGGAACAGCCAGATGTCTCCGGTCCGGGTCTCGTCCAATGCCCGCTCGAGGGACACGGTGCTTTCCTTCACGCCCGAAGCTTAGGCTCTTGTCATGCGCGGGATATGGAAGTGGATCGGCATGGCTGGCGTCGCCGGCGTGGTGGCGGGCGGAGTGCTCGTCGCGCGTGATCAGCGGCGCCGTAATTCGTACTCCGCCGAGGACATCCGCTCCCGGCTGCACCAACGCGTAGCCGAAGCCGGCAAAGCCAAGGACTAAGCGGCAACCGCGTAGAGCCGATACGAGCCAGAGAACCCCTTGAGCTCGGCGTTTCGTCCGTCGTCGAACGTGACGTCGTCGAGGTCGCGCAGCGCGTCGCGCACCACCTCGCTTACCAGGATCTCGCCGCCGTCGGCTTCACTGGCCACGCGCGCCGCCATCGCGACGTTCCGCCCGAACAGATCATCGCCTCGCCGCACCGACTTACCCATGTGTATGCCGATGCGGACCCGAATTCCGTTGGGCCGCCTGCTAAGTGAGCGTTGGACGTCGAGGCTGCAACGCACCGCTTCCTCGGGGTGCGTGAACGCGACCATGAAACCGTCGCCCTGGCTCTTGACCACATGCCCCGAGTGGTTCTTGACATGACGGCGCACCATCTTGTCGTGCCTGCCGATGAGCCTGACCCACGCCCGATCGCCGATGCGCTCGTTGAGCGCCGTCGACTCCTCGATATCGGAGAACAGGATCGCCACCTTGCCGCTGGGGGCGAGCCGCGCCAAATCCGGCCGCTCCACCTCGGCCCAGTCGGCGAGGTCCTCGATCGAGGACCGTACCGCCGCCTCCAACCCGTCCTTGCGCAAGATGTTGGCGGTCTGCCACACCTGCTTGACGGCCTCCCTCCCACCGGTGAACAGCATGTTCCTGGTGTCGACGCGACGGCGCAGTTCCTGTACCTCGGCTCGACTGCGCCGCAGCCACACCCACAGCACGACCAGCCCCACGGCCTCCGCCACGGCGACCCCGGCAAGCACGTAGGCCGCGATCTGCGCTCCCATCACCGGTCAAGTATTGGATGCTGAAGCCGTGATGCCCGCCACCGCCCCCTATTACGAGAGTCGTTACCTCCGCGCAAACGACCCCGACCTGCCGCAAGCGATATGGCTGCGCGAAACGCTGCTGCTGCCGACGGACGGTGATCCGGTCGCCGATGTGTGGGTGATGGTGTTCGACCCCGAGGGCGCGGGCAATCGCGCGCTCAAGGAGCCGTACTCGATCGACGCCGCCGACTACAACTACGACGAGTGGACCGCGCGGATCGGTGCGACCACGATCGACGACCGGTCAGCGCAGGGCGTGATCACCGGCCGAAGCCGCTCGGCACGCTGGGATCTGCGCATCACGCCGGGCGCCGAAGCGCCCGTCAAGCTCCTCACCGAACGCGGATACGCGGCCCGATTCCCGACGGCCAAGACCATGGTCCGCCATCCGCTGGCGCAGTTCGACGGTCAGCTCGAACTCGACGACCTCCGCCTCGGGATCGACGGCTGGACCGGCAGCGTCAACCAGAACTGGGGCACCCGGCACACGCCTGCCTACGCGTTCGGTCAGGTGTGCGGCTTCGACGACGCACCCGATTCGAGCCTGGAGATCGTCACCGCACGCGCGGCGATCGGCCCGGTCTTGCTGCCTGCCGCCACGCTGTTCGTGTTCCGCCACGCCGGAGAAGAGTTCGCGGTCCGCTCGATCCGGGGCAGCCTGCACACCCATGGCCGTTACCGGCCGTTCTCCTGGCAATTCGGGGCGCGCGTGGGGGAGCGGATGATCGAGGGGGAGATCGTCACCGAGCCGGACGACGTCATCGGCCTGACGTACACCGACACCGACGGCGGCTCGAAGTACTGCTATAACTCTGCGCTCGCGACATGTCGAATCCAGTTGGCGGGAAAGGCGTTTGAGCGCACCGAGCTTGTTGCCACCCGACGCGTGATGTTCGAGATTCTGACCGACACCCGACACGATGCGGTGCCGCTGCTGGCCTAACCGAACGCGCTGGTGATGGTCGCCATGTCGAAGTAGTCGCGCCACGCCGCGATTTTGCCGTCGACGACTTCGAACACACCCATCACGGGCAGAGGGAATTCGTCGCCATCCTTGCGGCGCATCACGTCGGTGCGTTCGTTCATCACCAACGTGCCGTCGCTGACCTGCCGGTGCACCTGGAAGTCGATGCCTTCGAACCCGGCAAGAAACCCGGCGATGAACTCTTTGATCGCTTCCCGGCCCTTCACCGGCTCCATCGGAATGTTGTGGTAGACGGCGTCGTCGGTGAAGTAGCCGGCCAGCTCATCAGGGTCGGGCGTCGCCCATTTCTTGCAGAACTCGGTCACCAGGTCGTCAGCGGAGCGTGTCATGCCTCGATGCTAGACACCCGTCGACGAACCGGGCCGCACGATCATCAACACCGTGACCACGACCCACAGCAGGTTGAAGATGCCGGTCGTCATGGCCAGCCGGGTGACGGTCGTGCCGTCCAACGCGGCGCGCTGGTCCGGCAGGATGCTCACGACGAGCACCACCGCCGCGACGGCGGTAAGCGCAATCGACACCAGCACCCATGCCTGTGTCAGTACGCCCATTGACACCGCCGTCGCGATGCCCAGCAGCGGTACCGCCACGCCCACCACGGCGTAGGTCTGGCAGATCCGATAGAGGACGTGAGCCACCGGAAGCGACTGGTTTGCCCGTGCGTAGCGGGGAAACATGCTGGCCGCGACGGCGATTGGTCCTACGGCCAGGATCGCGACGATCACATGGGCGCTGAGCAGAATCGCGGACATCGATCCATACGCTAGAGCAGAAAGTGAGATCCGAACCTCTCGCTTCTGGACAGGTTCCGCAAGAATCTGGCCAGCGACGGCTACCAGCCCTCGGTCAGCACCCGGTCCAGCGTGTCGACGTAGAAGTCCGCGGACTCGATGTCGATGCACAGCGGCGGCTTGGTTTTCAGAATGTTCATCTGATCACCGGTCGGCTGGATGATCACACCGAGTTCGAGCATGCGCTCGCAGATCGCCGACGTTTCCTGCGCCGCGGGTTCCAGAGTGCCTGGGTCGCGGATCAATTCAACTCCGAGGTACAGCCCGATGCCGTGCACGGTGCCGATGATCGGGTGCTTGGCTTGTAGTGCCTGCAGTCTCGACTTGAGGTGGGCGCCGACTCGCGCGGCGTTCTCCTGCAACCCTTCGTCACGGAGCACGTCCAGGACTGCCATGCCGATCGCGCACGACAACGGACTGCCGCCGGTCGAGGAGAAGAAGTAGCCCTGCGACGCGAAGCCCTCGGCGACAGCGCGGCTGGTGATCACCGCGCCCAGCGGATAGCCGTTGCCCATTGACTTCGCGATCGACACGATGTCGGGCAACACGTTCTGCTGACCGAAACCCCAAAACCATTCACCGAGACGGCCGTAGCCGACCTGAACCTCGTCGGAGATCGCGAGCCCGCCTGCCGCCCGGACCGCCGCGTACACCTGCTGTAGGTACCCGTCGGGTAGCGCCATGCCACCCGCGTTGCCGTACACGCTTTCGCAGATGAACGCCGCCGGTGGCCGCCCGTCGGCGATCATCCGCTCTATCTGCGCTGCTACCTCGCCCGCGTACCGCACCGCCTCGCCGCCCCGATACTTTCCGCGGAAGCTGTTGGGCGACTCGACTGTGTGCACCCAATCAGGACGGGTGGCAAGCGCATTGGGATTGTCTGCCAACGACGTCGACACCGCATCGGTACCGTACGTCCAGCCGTGGTAGGCCTCGCGAACCGCCACGACGTCACGCCTGCCCGTCGCGGCCGTTGCGAGCCGGATCGCCAGATCGCTTGCCTCCGAACCGGAGTTGACCAGGAACACGGTGTCCAGCGGCTCGGGCAACGTCGACGCGAGGCGTTCACTAAACGCGACGACCGCCTCGTAGTTGAACCGCGAATTCGTGTTGAGCTTGCGCAGCTGGCGGGCGGCCGTCTCGGCGACCCGCGGATGTGCATGGCCGAGAACCGTGACGTTGTTCACCATGTCGAGGTAGCAGCGTCCGGCGGTGGACATCAAGAAATGCCGCTTGCCCCGTTCGATCTGCGGCGGCCGCCGGTAGTAAAACTCCTGCACCGGCGCAAAACTCGCGTCGCGCCGTGACAGCAGATCACCCGTCTCCCGTGCGTCGAGCGCGGGCAGCCCAAGAAGCGGTCGTGGGTCCCGGGTCAGCGCCAGCCACCCAGGGGCCAGTTCCGCCGAGGTGAACAACGGCGCAGCCGGCGCGCCGTCGGGTCGTACACCGAGTTCAACCCATCGATCACCGAGGATCTCCGCCAGTGGCTGCCCGGCAGAAACGGCCCCCGACGCCACCTGCTTGACCCCGGCGAGCGTCAGTTCAACGCCGGCCCCGCGGAATGTCATGCGGTCGGCCGCGGAATCGATGACTTCGCCGTCCCACGGCGCCACGACGCCCATTGGCTGCGGCGCCCACACGCTGATGCCGGTCGGCACCACGGCGGGACTCTGCTGACTGAGCTTCTCGGTCCGGCCCAGCCGCGCTTGCCCCCACTCAGTGACAACGAGCGCTGCACCGTTTCCTACTGCGGCCCTGGCCAATTCGTCCTCGACGCCAGACTTCAATGAACCGTCGGCGTCGAACGCGCGGTCGTAGACATCGGAGGTGGTCGACAGGTCGAGCGTCACCACCGCCGCGGGATCAACCGCCACAAGCGGTGTTTCGGCGACGAGGGCACCCAGGTGCTCGGCCAGCCCGAGATCGGCCCGGATCACCGCGGTCATCACATCCATCGGTACCGAGGTGGCAAGTTCGAACATGCGCCACTCGGCGTCGGATTGCTCGGTGATGTACTCGTTGTCCGGATCCAGCGTCGCCTGTTGGGCACCACTGACTATCAGCACCGCGGTGCGCAGAACTATCAGCGGCCACAGCACATTCACTTCCGCAGCGGTGAGAGGCCGCACACGGTGGAAGGCCCGCACCGCGGGCAGCACCGAGGTTGGATCGGCACCCCGATGTCCCAGCACCGATGAGATCGTTATCGCCAACTCGGATACCGCCCAGGTGTCCGACAGATCACCGAAGTCGATCACGCCGTCGCAATGGGCTGTCTCAGCAGCGCGCGACACAACCACGTTGGCGTCGGTGAGATCCAGATGCACAGCCTGCGTTGGCAGCTCATCGGCGAGCGGGACGATCCGCGACCACGCATCGCGCGCCGCGGCCTCGAGGCGGACGCGATGCCTGGCGTCGTCGACGTGCGAAATCAATTCCGCCACAACATCGGCACCAAAGCGCAGGTCCCACTGCAGAATCCGGTCAAGGCCAGGATGGTGGAAGTCCGCTAACGCTCGGCTCACCCGCCCAGCCACATCGCCCAACCCCGCGACCGACGTCGGGGACAAGTAGCCGGACGCCAGCAGCGTCCCGCCGGGCAGATAGCGAAGAAGCCGGACATAGGCCGCGCCGTCAACCAAACCCGTTATCGCCGTATACTTCTCACCGGCCAGGTTGGGCAGCGGCACCGCAATGCGCAGCGACGGCTCCGCCTCGGCGATCTGTTCTGCCGCCAGATCCTGAGCTTCCAGTTCCGTAGCGCTGAACGCGGGGTTCGCGATCTTCAGCACCCCGATGATCACGTCGCTGGAGTCGGTGACGACGAAGTTCTTGTCCTGCTGGCTGCCCAATGACGTGGCACGCGCGTGCACGCCGTAATGGGTGGCCAGGATCTCTTCGGCTTGCGCCTCGCTCACCTGGGGCGCAGGCAGCTCCGGCGATTCGAGGAAATTGAAGCCGACGGTGCGGCGGTTGATCGTCACCGGCTGACGAATTGCACCACGACGTCGGAGAACGCGTCGTTGTCGTCGCCGGCGGCGGTATGCCCCGCCTCGGACAACTCGACGAACTCTGCGTCCGGCACCTTGGCCAGGAAATCCCTGACGCCCTCCATGCTCACCACGTCGGACAGTTTGCCGCGGATCAGCAGGATCGGGATGGTGAGATTGATCGCGGCCTGTTCCAGCTTCTCGACCCGGACGAAGGGGTCGTCCGTGGGCACAGTCAAGAACTTCGGATCCCAGTGCCAGTACCAGCGGCCATCACGTCGGCGCAAGTTCTTCTTCAGGCCTTCTGGGCTGCGCGGCTTGGTCCGGTGGGGCAGGTATTCCGCGACCGCGTCGGCGGCCTCCTCCAGCGAGTCGAAGCCGTGCACATGGCTGAACATGAAGTCGCGGATTCGGGCGCTGCCGTCCTTCTCGTAGCGCGGCACCACGTCGACGAGCACCAGCTTCGTCACCTTCTCCGGCCCCGCTGCATCCGCGACGAGGATCCCGGTCATTCCGCCCATGCTGGCGCCGATCAGCATCACCGGCCGGCCGATCTGGTCCAGCACCGCCAGGGTGTCGGCACACAGCGCGTCCACCGTGTAGTTGGCGTTGGGCGCCCGATCGCTGTCGCCGTGGCCACGGCTGTCCAGCGCGACGACGTGCAAGCCCTGGTCAGCCAGGATCTGCCCGGTGTTCTTCCACGAGTGCCGGTTCTGCCCGCCGCCGTGCAGGAGCAGAACTGTCGGTTGACTAGATGACACCCCACGATTCCACTCGTCGGCCACCAGAGTTATGCCCTCGACACCATGAAACTTCGTGATCTGCGGTTCGCTGCGTGTGCTGCTCACAGACGTCCTTCCGGTGGCCCCAGGGCCTCACGTTACCCAGGGGACAATTTGCGCCAATCCGCAACCCGGCGGGTGGGCGGCGTCCCTAGAATTCCGATGGTGCAGCCCGACAGGCCCGATGACGACGATCGTGGCTGCATCATCGAGGCCGCCTACGGTTGCCTGTCGGCGCCGCACAGCGGGCCGATTCCGGTTGCCGCCATCCTGCAGCGCGCCGGGGTGTCGACGCGGGCGTTCTATCGCCACTTCGAATCCAAGGACGAGTTGTTCCTGGCGATGCTGAGGCAGGAAAGCGAAGCCCTGGCCCACCGGCTGGACCAGATCGTCGAGGCGACGCCCGGCCCACCTGTTGAACAGCTCAAGGCTTGGATCAGCCAGATGTTCGGCTGGGTGCAAGACGCGCAACTGCGGATGCACCTCATCGTGATCGACTCGGACGAGGTTCGCGCCGCGAAGGGGTACCGCGAAACGCGTGAACGCGCCCACGCCGACCGCGAACGCTCGCTGGTGGAGATCCTGCGGCGGGGCAAAGAAGACGGGTCCTTTCCGCTCGCGGACCCTGAGCGCGACGCGATAGCAATCAGCGCCGTCGTGAGCCGCGAGATGACCAGCCAGTCGCCCGATGACGAACGGCAACTGCAACGTTCGCTGGCGCGCGTGGTGGACTTCGCGTTGCGGGCGCTGGGCGCCGAACGGGAAGCGGCCGACCGGCGATGAATTCGTGACGGCCCGGCGGTCTGCCCCTAGAGAAGTCGTCACAAAGAAGGAGGACCCGCAATGCCGTCGATCACGCCGTGCCTATGGTTCGACAACGACCTCGAGGAGGCCGCGCAGTTCTACACGTCGATCTTCCCGAACTCGTCGATCGAGAAGTTCAGCCGCTACACCGAGGCTGGCCCGGGTACGCCAGGTGAGGTGGTGTACGGCACGTTCGTGCTGGACGGCAACCGGTTCCTCGGCATCAACGGCGGCCCGGCCTTCCAGTTTTCCGAAGCGGTGTCGTTCATGGTGAACTGCAAGGACCAGGCCGAGGTCGATTACTACTGGGAACGCCTGCTCGACGGCGGCGAGGAGTCCCAATGCGGCTGGCTCAAGGACCGGTTCGGACTCAGCTGGCAGATCGTGCCTGACCGGCTCTTCGAGCTGACCGAAGACCCCAACCCGGCTCGTGCAGTGGCCGCGACCAAGGCCATGCTGGGGATGCGCAAGATCATCGTCGCCGAACTGGAGGACGCCGTCGCAGGCGTCTGAGGCTCAGCAACGGCTGACGCCGGTTGAAGAGGATTTTTGTTCCCCAGCGCTGCGCGGTGGCCCAACTCGCCGAGGATGCGGAAGTTTGCTGAAGGTCGCCGCCGAGCCCTGGCCCTAATGCATGGCGTGCAGTGGCCGCTGCCAACAGTTTTGGGCCGCGATCCGCCCAAAACGCGTCATGGTGTGGCAATTCGCGCCTGGTTGACGTTGTCCCAGAAGGGATTCCGGCATTGGTCGTCGCATACCAGGCGGCACACGTGGCGATGGTCACGTTGCCCCTGTTACGTGTTGCTAGCTGCGAAAAATTTGATGTACCGTTCTTCGGTCAACGTCGTGTGTCGCGTGTCACAGTGGTACAGGTCGATGCGATCGTGGGCGCAGTGGCCCATGGCAACGTCGAACGTACGAGGAAGGACTGGTTAATGGTCGCTTCCGACGTCGTCGCCAAGCCGGTGCGCGCCTTCGGTGGCTTCTACGCGATGGCTCTTGACACGTTCGTCGCGATGTTCCAGCCCCCATTCGCATGGCGCGAGTTCGTCACACAGAGTTGGTTTGTCGCGCGAGTGTCGATCGTGCCGACGCTGATGTTGACGATCCCCTACACGGTGTTGCTCACGTTCACCTTCAACATCCTGCTGCGGGAGTTCGGTGCCGCCGATTTCTCTGGAACCGGTGCCGCGCTCGGCACGGTGCGTCAGATCGGGCCGATCGTCACCGTGCTGGTGGTCGCAGGCGCCGGTGCGACCGCCATGTGTGCCGATCTCGGTGCGCGCACGATTCGAGAGGAGCTCGACGCGTTGCGGGTGATGGGTGTCAACCCCATTCAGGCCCTTGTGGTTCCCCGCGTGCTGGCCGCAACGCTGGTGTCGCTTGCCCTTTCCGCTTCGGTGATCCTCGTCGGTCTGGCCGGCGCCTATTTCTTCTGCATCTACATTCAGAACGTCTCGCCGGGTGCGTTCGCGTCCGGCCTGACACTCATCATTGGCGCTGCCGATGTCACGATCGCGCTGCTGAAGGCCGCGTTGTTCGGGCTGTCGGCCGGCCTGATCGCTTGCTACAAAGGCATTTCCGTGCGCGGCGGCCCGGCCGGCGTCGGAAATGCCGTTAACGAAACGGTGGTGTTCACTTTCATGGCGTTGTTCGCCATCAATGTCGTCGCCACCGCCGTCGCCGTAAAGGTGACAATGTGACAGTCTCGAAGCCCCATTCCCAGTTCCCGTGGCTGAAAGGCCGGGCGCGTCCCTGGGTTGACGGCTGGAATAGCGTTGGGCGGCAGACGAAGTTCTACGGCCGCACCCTTCGGTCGATCCTCATCGCCGTCACCCAGTACCGGGTCGAGTTGATCCGGCTCATCGCCCAGATGGGATTGGGCGCAGGTGCCTTGATCATCATCGGGGGAACGGTCGCGATCGTCGGGTTCCTGACGGTGACCACCGGCGCGCTCGTGGCCGTGCAGGGGTACACCGACTTCTCGGAGATCGGTGTCGAGGCCTTGACGGGATTCGCGTCGGCCTTCTTCAATGTGCGGCTGATCGCGCCCGCCACGACCGCGGTTGCACTGTCGGCGACGATCGGCGCTGGCGCCACAGCACAACTCGGCGCCATGCGGATCAACGAGGAGATCGATGCGCTGGAGGTGATGGGCATCCGCAGCGTCGCCTACCTCGCGTCCACTCGGGTGGTGGCCGGCCTACTCGTCGTGATTCCGCTCTATTGCGTGGGTGTGCTTGCGGCGTTCTGGGCGGCGCGATTCGGCACTACCGTCCTCTACGGCCAATCGACGGGCGTTTACGACCATTACTTCAGAACATTTCTGAACCCCACCGATTTGTTCTGGTCATTCATCCAGTGCGTGGCGCTCGCCGTGGTAATCATGCTCGTGCACACCTATTACGGCTTCACCGCACGCGGCGGTCCCGCCGGCGTTGGTGAGGCGGTCGGGCGTGCGGTGCGCATGTCATTGATCATTGCCGCGTTCGTTCTCGTGATGATGTCGCTCGCCATCTACGGCCAATCCGGCAACTTCAACCTGGCTGGTTAGTGCAATGGACGACAGAGAAGAAGGCATGCATCCCGGATGGGCGACGCTCATCCTGGTGGTGGTGCTCGCCGCCGCTATCTGGCTGACGTATGCCTTGTTCACCGGGACGTTCCGGAGGTCCGTGCCGGTGACGTTGACCTCCGACCGGGCGGGCTTGGTGATGGAGACCAACGCCAAGGTGAAGCTGCGTGGCGTCCAGGTGGGGCGCGTCGCCGAGATCAGTGGCGGCAAGGAGCCCGTGGTGCTGAAGCTGGAGATCGATTCGACGCAGCTCAAGAACATTCCAGCGAACGTTGAACCGCGGATCCGGGCCACCACGGTCTTCGGTGCGAAGTTCGTCGACCTGGTTTACCCCAGCGATCCCAGCTCGCAGCGGCTGGCGTCCGGTCAGGTGCTGAAGTCGACGAACGTCAGCACCGAGGTCAATACGGTGTTCGAGAACGTCGTTGTTGTGCTGGACACGATCGACCCGGCCAAGCTCAACAGCACACTGTCCGCACTCGCCGAAGGCGTCCGTGGACAGGGCGAACGGATCGGTCAGGCCACCACCGATGCCAATCAGGTTCTGCTCGAACTGAACTCGCGCGATGAGACGCTACGAGCCGACTGGCGTGCGCTCAAGGATTTCAACGACACCTTTAGTGTTGCGGCGCAAGACATTTTGTCCGTTCTGAACGCGGCGAGCACGACCAGTACCACAATCACCAGCCACGCAAAACAGTTGGATGCGTTGCTGCTGGCCACGATTGGGCTTTCGAACAGTGGCATCAGCCTGCTGGCTCCGAATCAGGCCAATCTCATCAGGGCCATCAACGTGCTGGAGCCGACGACCAACCTGTTGTACAAGTACAATCCCGAGTACACCTGTCTGCTGGTGGGCGCGAAAACCTTGCTGGATACCGGAGGTTACGAAGCGCCCGGCGGCAATGGCCGAACTCTCGTGCTCGACACTTCGCTGGCGCTCGGGGACGACCCGTACCACTACCCGACCAACCTGCCGGTGATCGGCGCCAAGGGCGGACCCGGCGGCAAGCCAAGCTGCGGCTCTCTGCCGGATGTCGCGCAGAACTGGCCGGTGCGCAATCTCGTCACCAACACCGGATTCGGCACCGGCGTGGATTGGCGACCGAATCCCGGCATCGGCTTCCCGGCCTGGGCCAACTACCTACCCGTCACCCGTGCGGTGCCAGAGCCTCCGAGCATTCGTAATCTGTTCGGCGGGCCTGCGCCGGGACCGATTCCGTATCCAGGCGCCCCTGCGTACGGAGCGGACCTCTACGCGCCGGACGGCACGCCATTGTGGCCGGGTCTGCCGCCGGCGCCTCCGCCGATGGCGCCACGGGAGCCGGGTCCGACGCCGGGCACGGAGCCGTTCATCGTCCACGCCCCCGCACAAATGCAGCCGACCCCGCTACCGCCTATTCCACTGCCGACGGCGGTGGTCCCGTCACCATGACCGTCCGCAGACCGGCAACAAGGAAAGGTAACCGGCCATGAGAGAAAGCCTGGGAGGCGTCGGATTACGCCTTGCCGTCTTTCTGGCTGTGTGCCTGCTGGGCGTGTTCGGCCTCTACGCGGTCTTCGGGCAGCTGCGGTTCGGCGAGAAAGCCAGGAGCTACAACGCCGAGTTCGCCAACGTGACTGGGTTGGAGAACGGCGACTTCGTCCGCATCGCGGGCGTCGAGGTCGGCCAGGTGAAGAAGGTCGAGATTCAGCCCGACACCACGGCGTTGGTTGAATTCACCGCCGACGATTCGGTGGTGCTGACGGAGGGCAGCCGAGCCGTCATCCGCTACGACGACTTGATCGGCGGGCGGTACCTGGCACTGGAAGAAGGCACGGGCGCCACCAAGAAGCTCAACATGGGTGACACGATCCCGATGGCGCGCACGTCGCCGGCGTTGGACCTGGACGCATTGATCGGTGGGTTCCGGCCGCTGTTTCGGGCACTGGATCCGGAACAGGTAAACGCGTTGTCGGGCCAGTTGATTGCTGCCCTGCAGGGCCAGGGCGGAACCATCAACTCGTTCCTCGCCCAGACCGCCGCGCTGACGACCACACTGGCCGACCGGGATCAGCTGATCGGTGAGGTCATCATCAACCTCAACGTGGTACTCGGATCGTTGGGGGACCAGAACGACCAATTCTCAAAGGCTGTCGACGCGCTTGCCGAACTGGTGCAGGGCCTGGCGGAGCGTAAAGAGGACATCAGCAACGGCCTGGCGTACACCAACGCAGCCGCAGGAAGCATCACCGACCTGCTGGCACAGGCCCGTCCGCCGTTTGCGAAGACGATCCAGGAGACGGACCGGGCCGCGGGAATCGTGGTGGCAGATCACGAATACTTCGACAACCTGATCAACACATTGCCGGATGCCTATCAAGCACTTGCGCGGCAAGGCATTTACGGCGACTTCTTCAGCTTCTACCTGTGCGACATCGTGCTCAAGCTCAACGGCAAGGGCGGCCAGCCGGTGTACGTCAAGGTCGCGGGCCAGAGCACGGGGAGGTGCGCGCCGAAGTGAAGCCTTTCAGTGAGCGGAATCTATTGGTCATCGGGGCCATCGGGCTGGCGATCACCATCGGCATCGTGGTCGGCGCACTGCAATACGACAAGCTGCCCTTCCTCAGCCAGACCAAGGAGTACTCGGCTTACTTCGCCGAGGCCGGCGGTATCACAGGTGATGCGGGCGTACAGGTTTCGGGTTTCCAGGTGGGCAAGGTGACCTCGATCGAGCTGGATGGTCCGCGGGTGCTCATCAAGTTCACCGTCCAAAAGAACATCCGGCTTGGGGATCGTACCGAGGCGGCGATCAAGACCAAAGGCCTGCTGGGAACGAAGATCCTCGAGGTGTATTCCCGTGGCGATGGCCAACAGGAGGGCACTATCCCATTGGATCGCACCACGTCGCCGTATCAGCTGCCCGACGCGTTAGGGGAGCTCGCGACGACCATCAGCGGTCTGAACACCAACCAGTTGTCGGATTCCTTGAGGGTGTTGTCGGAAACGTTCGCCGACACTCCTCCCGAACTGAAGATCGCGGTAGAAGGTGTCGCGCGCTTCTCGGAGACGCTCAACGAGCGCGATTCGCAACTGCGTGGTCTGCTGACCAACGCCGACAAGACGACCGCGGTTTTGGCTGAGCGCAGCAACCAGATCGTCGGCCTCGTCTCCAATACCAACGCGCTGCTGATCGAGCTCCAAAACCAAAGCGCCGCACTGGATCAGATCTCCGGCAACGTCTCCGCGCTCAGCCAGCAGTTGCAGGGCTTCATCGGTGAGAACCGCGCGACGATGAAACCCGCACTCGACAAGCTCAACGGGGTGCTCACGATCCTCGACAACCGCAAGGAACGCCTGCAGAAGTCGCTCGAACTGCTCACCAAATACTCGATGTCGCTTGGCGAATCGGTGGCATCCGGGCCCTTCTTCAAGACCTATGTCGCAAACCTGCTGCCGGGGCAGTTCGTGCAGCCGTTCATCGACGCGGCGTTCTCCGACCTCGGTCTGGATCCCAACGTGCTGCTGCCTTCGGAACGTAGCGACCCACAGGTCGGCCAGCCGGGGACACCGGCGTTGCCGGTGCCCTACCCGCGCACCGGCCAAGGCGGCGACCCGCGTCTGACGCTGCCCGACGCCATTACCGGCAATCCGGGCGATCAGGGTTGCGGTCCGCCCGGCCTGCCGTTGCCCGGGCCGACAGGCTGCTACCCGTACCGCGAACCGCTGCCCGCACCCCCGCCCGGTGGTCCGCCTCCTGGACCGCCCGCCGAAGCACCGGCTGGTTTGGATTCCACGCCGCAGCCGACACCGAGTCCTGTCCTGGTGCCCGCACCGGGTGAGGCGCCGCACCTTCCAGCTCAGGAGGGTGGGCAATGAACCGCAGAGCCTGGGTAGGAGTCGGCCTTGTAGTGCTGTTGGTGGCCGGCGTGGTCGTCCTGTTTCGGACCACTGAAACCATCAACCGCACAAAGGTTGTCGCGTACTTCGAGGACAGCACGGGCATCTACGTTGGCGACGACGTTCGCATCCTCGGTGTGAATGTCGGCAAGATCACCGAAATCGAGCCGCAGCCAGAGCAGGTGAAGATCTCGTTCTGGTATGACAGCAAGTACAAGGTGCCTGCCGACGCGAAAGCGGCGATCCTGTCGCCGACATTGGTGACTGCACGCGCCATTCAGCTCACCCCCGTCTACACCAGTGGGCCGGTGATGAAGGCCGACACGGTCATCCCGCGGGAACGAACTGCTGTGCCGGTCGAGTGGGACGAGGTGCGTCAGCAGCTGGAGAAGCTTGCCGACACGTTGCAGCCGACCGAGCCCGGCGGGGTGAGCCCGCTGGGTTCGCTCATCAACACCACTGCGGACAACCTGCGCGGCGAGGGCGCCAACATCCGCGACACTGTCATCAAACTGTCGCAGGCGTTTTCGGCTCTCGGTGATCACAGCACCGACATCTTCTCGACCGTCAAGAATTTGGCGATTCTGGTGTCGGCGCTTCAGGACAGCACCGACTTGATGCGACAGCTCAACCAGAACCTGGCGTCGGTGACCGGGCTGCTCGCGGACAACCCGGATGAAGTGGCCAGCGCCGTGCGCGACCTCAACGCCGTTGTGCCCCAAGTGCAGTCGTTCGTGGCCGAGAACCGCGAAGCGCTGGGCACCACGTCGGACAAGTTGGCAGGAGTGACCCAGGCGCTGACCGACAGCCTCGACGACGTCAAACAGTTCCTGCACGTGGCGCCCAACACGTTGCAGAACTATGTGAACATCTGGCAACCAGCGCAGGGCGCGGTCAGCAGCGTGCCGATGATCAACAACTTCGCCAACCCGATTTCCTTTCTGTGCGGCGCTGTTCAAGCAGCATCACGGCTGGGCGCCGAGGAGTCGGCGAAGCTGTGCGTGCAATACCTGGCGCCGATCATGAAGAATCGCCAGTACAACTTCCTGCCCGTCTCGCAGAACGTCTTCGTCGGTGCCACGACGCGACCGAATGAGCTCACCTTCAGCGAGGACTGGATGCGGCCGGATTACATTCCGCCGCAGGGGGTTGCGCCCCAGGCCCCGCCGCTACCGGACGGCTCGCCTGCGCCGCCTGCACCGCCGGGCCCGCCGCTGCCTGCAGAGGCGATGGCCACCAATCCGGCAGACGGCCTGCACGGGATGATGGCGCCGCCTGGGCCCACGCGCGAGCCGGGGAGAGTCGGACCATGATGATGCGGGCTACGTGGCAACGTGTCGCGGCGGGAATGCTGGTGCTTGGTCTCGCGGTGTCCGGGTGCGGCTGGCAAGGGCTGAATTCAGTTCCGCTGCCGGGGGTTCAGGGCGTCGGCCCCGGCTCGTTCACCGTCCAGGCGCAGATGCCCGACGTCGACAACGTCGAACAGAATTCCCGCGTGCGGGTCGGCGATGTGAATGTCGGCACGGTGAGCAAGATCGAGCGTCAGGGCTGGCATGCGCTGGTGACGATGACACTCAACCGCGACGTGCAGTTGCCGGCCAATGTGACGGCCAAGGTCGGGCAGACCAGCCTGCTCGGGTCACAACACATCGAATTGGCGCCACCGGCCGACGTTGCGCCCGAAGGCAAATTGGGTGAAGGTTCGGTGATTCCGCTGGCCTCGGCTGGTGCATACCCGACTACCGAGCAGGCGCTGGCCGCGATTGCCTTGCTGCTCAATGGCGGTGGGTTCGGAAACATTTATGACATCACCGAGGCGTTGAGCACCGCGTTCGCCGGCCGCGAGAACGACTTGCGCAGCCTGATCGAGCAGCTCGACAAGGCGATCGGCTACCTCGACGATCAAAAGGGCGACATTATCGCGGCGTCGGAGAGCCTGAACAACTTGTTCGGTCAGATCGCCGAGCAGAAACCGGTGGTGGACAAGGCATTACGGACCATCCCCGATGCGCTGGCCGTGCTGCGGGATCAGCGCGACAACCTGTCCGAAGCGCTCGCGCAGCTGGGTAAGTTCAGCGCCCTGGCCGCCGACTCTGTCAACCAGACCAAGGAAGCACTCGTCCAAGAGCTCAAAGACATTGGGCCGGTGCTGCAGTCACTGGCCGACGCCGGCCCCGCGCTGACCCGTGCGCTGAGCTTCCTGCCCACGTTCCCGTTCCCCAAGGAGACGCTGACCAACTGGATGCGTGGCGACTATGCCAACCTGACGTTGATCCTCGACCTGACGTTGAGTCGGATCGACTCCGGAATCTTCACCGGGTCGCGGTGGGAGTGCGATCTGACCTGGCTGGAGATTCAGTGGGGCCGCACCATCGGCCAATTCCCCAGCCCGTGTACTGGGAGCGCCCCGCCGAACGGCGCCGGCAACCCGCTGATCGCTCCGTACCGATTCGATCAGGGACCCTGACATGATTTTGACTCGGCGGATCCTCATTCAGATGGCGATCTTCGCCGTGGTGGCGACCACGGCACTCGCGATCATGTTGTTCGGGTATGCGCGGGTGCCCGAGATGTTCGGCATCGGGCAGTACCGCGTCACAGTCGAATTGCCAGAGACCGGGGGGTTGTATCCGCGGGCCAACGTCACTTACCGCGGTGCACAGGTGGGAACAGTCGACAGCGTCGAGCTGACCGATTCCGGTGCCGGTGTCGAGGCGGTGATGAAGCTGACCTCGGACATCAAGATCCCCGCCGACGTCGAGGCCGAAGTGCACAGCGTCTCGTCCGTTGGGGAGCAGTACGTGCAGCTGATCCCGCGAAGTGGGCAGGGGCCGGCACTCCAAGACGGCGACGTCATCCCTGTGGACCGCACCACGATTCCGACCGATATCAACACGGTCTTGAACGACACGACGCGCGGTCTGGAGGCGATCCCGCGTGACAACCTCAAGACGGTCATCGACGAGGCCTATGTGGCGGTCGGCGGCCTCGGGCCGGAGCTTCGCCGGCTGGTCAACGGCAGCACCGCGCTGGCCATCGACGCTCGCAAGAACCTGGACCCCCTGACAACACTGATCGATCAATCCAAGCCGGTCCTGGACACCCAGACCGAGACCGCAGGCTCGATCCAGGAATGGGCGGCGAACCTGGCGAGCGTCACCGGCCAGCTGCAGAGCCAGGATCCAGCCGTGGCCGGCATCCTTCAGAACGGCCCCGGCGCCGCCGATGAGGTGCGATCCCTGTTCGATCGGCTGCAGCCAACGCTGCCCATTGTGCTGGCCAACCTGGTCAGCATCGGCGAGGTGGCCGTCACCTACCAACCCAGCCTCGAGCAGCTGCTGGTGCTGTTGCCCCAGGGCACCGCCGTCACGCAGGCCGTCGGCGTGCACAAGCGCAACACCAAACAGGACTACGAAGGCGATGCGTTGGTCTTCAACCTGAACCTGATGATCCCCGCGCTGCCGCAGCCCATCCCTCTGCCGCCGCAGCAGCTACCGCCGCCGTGCACCACCGGCTTCCTGCCAGCCCAGCAGCAGCGGGTGCCCACATTCGAGGACTACCCTGACCGACCTGAAGGCGATCTCTACTGCAGGGTGCCGCAGGACGCGCCATTCAACGTCCGCGGCGCCCGCAACCTGCCGTGCATCACCGTTCCGGGCAAACGGGCCCCGACATGGAAGCAGTGCGAGAGCAACGAGTACTACGTGCCGCTCAACGACGGCTACAACTGGAAGGGCGATCCGAACGCGACGCTGTCCGGGCAGGCGATCCCACATGTGCCCCCGGAGCCGTCACCTGCGGAAGCGCCTCAGCCGCCGAGTCCTGCTCCGCCGCCGATAGCGGCCGCCGAATACG
The DNA here is from genome assembly GCF_035697385.1 of Mycobacterium sp. GTDB lineage: Bacteria > Actinomycetota > Actinomycetes > Mycobacteriales > Mycobacteriaceae > Mycobacterium. The sequence goes on along the minus strand of NZ_DASSCY010000201.1, from coordinate 30,841 downwards.
ACCCAGCCACCGGCACGTACGTTGGACCGGACGGACGTGTCTATACACAGTCCAACTTGGCCCAGAGCGCCGCAGAGGAGCAAACATGGCAGACGATGCTGCTGCCCCCGAAGGGGAACTGAGCAAGACCACAGCAGCCGAGCCTGAGTCCACCGCCGTCGAGGAGACGGGGGCCGTCGCCGATAAGCCCGCCGACAAGCCAGCCGACGACGGTACGACCACGCCCGAGACGTCCGATGACGAGGCCGCAGAGGACGAGGCCGCAGAGGACGAGGGTGCAGAGGACGAGGGTGCCGAGGATCTGGACGACGACCTAGGCGATGAAGCGCCGGCCAAGCCGCGGCTGTCGCACGTGCAGATGGCGACGATCGCGGGCCTGGTGCTGGTGCTGGCGCTGGGCGGCTTGACGGGCTGGCTCGGATTCCGCGCCTACGAGTCGCGTAAGGCCGATGAACAACGCAACCTCTTCCTTCAGGTCGGCAGGCAGGGTGCGCTGAACCTCACCTCGATCAACTTCGAGCACGCCGAGGCCGACGTGCAGCGCATCCTGGACTCGGCGACCGGTACGTTCTACGACGACTTCCAGCAGCGCGCACAGCCGTTCATCGAGGTCGTCAAGCAAGCCCAGTCGAAGTCCGAAGGCACCATCGCCGAGGCGGGGCTTGAATCCGCATCCGAAAACGGCGCCGAGGTGTTGGTGGCGGTGACGGTCAAGTCATCGAATGCGGGTGCGCCCGAACAACAGCCACGCGCCTGGCGAATGCGGCTCACGGTGGAGAAGGTCGATGACCAGGCGAAGGTGTCGAATGTGGAGTTCGTTCCGTGAGTAAACACGATAAAGACAGCATGGTCGAGGACGAGACGAGCACGCCTGTCGACGCCGAAGTCGAGCAGGCCACGGACTCGGCGGCCGACGAGTCGACTGTCGGCGAGTCGACCGAGAAGGCCGACGAGCCAACGGAAATCACCGAAGCGTCGTCGGAGACCACTGAGCCGGAGAAGCCCAAGTCGCGGGTGAACTGGCCGCGGGTGTTTGCCTTCGGCGTGTTGCCGGGCCTGGCACTGGTGCTGGCAATGGCCGCGGGATTCCTCAAGTGGCAAGACAACTCGGTGCGCGACAGCCAGGCCGCCCGCATCGAGGCGGTTCAGGCCGCCAAGGACACCACGATAAAGATGCTGTCCTACAAGCCCGACAGCGTCGAGCAGCAACTCAACGACGCCCGGAATCTGTTGACTGGTGATTTCCGCGACCAGTACACGTCGCTCATCAACGATGTGGTGATCCCCGGCGCGAAGGAGAAGCAGATCACCGCGGTGGCCAGCGTGCCCGAACAGGGCGCCGCCTCGGTGTCCGCTGACCCGAATCACGCCGTGGTTCTCCTGTTCGTGAACCAGACCGTGGTGGTAGGCCAGGATGCACCCACCGACACCGCGTCGAGTGTGCGCGTGACGCTCGACAAGGTTGACGACCGCTGGCTGATTTCGAAGTTCGACCCGGTGTAGGAGTCGTGGCCGAACCACAGTGGATTGACGTCGAGACCCCGTCCGGGCAGCTTCGGGCACTAACGTGGGGTGCTGCCGATTCACCGATCGCGTTGTGCCTCCACGGTTTTCCCGACACCGCCTATTCATGGCGAAAGGTCGCCCCGCGGCTGGTCGATGCCGGGTGGCGGGTGGTGGCGCCGTTCATGCGTGGCTACGTGCCGTCGTCGCTGCCGTCGGACGGCAGCTATCACGTCGGCGCCCTGATGGACGACGCGCTGCGAGTTCTCGACGCAGTCGGTCCGACAGGTCGTGATGTGATCATCGGCCATGACTGGGGTGCGATCACCGCTCCCGGCCTCGCGGCGATGCCCGACAGCCCGTTTGAGAAGGCGGTGGTGATGTCCGTCCCGTTGAGTGCGGCGTTTCGGCCGCTGGGCAAGGTACCGCAGCCGGGCAGGCTTGCCGCGCGGTTGCCCCGTCAGCTGCTCCGCAGCTGGTACATCATGTACTTCCAATTGCCTTGGCTGCCAGATCGTTCCGCGTCGTGGGTGGTGCCGCGACTGTGGCGGCAATGGTCGCCTGGGTACCGCGCCGAGGAGGATCTGCGTCACGTCGATGCGGCTATCGGCGCACCCGAGCGGTGGCGCGCCGCGCTCGGCTACTACCGCGCCACGATCCGGAACAGCCGGCCGCCCAGCCAGTACGCAGAATTGCACGAGCACTGGCTGTCGGCGCCCAGATTGCCGACGCTGTATCTGCACGGGGCAGACGATGGGTGTTCAGGCGACTACACGCCGTGGATACAGAGGGTGCTGCCCGAAGGAAGCGAACTCGCAATCGTCGAGAGCGCAGGGCACTTCCTGCAGCTTGAACAACCCGACGTCGTTGCGCGCCACATCGTCGACTTCGTCGGCCGCGCGGCCTAGCGTGCTCGCGCCGGCCTAGGACTGCTTGAGCCCTGGGTGGTTGCGGGCGATCAGCGGCAGCAGCAGCCGCCGCGGCGCGTGCCGGTAGATCGCCGCCGCGATCCGATTGGGCACTCCGGGCACGATCACGCCCTTGCCGGCAGCCAGGCCGTCGACCCCTGTCCGGGCCACGTCGTCGGCGTCGGCCCATAGGAACTGCGGCAGCGACTTCTCGGCTTCTTCGGTGGATATGCCCGCGGCTTCGCCGAACCCGGTGCGCACCGGCCCTGGGCACAGCGTGGCCGCCGTGACGCCGGTGCCACGAAGCTCTTGTCGCATCGCCTCGGTGTAGGACAGTACGAACGCCTTGGCGGCGCCGTAGGTGGCCTGCCCAGGCACAGGACCGAACGCGCCGACCGATGCGACGTTGAGCACGACGCCGCTGCCGCGCGCGACCATGCCGGGCACGAACCGGCTGCACAGGTCGACGACGGCGCTGACGTCGACCTCGATCAGCCTGAGTTCGGCCTCGGCATCCGAGCTGGCCACCGGGCCCAGATTCGACACGCCGGCGTTGTTGACCAGGATGTCCGTGGTGACGCCAAGGGCGGCCACCTGCGCCGGGAGGGCGGCCCGATCGGCAGCCCGCGACAGGTCGGCAGGTACGACATGCGCCACGCCATCCAGGGATGCAGCCAACTCGCGCAGCCGCTCGGCCCTTCGGGCGATCAACACCAATGGGTAACCGCGGCGGGCGAATTCGCGTGCGATCTGCTCGCCGATCCCGGAAGAGGCACCGGTGATGACCGCCGCCCCGTCTTTGTTCACAGGCGGGAGCATGGTCTCAGAGCCTAGCCTGATGGCATGCGCGAGCGCGGACTCTCTGCAGTCGATGCGCAGACGTTGTGGATGTCGGCGAAGATTCCCAACGACCAGTTCCTGTTGTACGGCTTCGCCGGCGTGCCGTCCGACTTCGAGACGGCGTTGGCGGAGATTCGTGACCAGGCGCGGGTGTCTCCGGAGCTCACACTGCGGGTTAAGGATCGCGGGCCTCTGACATATCCGGCGTGGGTGGCCGGTGAGATCACCGACGACCAGTTCGTGGTGCATGACTTGGCCGACCGGACCTGGGGCGGGTGTCTGGCCGCGGTAGCCCGGTTGGGGGAGAACCAACTCGACGCGCGGGCGATGACGTGGCGGCTACACGTCTTCACGCCGGTCGAGGGAGTGCCTGGCGGAGGCACCGGAACGGTCGTGGTGTTGCAGGCCATCCATGCGCTGGGCGACGGCATCCGGGTTTCGGCGCTGGCCGCCAAGCTGTTTGGTCGGCAAGGAAGGGTGCCCGCGGTGGCCTCGCCCCGACCGTTTCTTGGCGTGGCGCTGCCTTGGCGCAGCGTTCGAGCCGCCCGCATGCATCGGCAACTGGTCCGCGACACCGAGGCCGGAGTGGTTCCCCCGCAGGCGGATTTGCGTCCCGCGCTGCACACCAACACGCGTCCGACCGGGGTTCGTAGCGTCCGCACGATCCTCCGGCACCGCGATCAGCTGTCGGGACCGACGGTGACCGTTGCGGTGCTGGCCGCGGTATCGACGGCGCTATCGGCACATCTGCGCGAATTCGGCGACGACACGTCCACGCTTGGCGCCGAGGTGCCGATGGCGAAAAGCGGAGTTAGACAAGGACATAACCACTTCGGCAATGTCGGCATCGGCCTGTATCCGGATCTCGACTTCGATGAGCGGACGAGCCGCATCGCGGAGGACTTTGCGCAGCGCCGCCGTCGTGCCGCCCATCCGGGGATGTCCGCGGCGAGCCGGGCGTCCGCAGCCGTCCCGGCGCCGCTCCTGCGTTGGGGCGTAGCGCAATTCGACGCCGACGTGCGATCGCCGACGGTCATCGGCAACACAGTGGTCTCCAGCGTCAACCGCGGTGCAGCGGACTTGAACTTCGGTGAGGCGCCAGTTGTGCTGACGGCCGGGTATCCGGGCCTGTCACCGATGATGGGGCTCACGCACGGTGTGCACGGCATCGGCGGCACCATCGCGATCAGTGTCCATGCGGCGGAGTCGGCGATCGGCGATGTCGACGCGTATGTGGCGCGCCTGGACGCAGCGCTCAGCTAGGAAGGACCATCCGGAACAGCACGGCGGCCTGGTCTGGGTCGGCCTGCTCGCCGACGATGACCTCCTTGTACACGAACGATTCGCACAGCCGCACAATCAAATACGCGATATCGCGCGCGGGTAGCGGACTGCGCATCCGTCCCGCGGTGATCTCCTCAGTCAAGGCCCGTTCCCACCAATCCATGATGCGGGCCTGAACGCTGCCCTCCGCAGTGGTGAGTAGCCGCAGGGCGAATTCCGGTTCGGCGGCGAGCAACGCCTGCATGCCCGGATGCGCCATCAGTGACTGCACAATATGCGTCGCGAGATGGGCGATCCGTTCGCGACCGATCGCCTTGATGCGCGCGTCCTCGGCTTCCAGCGAGCGGATCGCCAGCGTCCCCATTACTTCGCCGAGCAGCGCGCCGCGGTTGCCGACCCAGCGATACAGCGTCACCCGGCTGACCCCGAGTTCTTCAGCCACCGAACTCATATCGACCCGTTCGCCGGCGAGGAATCGACGACGCGCTACGTGCAGCGCATCCAGCGGCGTCGGCCGGAGGTCGGTTCCGGCCAGCGCGCGAGCGAGCGGCGTCTCACGTGGCATTACATGTGATCCATTGTGTAAACTGATTGAAACATCTAGCTTAAGTGTAATGCACGGTCAGGCCGAACGCATGGACGTGGTGGTGTACGGCGCCAATGGCTACACCGCTCGTCAACTCCTGCGCTATCTCGCCGACCATCCCGCGCGCCCGACCTGGGCCGTCGCGGGTCGCCGATGGGCAGCACTGGACAACCTGAGCGAACGGCCGGCGCACATTCCAGTGATCGTCGCGTCGCTGGACGACGCGGCAGCGCTGCGCGCGATGACAGAGCGAACCCGGGTGGTGCTCAACTTGGCAGGGCCTTATCGCCCGCATGCCGAAGCATTGGTGGCGGCATGCATCGACACCGGCACGCACTACGCGGACCTCTCTGGTGAGATCGGACTCACGGGCGAGTTGCAGGGTCGCCATCATGAAGAGGCGACGGCGAAGGGCGTCACCGTGGTCCCGTCCTGCGGCTACGAGGCGGTGCCGTTCGACCTGCTCGTCAATGCACTTCACCAGCGGTTGCGCGCCGAGGGCTCCCGGCTTCAATCAGTCCACATCCAAACGGCTTTCACGTATCGGCGTCATCCGCTGCGGGTGGGTCTCGGCATGAGTGGCGGAACGATCGCGACCACAGTCGCGTTCGCAAGAGCCAAGGGGCTGACCGATCCGTTCGCGCTTGTCGCCAGTCGCGGTGACGGATCCGCAAACGCTATCGATCTGCGAGCCCGTCGCGATCCGGTCACCGGGGACTGGCTGCTGCCGCTGGCGCCTGCGCCCTTCGTCAACCCCGCGGTCATTCATCGGACTAACGAGCTTCTCGGCGGCGACGGCTATGCGTCGGGGTTCGTTTATCAGGAGGCGTTCAACGCGACCCGGACTCTCGACGGAATGCCGGGCGCTGCGCGACTGATGGCACACGGTTTCTCCGCGATGATGCGCAGCATTGTCGCGCTGTCCGAAGGCAGGGGCGGACGTGGCGATCGGTTCCGTCTCGCGGCGATGCAGCGTATGGGGCCAACGGCGGGGCGAGGCCCCAACGAAGCCACGCTGGACATGCTCGGCTACCGACTGCATGCGCTCGCGGTCTCCGAGGCCGGACATTCGCTGACCGCCCGACTCGATGCCGACGGGAATGCGGGCTACCGGTCGACGCCGAACATCCTCGCCGAAGCCGGCCTGGCGCTTGCGGCGGGAAGCGGCCGCGCCGGTGTCGTCACCCCGACGATTGCGCTTGGGTCGGAGTTTCTGGACCGGCTCCGTCGTGCGGGCATCACCTACTCGATCAGTGCCGCCAGCGCAGCGACGCGATCCCGACGTCGAGCGCCGCTTCCAGATAGCTGAGGTCACCGGTGGCGAGCATCACGCCAACTCCGCCCTGGATGCCTGCGAGTAGTGCAGCGGCGACCCGCTCCGCATCTAGCCGCTCGGCGACCTTGCCCTGCGATTGCATGTGCCGCACGCCTGCGGCGATCTCGTTGTGCCACCTGCGCATCAATGCGGACGTGACCGCCTGGGCGCCGGGCGTTGTGCGGCCGATCTCCGACATCAGCACCGCTAGCGGGCAGTGCTGGCCTTGGCGCCGGTAGCGGTCTACCACTGTGTCGCGCCACCGCTGCCACGCCGCCCATGACGTCAGCGCGCCCAGATGAGGCTGCTGATCGTCAAGCACCGATTGCGCTTCCTGCTCGGCGACCGCGAGCAGCAGCTGGTCCTTGCCGTCAGGGAAGTAATGGAACAGCTGGCTCTTCGACGTGTGGGTGCGTGCTCGAATGTCGTCCAGCGTCGTCGCGGAAATACCACGGTCGCGGATCTCTGCCGCCGCGCCCTCGATGATCCGCTGCCGCGTCGCCTGCCCCTTCGCGGTCAACGTCTGGACTTGCCGGTCCATTTTTAGAAGCGGAGCATATGGACTCATGAGTCCAAAGAGTACGCGGCTGACAGGCCGCACAGCACTTGTCACCGGTTCGACAGGCGGTCTCGGCGTGGCCATCGCTTCCGCGTTGGCCGGTGAAGGAGCATTCGTCGTCGTCAGTGGTCGCGATAAGCAACGGGGCGATGCCGTCGTCGCGGGCATCCGATCCGAAGGGGGCCGCGCCGAGTTCGTCGCCGCCGATATCGGCGCAGGAGGAGTAGAGGTTCGTCGCCTTGCCGAGCAGGCCGCCGCCGCTGCGGGCGGGCACATCGACATCCTGGTCAACAACGCGGCGATGCTGCTGATGCCGACGCCGACCGCTGACATCTCCGAGCAACTGCTGCGTGATGCGTTCGCGGTCAACGTGTTCGCGCCGTTCCTGCTGACCGGGGCGCTCGCTCCGGCGATGGTGCAGCGGGGTGAGGGCGCGATCGTGAACATCGGGTCGATCACCGGGCTGCGCGGCGGCGACGGGTCCGCCGTCTACAGCTCCAACAAGGCGGCGATTCATTCGTTGACCCAGTCGTGGGCCGCGGAGTACGGGCCGTTCGGAGTGCGGGTCAACGCCGTCGCCCCGGGGCCGATCGCCACAGAACGCCAGGAGCAGTTCGCCGACCACGTCGCGCCCGTGCTCGCGCGCATCCCGTCGCGGCGGATGAGCACCCCGGCCGAGGTCGCCGCCGCGGTGGTGTTCCTGGCCAGTGACGACGCCGCGAACATTCACGGCGCCATCCTCAGCGTGGACGGGGGCTGGGCGGCGGCTTAACACATGGCCTAGATTCTGTTGCATGACTGCCTACGACGTCGGAGTGCTGATCCTGCGGGTGGCGCTGGGTCTGACCATGGCCGCCCACGGTTACAACAAGTTCTTCGGGCCGGGGGGCCTCAAGGGCACCGCGGGCTGGTTCGACAGCATGGGGATGAAGCCGGGCATGTTCCACGCGAGGATCGCGGCGACAACAGAGATGTCGGCGGGCATTGGCCTGGCGCTCGGGTTGCTCACCCCGGTCCCCGCCGCCGGTTTCGTCGCCCTGATGCTCGTCGCCGCCTGGACTGTGCACCGGCCCAACGGCTTCTTCATCGTCAAGGAGGGCTGGGAGTACAACTTGGTGCTCGCGGTGTCCGCCGTCGCGGTGGCGACCATCGGTGCGGGCAAGCTCAGCCTGGACTACGTGCTCTTCGGTACCACCGGCCTTTACGAATTCCTCCACGGCTGGTGGGGTCTGCTGATCTCGGCCGGCCTGGGCCTGGCCGGCGGCATCGGCCAGCTGGCCATCTTCTATCGGCCACCGGCCAAGGCCGACGCCTAGTTCGCCAGGCCGAGCAGAACATCGGCAAGCACCGATGGCCGTGAGTAGAACGGCGAGTGGTCTCCCGGAAGCTCGATGAGCTCTGCGCAGATCCGCTCGCGAGCCGTTCGCCTCGACCATTCGGGGCGCAGGATCTGATCCTCGCCGCACACGATGGATGTCGTTTCCACAGCGGGGAATTCGGCGAGTGAGAACGGCTGCAGCGCTGGAAATCCCGACTGCGGCCGGAGACGGTCAAGGGCGGCCTTGATGGTCGGCTCGTCGCAATCGCCGTAGAACATCGTTCGGGCAATATGGAGATCCGCCCACATCTGCCGTAGCTGCTCGTCCGGCACGCTCAGCCCGTCCAGATACGCCGGGTTCAGCATCTCCATTTCGTCGCCCAATTGATCGGCCACGCTGCGGCCGATGTCCGGGACGATCGCGCACAGGTACACCAGATGGCGGACCGGGCGGCGGGCCGCCACCAGCGGCACGGTGTTTCCGCCGAAGGAGTGTCCGACCAGCACGACATCGTCGTCACATCCGGTGAGCGCCGCGCACACCACGTCGGCGTAGGTGTCGAAACTGGCCGTTCCGTCGTCGCTCGGCAGATCCATCGTCACCACGTCATGACCGGCTTGCTGCAGGAACGGGGTCAACCGCTCCCAACACCACGCGCCATGCCATCCGCCGTGTACCAGGGCAAAGGTGGTCATTCCGGTAAGGCTAGGGCGACGACGGCGTCGGCATGCGGGAACTGATTCCCTTCGACTAGAACACGTTCTAGTCTTACTGGTCATGGGTTTTCTCAAGCAGGACGCACCCGTAGTCGACTACGAGCAGTGGAGCAAAGGCACTCGCGCGGAGAAGATCAAGCCGATGGCCCGGCACTGGGCCGAGGTGGGCTTCGGAACGCCCGTCGTGCTGCACCTGTTCTACGTCGTCAAGATCTTGCTCTACATCCTCGGCGGCTGGCTGTTCGCGCTGGCGACCACGGGCGTCGACGGTTTCACCGACGTCGGGCAGTGGTGGTCGGAGCCGATCGTGTTCCAGAAGGTCGTCCTCTACACAATGCTGTTCGAGGTGGTCGGCCTCGGATGTGGATTCGGCCCACTGAACAACCGCTTCTTCCCGCCGATGGGATCGCTCCTGTACTGGTTGCGGCCCAAGACCATTCGGCTGCCGCCGTGGCCGAACCGGATACCGCTGACCAAGGGCACCGAGCGCACGCCATTCGATGCCCTGCTGTACGGCGCACTGGTGGCGGTGCTGATCTGGGCCTTGTTCTCGGACGGCACCGGACCGATTCCGGCGCTGAACACCACCATCGGGGTGCTGCCGCTATGGCAGATCTGGGCGATCCTGGGCCTGCTCGCGGTGCTCGGCCTGCGCGACAAGGTGATTTTTCTGGCCGCCCGTGGCGAGGTCTACGCGTCGCTGACCGTCACGTTCTTGTTCACCGGCGTCGACATGATCATCGCCGCCAAGCTGGTGTGCCTGGTGATCTGGCTCGGTGCGGCGACCTCGAAACTCAACAAGCACTTTCCGTTCGTCATCTCGACGATGATGAGCAACAACCCGGTGTTCCGGCCGCGGTGGATCAAACGCAAGTTCTTCGAACGGTTTCCCGACGATCTGCGGCCGGGGCGGCTGTCGCGGATCCTCGCTCACTTCAGCACCGCGATCGAGGGGCTCGTCCCGCTGGTGTTGTTCTTCTCCCATGGCGGCTGGGCGACGGCGATCGCCGCATTCATCATGCTGTGCTTCCACTTCGGAATTCTGTCGTCGATACCGATGGGCGTGCCGCTGGAGTGGAACGTGTTCATGATGTTCTCCGTGCTGGCGCTGTTCGTCGGCCACTCCGGGCTTGGCCTCGGCGACCTGCAGAGCCCATGGCCGATTGTGTTGTTCGTCGTCGTCGCAGGCACGGTGATTGTCGGAAACCTGTTCCCGCGCAAGGTTTCCTTCCTCCCTGGAATGCGGTACTACGCCGGCAACTGGGACACCGGGTTGTGGTGCGTGAAGCCGTCGGCCGCAGAGAAGATCGAAAAGGGCGTCGTGTCAATTGCGAGCATGCCGCAGGCGCAGATGGAGCGGTACTACGGCAGCCCGGAAACCGCCCAGATGTACCTCTACATGGGATATGCGTTCCGCGCCTTCAACACTCACGGCCGTGCGATGTTCACGCTTGCGCACCGTGCGATGGCAGGACACAACGAGAGCGACTATGTCCTTACCGACGGCGAGCGGATCTGCAGCACCGCTATCGGCTGGAACTTCGGCGACGGCCACATGCACAACGAGCAGCTGATCGAGGCTCTGCAGGAGCGATGCCACTTCGAACCCGGCGAAGTTCGCGTACTACTTCTCGACGCGCAACCGATCCAGCGGCAGACCCAGCAATACCGGCTGGTCGACGCCGCCACCGGCGAATTCGAAAGGGGTTACGTGAAAGTCGCTGATATGGTGACGCGTCAGCCCTGGGACGACGATGTCCCCGTGCACGTGACGTGGCAGAAGGACAGCGACGGCGCGGTCAGCCCATCACGTCGCGGACCTTGACGGTCTCGAGTCCCTCCAGCATCAGGTTGCGTGCCACATCGAGGTGCTTGCGCCAATGGGCCTCCGCCCCGGCACCGTCGCCCGAGCGCAACAATTGCATCAGCCGCCGATAGGACCGCATCAGCTTCTCGTAGTCCGCCTTGGATACGGGCCGGCCCTTCTTGAACACGAATGCGGTGTGCCGCACCGTGATCTCGTGCAGCATGCCCGCGATGATCCCCAGCGTCGAGTTGCCGGACAGCTCAACCACCTTGCGGTGGAAGTCGCCGGTGGTTTCCGCAAGGCGGCCCGACTGCCAGCCGGCGGGTATGTGCTCCTGCAGCATCTTGTCGAGCTCGTCGAACGCCTCAGGGGTGCCGGATTCGGCCAGCAGCCGCACAGCCATGGGCTCAATGCCTGCGCGCGCCACCATGACGTCGGCGATCGTGGCGCCCGACAGCTCGAGCAATAGGCCTGCAGGGCGGGCGACGATCTCCGGCCCAGGCACCAGCACCCGGGCGCCGGTGCGCGAGCCACGCCGCACCTCGACGAGGCGCTCGGACTCCAGCACTCGAACGGCCTCGCGCAGTGTCGGCCGGCTGACGCCGAAGTGGGCCATCAGCTCGGCCTCGTTGGGCAGGAAGTCGCCATCCTTGAGCTGACCGTCGACCACCATGCGGCGCAGCGTGCCCGCGACGAGCTCGGCCGTCTTCGGGGACCGGACCGCCGCACTCGCGTTGATGGCATTCGGGCCCATCATCGGCGCCAGCGGTGTGCTTCGAGTCACTACCTCTCCCAATAACAACCTCATCGGCCTGCCGGCCTGTTATGCAACTCAGTAAACCATGTGGGAGGACGGCCGACCTGCTGATCGTAGTGCCCGCCGCAGTCTGAGACCTACCAACCAGTAGGTTGACCTAGTAAACCTTGTTCGTTTACGTTCGACAGTGGACCCGTCTGGGATAGCCCCACGCAACTTCGAAGGAGAATCCAATGGCTGAAGCGGTAATCGTCGAGGCGGTGCGATCGCCGGTTGGCAAGCGCAACGGCGGGCTGTCGGGTGTGCATCCCGGCGAGCTGTCCGCGCAGGTGCTCAACGGCCTCGTGGAGCGGGCCGGCGTTGACCCCGGCATCGTCGACGACGTCATCTGGGGCTGCGTCATGCAGGCAGGCGAGCAGGCGCTCGACATCGCCCGCACCGCGGTACTGGCCGCCGGCTGGCCGGAGAGCGTTCCTGGCGTGACCGTCGACCGGCAGTGCGGGTCGAGTCAGCAGTCAGTGCACTTCGCGGCGGCAGGCGTGGTGGCGGGCCACTACGACGTGGTGGTCGCCGGCGGAGTCGAGGTGATGTCGCGGGTGCCCATGGGTTCCTCGCTGGCCAACGGCGGCCATCCCTACCCCGAGGCGTTCCGCAATCGCTACACGCAGACCCCGAACCAGGGCATCGGCGCCGAGATGATCGCCGAGCAGTGGGGCTTCGACCGCACCGCGGTCGACGAGTTCTCGTTGGCTTCACACGACAAGGCCGCTGCCGCTCAGGATTCGGGCGCGTTCGACGACCAGATCGTGGCCATCAAGGAGCAGAAGGGCGGCTCTGAAAACAATGTAGTGCTCAAGGACGAGGGGATCCGCCGCGGCACCACCATCGAGAAGATGGCTCAGCTCAAGCCGGCGTTCAAGGAGGACGGCGTCATCCATGCCGGCAACTCGTCGCAGATCTCCGACGGGTCGGCCGCACTGCTGTTCATGTCGGCCGAGAAGGCGAAGTCGTTGGGGCTCAAGCCGATCGCCAAGGTGCACACCGCCACGCTTGCCGGCGCCGATCCGGTGATCATGCTGACCGCGCCGATCCCCGCAACCCAGAAGGTGCTGAAGCGCTCCGGGCTGCGGCTCGAGGACATCGGCGTGTTCGAGGTCAACGAGGCGTTCGCCCCTGTGCCGCTGGCCTGGCTGAAGGACATCGGTGCCGACGAGAAGAAGCTCAACCCGAACGGCGGGGCCATCGCGCTCGGCCATCCGCTTGGCGGGTCCGGTGCACGCATCATGACCACGATGCTATATCACATGCGGGACAAGGGAATTCAGTACGGTCTGCAGACCATGTGTGAGGGCGGCGGCCAGGCCAACGCCACCATCTTGGAGCTGTTGTGAATGAGGCGGTGACCGAAGCTCGGCTCGACTCTGCGGCGCTTGTTACGCGCCGCGGGTCCGTCATGGTCATCACCATCAACCGACCCGAGGCGCGCAACGCGGTCAACGCCGCGGTCAGCATTGCCGTTGGTGACGCGATGGCCGAAGCCCAGCAGGATCCCGATGTACGCGTCGTGGTGATCACCGGCTCCGGCGACAAATCCTTCTGCGCCGGAGCCGATCTCAAGGCACTGGCCAAGGGCGAGAACATCATGCACCCCGAACAACCCAAGTGGGGTTTCGGCGGCTACGTCCGCCACTTCATCGACAAGCCCACCATCGCCGCGGTGAACGGCACCGCTCTGGGCGGCGGCACTGAGCTCGCCTTGGCCAGTGATCTTGTCGTCGCGCGGGAGAGCGCGTCGTTCGGGTTGCCCGAAGTCAAGCGGGGTCTGATCGCTGCCGCCGGTGGGGCATTCCGCATCGCTGATCAGCTCCCACGCAAGGTGGCCATGGAGTTGCTGTTCACCGGCGAGCCGATGTCGACGGCCGACGCGCTGAAGTGGGGACTGATCAATGCGGTGGTTCCCGACGGCACCGAGTTGGACGCCGCGCTGGCGCTCGCCGACCGGATCACTGTAAATGCGCCGCTGGCCGTGCAGGCGAGCAAGCGCGTGGCCGTCGGTGTTGACGACGGCGTGATCACCGACGACGAGGCCGGCTGGTCACGCACCATGCGCGAGATCTCCACGCTGATCATGTCCGAGGACGCCAAGGAAGGACCGAGGGCGTTCGCCGAGAAGCGGCAGCCCGTCTGGAAGGCCCGCTAATGAAACGACTGGTATTCGAACCCGAGCACGAACAGTTGCGGGAAACCGCCAGGCAGTTCCTCGAGAAGGAATGCGCCCCGCACGTCGAGAAGTGGGAAGCGGAGCGACTCGTCGACCGCGAATCGTATGTCGCCGCAGGCAAATACGGCCTCATCGGGTTCAACATGCCTGAGGAGTTCGGCGGCGGGGGCGTCGACGACTTCCGCTTCAATGCCGTGATCGTCGAGGAGTTCTCGAAATTCGGCCCTGCCACTCCGGGCCTGAGCTTGCAGAACGACATCGTCGGCCCGTACTTCGCATCGCTATCCACCGAAGAGCAGAAGCAGCGGTGGCTTCCCGGCTACATCACCGGTGAACTCATCGGCGCCATCGCGATGACCGAACCGGGCGCAGGCAGCGACCTGGCCGGCATCAAGACCACCGCGGTGCGCGACGGCGACGACTGGATCCTCAACGGCTCCAAGACATTCATCTCCGCGGGCATCAACTGCGACCTCGTGATCGTCGTCGCCCGCACCGACCCCGAAGCCGGGCACAAGGGGTTCTCGCTGCTGGTCGTCGAACGCGGTATGGAGGGCTTCGAACGCGGCCGCAAGCTCGACAAGATGGGCCTGCACGCCGCCGACACCGCCGAACTTCACTTCGAGAACGTCCGGGTGCCGGGTAACAACCTGCTGGGCAAGGAAGGGCAGGGCTTCTATCACCTGATGCACAACCTGCCGTCCGAGCGCCTCTCCATTGCGATCGCCGCGGTCGCCGGTGCCCGCGAAACCTGGCGCGAGACATTGCAATACGTCAAGGACCGCAAGGCGTTCGGGCAGCCGATCGGCAGCTTCCAGCACAACCGGTTCCTGATGGCCGAGATGGACACCGAGCTCGAGATCGCCGAACAGTACGTCGACCGATGCCTGCGCGCAGTGGTCGACGGCGAGCTCACCGCGGTGCAGGCCTCCAAGGCCAAGTGGTGGTGCACCGAGCTCGGCAAGCGAGTCGTCGACAACTGCGTGCAGCTGCACGGTGGATACGGCTACATGAACGAGTACAAGGTCGCCCGCGACTACGTCGACGTACGCATCCAGACCATCTTCGGCGGCACGACCGAGATCATGAAGGAGATCATCGGCCGCGACCTAGGGCTGTAGGCCTCAGCCGATCGGCGCGTCCGCGGCAGGCGTCTCGGTCGGCGACGCCGTGGTCTCGGTGGTCGTCGTCGTGGTGGTGGTCGTCGTGCTTGACGTCGCCGACGGCGTGATCGGCTCGGGGCCGAGCGCCGGATCGAGGACCGTGTCGATCAAGTAGATCCGGGCGTTGGCGGCCTGGATCGCGCCGCATTGCACCTTGGCGGTGTCGTTGATCTTGATGTCGCCGCCCTTGCCCGTCACCTTGATCTCGGTGCCCTCCTGCGTGGGGCGCTGGCCCTTCACGTCGTCGACACCGAGCAGGCCGAGGAACACGTGGTAGTAGAGCAGCTTGGTCAGCGCCGCCGGATCCGCCTTCAGCGCATCGAGCTGTGGCAGCTCGGCGAATGCCTCGTTGGTCGGCGCGAACACCACGTACGGGCCGTTGTCGAGCATCGGCACCATGTTGACCGTGGGGTTCGCCTGGCCCGACGCCAGCGAGTTGAAGGTGGAAATGTCGGGGATGCTGGCCATTGCCTGCCCGACCGGCACGTTCGCCAGCGTCTTGTAATTGGGCAGCGATGTCCTGAACGCGTCGCAGCCGGGCCCCTGCAGATCGGGGTACGGATTCTCGATCGGCGTCGGTGTCGGCTCCGCGGGCTCGGCGTATGCGTTGATCGCCAGCGGGATCGACATTGCGATCGCGGCAACGCCCGCTACAGCGCCCATGGTCTTGCTGATGCGCGTCTTCAACTCCGGCTCCTCGGCTCGTCAGGTCCCCTCAACCCGCATCGCATGTTAAAGGCAGCCAATGCTCCACGGCAAAGTCACCATCTGGCCCGAATCACACTCCAGGCATGCTGACCTGCGCTTTTCGCACATTTGCGCAGAGCAGCGCGGCGACGAAGCAGAGGCCAGACGCGAGGTAGAACGCCGTGTCGTAGCCGCCCTGCAGGTCACGCAGCCAGCCGGCACCCGCGGCAGCGACGGCGGCGCCGAGCTGGTGCGACGCGAAGACCCAGCCGAACACGACCGGCGTCCGTGCGCCGAAGTAATTGCGGCACAACACGATGGTCGGCGGCACGGTGGCCACCCAGTCCAGGCCGTAGAAGATCACGAATACCCACGTGCTCGGTTCGGCCTGGGGCGATAGCAAAGAGGGCAGCAACAGCAGCGAGATGCCGCGCCCGGTGTAGTACACGACCAGCAGCAACCGCGGGTCGACACGGTCGGTGAGCCAGCCCGAGAACACCGTTCCTGCGACGTCGAGGATGCCGATGGTGGCCAGCAGCCCGGCGGCGACGGTGGTGGGCATGCCGTGGTCATTGGCGGCGGGAATGAAATGGGTGCCGATCAAACCGTTCGTGGTCATCCCGCAGATGGCGAAGCTGGCGGCCAGCAGCCAGAACGCCGGCACGCGAACACCCAGCAGCAGCCCGTCGAACGCCGCGCGGAAACTCGATGCGGGTACCACGGCCGGCTCGGCTGTCGTTGCGCCGTAGGGCGTTAAGCCCTTGTCCTGCGGGTAGTTTCGCATGAAGACCACCACCAGCGGCACCACGCCAAGCGCGGCTGCGGCGACGATCAGCGATGCCCATCGCCAGCCGTGCCTGGTGGTGACCTCGGCGACGACCGGCAGGAAGATCAACTGACCAGTCGCGCTCGCGGCCGTCAGCACGCCGGTGACCACGCCGCGGCGCGCCTCGAACCATCGCGTCGCGACGGTGGCGACGAATCCCATCGAGATGGAGCCGGTGCCGACACCGACCAGTACGCCCCACAACAGCACCAGCTGCCAGCTGGCCGTCATCGTCACGCTCAGCGCCGATCCGGTCGCGATCAGCATCAGCGCCGCCGACAGCACCGGACGCACCCTGAAGCGGTCCATCAACGCCGCTGCGAACGGTGCGGTCAGGCCGAACAGCGTCATGTTGACCGACATCGCCAACCCGACCACGCCGTGCGACCAGCCGAACTCGTGGTGCAGCGGGTTCATCATCACGCCGGGCACTGAGCGGAAACCCGCAGCGCCGAGGATCGCGATGAAACTGACGGCGGCCACCACCCACGCCCAGTGGATGCGGCCCAGGGGCGTGTTCTTCTCTGCGGCGGCCAACGTCACCGGATCACTGTCGCCGAAAGGTCCACGACCTGACCAGTGGCATGAATGACACTATTCGTCAAAAACATGCCAGAATGGCGGCATGCATCGCATCGCGGTATTGCTGCTGCCGCCGGTGGTGGGGTTCGACGCCACGATCGCGCCGACGCTGTTCTCCAATGCGACCGACGCCGGCGGCGATCCGCTCTACGAGGTGATTGCCTGCGCGCTGACGCGGGAACCGGTCGCGTCGACCACCGGCTTCGACATTGTGCCCGCGGCTGGTCCGGAGGCGCTGGCCACCGCGGACACGGTGGTCATCCCAGGGACGCGTTATGCGCCGGCTCGCGTCGACGGCGTTCTCACACCGGAGGCGACGGCGGCGTTCGCGACGATCCGGCCCGGCACGCGGATGGTGTCGATCTGCACCGGCGCCTTCGTGCTCGCCGCAGCTGGCCTGCTCGATGGGCGACCAGCCACCACGCATTGGAAATTCGCCGACACGTTGCGGCGGATGTTCCCCGAGGTGCGGGTCGACGAGAACGTGTTGTTCGTCGACGACGGCGATGTGCTGACCTCTGCGGGGCTGGCCGCGGGAATTGACTTGTGCCTGCACATCATTCGCTCCGATCACGGGGCACAGGTGGCCAACGCGGTGGCGAGGTATTGCGTGGTGCCCCCGTGGCGTGAAGGCGGTCAGGCCCAGTTCATCGACCGGCAGGTGCCCGAACCCGATGACTACTCCACCGCGGCAACCCGGGAATGGGCGTTGCGGCATCTCGACGAGGAACTGTCGGTGCAGCGATTGGCGCGGCACGCCAAGATGAGTGCCCGCACGTTCAACCGTCGATTCCGCGAGGAGACCGGTCAGTCACCGGGCGTCTGGGTACGGCGCCGTCGGATCGACAGGGCCCGTGAGTTGTTGGAGTCGCGCGATCTGCCCGTCGACGAGGTTGCCCGGCTCTCCGGCCTCGGCTCGGGCGGCAACCTGCGCCACCACTTGCGCCGCGGGGTTGGCATGTCGCCGTCGAGTTATCGCAAGACGTACCAAGGCGTTTGAGGCTCTGGGCTTTCGCCGAAATCGACGTTTTGCGGCGACCCACTCGCACTTTGGCCGTCTAACGTCGCTTTCGGCGTCACTAGAACTTCGAACCCGAATCCTCAGCCGTCGCACAAGCTTTCCGACAATTCCCAGAGCGCCATGGCGCGGTCAGTGTCTAGCGCGTACGGCGCGACGTTGTCACGGATCCGGCAGTCTGCGAGATACACGGATCCGACGTCCGCCAGTTCCTGGCTCACCGCCGCCCACACCTGGGTGGCCGCTCCGTGTTCGGGCATCGCGAAATCGCGGCGGACGTCGATCGTTTTCGTGCTGGGACCCGCCGGCGCGAGTTGGCTCAGGTTGTCGAAGTCATCGCGGGTCATGTGGCGAGCCAATGACGTTGCGACAACGCCTGGATGCACCGAATACGCCCTGACTCCGCTATCACGCAGCCGCCGGTCCAGCTCGACCATGTGCAGGACGTTGGCGGTCTTCGAGGCACCGTACGCGGCGAACTTGTCGTATTCGCGTCGTTCCCAATTGGGGTCGTCGAGATCCACGTCGGCCATCCGGTGACCCTCCGATGACAGGATCACAATCCGCGCTCCCTCGGCAGCGACGAGCTGCGGCGTGAGCAGTCGCGTGAGTTCGAAGTGGCCGAGATGGTTTGTGCCGAACTGTATTTCGAAGCCGTCGGACGTCCGGCCGAAGGGCGTGAACATCACGCCGGCATTGTTCATCAGTACATGGATGACGGGCGCGATGTCCTGAATCGCCGCCGCGGCCGCGCGCACGCTGACCAGCGAGGTCAGGTCGAGACGCACCGCCGAGGTCTTAGCCTCTGGCAGATCCTCACGCAGCCACTGCTGTGTCTCCTCGAGGGCCGCGGCATTGCGAGCCGCCAGCACGACGTGCGCCCCGGTCGCGGCCAGCGCGCGTGCGGCCTCGCGCCCGAGCCCAGCCGAGGCGCCGGTGACCACACAGGTCTTGCCGGTCAGGTCGACGCCGTCGACCACGTCGAGGGCGGTGGGTTTATCCATGAGCAATTGAGGAGCGTAGCCGAGCGGCAAACAACGGGTGAATACGATGACGCGCATGCATGAGCCGCTGATCCTGCCCATTCGC
This sequence comes from Mycobacterium sp., assembly GCF_035697385.1. GTDB lineage: Bacteria > Actinomycetota > Actinomycetes > Mycobacteriales > Mycobacteriaceae > Mycobacterium. The sequence goes on along the minus strand of NZ_DASSCY010000201.1, from coordinate 11,661 downwards.
GGTCGCGCGCCCCAACTGCATCCCGAATCCTGGATTGCCCCAAATGCAAGCGTGATCGGTCAGGTCACGCTCGCCGCCAGGGCCAGCGTCTGGTACGGAGCCACGTTGCGCGCCGAGGCCGAGCCCATCGAGATCGGATTCGGCACCAATATCCAGGACGGGGTGACGATCCACGTCGACCCCGAGTTCCCGGTCAGCATCGGCGCAGGCGTCAGCGTCGGCCACAACGCGGTCCTGCACGGCTGCGTCGTCGAAGACGATGCGCTCATCGGCATGGGCGCGGTCATCCTCAACGGCGCACACATCGGGACGGGCTCGCTGATCGCTGCGAGTGCACTGGTTCCGCAGGGCATCGTCGTGCCGCCGCGGTCACTGGTGACGGGAGTGCCTGGCAGTGTTCGGCGCGAGCTCAGTGACGCCGAGGTCGCCAACAACCGCCACAATGCGCAGGTCTACCAGCGGCTCATCGAGGTGCACCGCGACGCCACCAGCTAGACCGCAATGGGCGGATTGAGCCGCGCGAACCCCTCCTGGCGGAAGTACGGGAAGTAGGGATACGGGGCCTCGCGGGCGCTGACGGCGTCGAGCCGTGCGATCTGCTCGGCGTCGAGTCGCCAGCCGACCGCCCCGAGGTTGTCGCGAAGCTGCGCCTCGTCGCGGGCGCCGATGATCACCGACGACACCGTCGGCCGGCGCAGCAGCCAGTTGAGGGCGATCTGCGGCACAGTCTTGCCCGTCTCGGCCGCGATCTCGTCGAGCACATCGACGATCGCGAACAGCGCCTCGTCGTCCACGGGTGGACCCGCGGCGGCGGTCGCATGCAGCCGGCTGCGACCGGGCAGCGGTTGGCCACGGCGGATCTTTCCCGTCAACCGGCCCCAGCCCAGCGGGCTCCACACGATGGCCCCGACGCCTTCCTCGAGGCCCAGCGGCATGAGTTCCCACTCGTAGTCGCGGCCGACGAGCGAGTAGTACACCTGATGCGCGACATAGCGTGGTCGGTGGCTCTCGTCGGCGCACGCCAGCGACTTCATCAGCTGCCACCCGGAGAAGTTGGATACGCCGGTGTAGCGGACCTTTCCCTGCTCGACGAGCATCTGCAGGGTTTGCAGCACCTCGTCGATCGGTGTGTACGCGTCGTAACCGTGCAGCTGGAACAGGTCGATGCGGTCAGTTTTGAGCCGGCACAGCGCGGTGTCGACGGCCCGAAGAAGCCGTGAGCGCGACGACCCCCAATCGTCGGGGCCGGTTGGCAGGCTGGCCTTGGTCGAGATCAGCACGTCGTCGCGCCGTCCGCGCAGCGCCTCGCCCAAGACCTGCTCCGATGCGCCATCGGAATACACGTCGGCCGTATCGAACAGGTTGATTCCTGCGTCGAGGCACAGGTCGATCAACGCGCGGGCCTGTTTGACGTCGGTGTCGCCCCATGCCCCGAAGAAGTCGCCTACTCCGCCGAATGTGGCCGTACCCAGGCTCAATTCGGACACTACGAGGCCCGAGTCGCCGACCCGTCGATACTCCATACTTCCTCCTTAAAAGGACTGTAGTTTCGTTAACACTCTATCGGCACAACAGCATCTAATGAAACTCTGTTCCCGTTAACATGGGTTCATGACTGAATCGGGCACAACGCGACCGGGTGGGCGGACCGCCGCCGTGCGGGCGGCGGTGCTGCGCGCCACCGGCGACATGCTGGTCGAGTCGGGCCTGCACGGGCTGGAACTCACCGATGTCGCCCAACGCGCGGGTGTTGGCAAGTCGACCGTGTACCGCCGCTGGGGGTCCGTGCCCGCGTTGGTGACCGATCTGCTGTGCGACATGGCCGAGCAATCGCTGCCCCGCGCCGATACCGGATCGCTTCGGGGCGATCTGCGTGCGAATGCCGCGCTGGTGCGGCGCACGCTGGCGGATCCCCGGCAGGGCCGGCTTTTCAAGGCGATCATCGCCGCAGCCACGTGTGATCAGCGGACGGCCGAGGCGTTATCGACGTTCTATGACCGCCGTGTCACGGAGTGGTCGGGATGTGTGGTCGACGCGGTCGCCAGGGGTGAAGCCCCCCAAGGGACTGATGCGGCGGCTGCCATCCGGCAGGTATCCGCGCCGCTCTACTACCAATTCCTCACCAGCACAAGACGTCTCACCGCTAAGGATGCACACCGCGCGGTGGATGCGGCGATGGCCGGCATCGCTGCTGGCGTTTTCGTACGGAGTGGGCGGGGTACAGCCGTACGGTGAATACCGTGCGGATCCTGGTTGCCGGCGCCACCGGCTACGTCGGTTCGCGGCTCGTCACCGCCCTGCTAGACGCGGGGCACGACGTCGTCGCTGCCACCCGAAACCCTGCGCGGTTGGCCGATTTCGGCTGGCACGACGACATCACGGGCGTGACTCTGGACGCCCATGACGAGGCGTCTGCGAAGAACGCTTTCGCCGAGGCGGGTCCGATCGACGTGTTGTATTACCTGGTGCACGGCATCGGCCAGCCCGACTTCCGCGATGCCGACAACCTTGCCGCCGGCAATGTCGCGAGCGCGGCGAAGGAGGCCGGTGTCCGTCGAATCGTGTATCTCGGCGGTTTCGTCCCCGACGAAGAGGACCTCTCCGAGCACCTGACCAGCCGCGCCGAGGTCGCACACGCGTTGAGCATCGAGGGCGGGCCCGAGGTGGTGTGGTTGGGTGCGGCGATGATCATCGGGGCCGGGTCGACGTCGTTCGAGATGCTCCGCTACGTCGGCGACCGGTTTCTGTTCATCCCGCTGCCGGAGTGGTCGGCGAACCCGATCGACCCGATCTCGATCTCCGACGTGCTCCACTACCTCGTCGCGGCCGCCGATTCCGACCGGGTGCCTGCGGGCGCATACGACATCTACGGCCCCGAGACCACCTCCTACGGTGACCTACTGCGGGCCTACGCGCGAATATCGGGCAAGTGGCGCGCCGGGCTGCCCATCCATGGCGTAAAGACCGGGGTCGTGTCGTGGATGACGTCGGCCGTGCTCCCCGTGCCGGGCGGGCTGGCCTCGGATCTGGTGGAGTCCCTTGACCATCCGATGATGGCGTCGGAAGGGCGACTGCGCGACGTGGTAGGGGACCCGCCTGGCGGCCTGATCTGTATTGACGACGCGATCTCCCGCGCGCTGAGGAGTAACCGGCCCCAGCCCGTCAACGCGCTCACCGATCCACACCATCTCGCCGACACGGACCCGATCTGGGCCGGCGGCGACACACTGCGCCTTCAGCAGTTGGCCCGGGCGATCACGCCGCCGTTCGTCCACCCGGTCTTTGGTCTGTTCGGCGCCGTGCCGGGCCCCGTCGCCGCCGCGGTGCGCACTGGGCTGGACACGTTGGTCAGCCTCGTACCGAAGGCGAACCCCGCATGACCCTGCGCGAAGTGCGCGACATCGCCACGACTGTTGCTGTGCCCTATCACGAACCGCCCGCACTGATTCGGCGCCGTCGCATCGTCGTCGCTGTCGTACTGGTGATCGGCGCTGCGCTGCTTGGGTATTCCCTGACTCGTCAGCCCGGCGACTCGTCGTTCTACTGGCTTACCCTTGCGCTGGCGGCGGTGTGGACCGTCGGCGCGTTCGCGTCGGGCCCGCTGCACTTGGGGTGTGTGCGGTTCCGCGGCCGAAACCAGCGCCCGTGGATCACCGGGACGCTGGTGGGCGTGGCGGCCGGTGGCGCGTTCCTGGTCGGTGGCCTGGTGGCGCGCGAGATCCCCGGAGTGCGCGAATACATCACGCGGGTACTGGAATTCGCTGACTACGGGCCGCTGGCGCTGGTGGTGTTCATCACCGTGGTCAACGGTGTCGCCGAGGAACTGTACTTTCGTGGCGCGCTGTACACCGCGTTGGGCAACGCCTATCCCGCCATCATCTCGACGATCGTCAACGTCGCGGCCGTGCTGGCCACCCGTAATCCGATGCTGGCGTTCGCCGCAGTGATCCTCGGCGCCGTGTGCGCATACGAGCGCCGAGTCACCGGCGGGGTGCTGGCACCTGTACTCACCCACTTCTTCTGGGGCCTGATCATGGTGCTGGCGTTGCCGCCGGTGTTCGGCGTCTAACGCTGGATTATCCCCGCAGGGGGTGGGCCAACTCGTCCTGGCGCATCCGCGCGGCCCACATGGCCACCGCCGCCAGCAGCACAGGCGCGATGCCAGCCACCAAGAAGATCGTCTGCATGGAAACGACTTTCGACAGCGGCCCGACGATCGCGAACGAGACCGGCATGAAGGCCAGCGACACGAAGAAGTCCAGGCTCGATACCCGGCCCAGCATCTCGGTCGGGACGCGCCGCTGAAGCAGCGTGCCCCAGATGACCATGCCCGCTCCGTCGGTGAAGCCGATGACGAACGTCGCAACGGCCATCACCGCGAACGACGACGTGAAGCCGAACACCACCAGTGGGATCGAGCCGACACTCCACATCATCAGCATCACCGTGAGGTAGCGACGCGGCAGCCGGCCCGATGACACTGCCAGAGCGCCGAGAGCGCTACCGAGGCCGAAGAACGCCAGAATGAAGCCGAACATCTGGGCGCCGTCCTCGAATCGCTGCTTGGCGATGAACGGCAGCAGGACTTCGATGGGGCCGAGGACCACGAGCACGAACATGCTCGCGAACAGAAGCGTCCAAAGCAGCCACGGTGTGCCCAGCATGAACACGAAGCCGTCGCGCAGATCGCGAAGCAGACGCGGCCGTTCCGTTTCCTGCGCAGGGGTTTTCATCGCCGGGCGGGTGGCCACCAGCAGTAGCAGCCCGATGGCGAACAGTACCGCGACGGCGACGGCGCCGAGACTGGGAAACGTCGCACCGACGACGACGCCGGCCACCGCGGGGCCGACGGCGCGCTGAAAGACGGGCCGCACCACGCCTTCCACTCCGTTGGCTGCCAACAGCTGTTCGGCAGGCAGGATTCGCGGCAGGATGGCGCTGTAGGCGGGGAAGAAGAACGCCGCGGCGATACCCAACGCCGCCGCGGCGACCGCCATGTGCCAGATCTGCAGGGCGCCAAGAAGACCCAGCACGGCGATGGCGGAGACGGCGATGACGTTGACCGTTTCGACGGCGATGATGATCGCGCGCTGGCTGATCCGGTCGGCGGCGATTCCACCGACGAGGACGAAGGCGACCAGGCCGGCGCCCAAGCACGTCGCAACCAGGGACAGCGACGTCGGGTCGTTGGAAAGTTCGATGACCTGAAGCGCCATCACGACGGCCCACATGCCCTCGGCGAAGATCGACAAGGACACCGCCGCCATCAGCAGGCGGTACTCGCGGGACCGAAAGGGTGCGAGTACGCGCCAACCGCCGGCGTTGGCCACCGGCTGTTCAACGTCGTATTGCGTACTCACCCGTCGATGGTGTCCGACGGACTGCGGGGAAGTCCAACGATTTTCGGGTCTTCAAGCGCCGCGAGCGACCGCTTTTGTACGCATCTACGCGGCGTGTCGCCGTGCAAACACGGTCGGTCGCGGGGAGTTAGGCGTCGGTGAAGTTCGCTGGCCGGCGCTGCTGAAACGCCTTGGTGCCCTCCCGGAAATCGTTGGATTCCAGTAGCTGCAACTGGCCCTGCGTCTCCCGCTCGAACGCAGCCTCGAGCTCGGTGAGCGTCGCGGCGTTGACGGCCTGCTTGGTCTTGCGCAGCGCCACTACGGGCCCGGACACCAGCGTCGAGATCACCTTGTCCACTTCGACGTCAAACTCGTCGGCCGGATAGACGGCGGTGACCAGTCCCCAGTCGAGTGCCTCCGCGGCCGAGATGCGCTCGGCCAACAACGCCATCCGCATGGCGCGGTGACGGCCGACCGACGCCGCGATCAACGCCGACGCACCGCCGTCCGGCATCAACCCGATCTTCGTGAAGGCAAGCATGAAAAGCGCCTTTTCCGAGGCCAATACGACGTCGCACGCCAAAGCCAACGATGCGCCGACGCCTGCCGCCGGTCCCTGCACCACGGCCACAGCCGGCTGCGGCAGGTTCACGATCGAGCGGACCGCGCGGTTGGCCGCGTCGAGCACATCGGCCGGGGTGCCGCTCGCGCCAGGGTTGGCGTGGTCTTCCTCGCTGATCCCCGCACCTGAGGAAAAGCCGCGACCCGATCCGCCGAGTCGCACAACTTTGACCCGCGGATCGCCGGCGGCTCGTCCCAACGTGTCGCCGATGGCGGTCAGCATCGCCGCCGTCAGCGAGTTGAGGCTGTCCGGCCGGTTCATCGTCACCGACAGCACGCCATCGGTCAGCGCGACGGACAGGTCGTCGATGCCGGCATAGGTCTGCGCGGCGGAGTCGATCGTTGTCATGGCTGCACCCTAGATCCGGCCGACTTGGTTATACAAGTAAGCTATGTCGGCGGTCGACCAACGGAGGGCGGTTATAGGCATGGCGGGACCACTGCACGGTTTGCGAGTCATCGAATTAGCCAGCATCGGGCCTGGTCCACACGCCGCGATGATCCTCGGCGACCTCGGCGCCGACGTGGTGCGGATCGAGCGCCCTGGCAAGCTCGGGGGCATTCCGACCAGCAAGCGCGAAGCCACGCTGCGCAACCGTCGTTCCGTGGCCGCCAACCTCAAGACCGACGAGGGCCGGGACCTCGTGCTCAAGCTGGTCGCCAAGGCCGACGTGCTCGTCGAGGGCTTGCGGCCCGGCGTGACCGAGCGGCTGGGACTCGGGCCTGAGGACTGCTCGAAGGTCAACGAGCGCCTGGTCTACGCGCGGATGACGGGTTGGGGCCAGACGGGTCCGCGTCGCCTGCAGGCCGGACACGACATCAACTACATCTCGCTCAACGGTGTGCTGCACTCGATCGGCCGGGCAGGCGAACGCCCGGTCCCGCCGCTGAACCTCACCGGAGACTTCGGCGGGGGTTCGATGTTCTTGCTCGTCGGCATCCTCGCTGCGCTGTGGGAACGGCAGACGTCGGGCAAGGGCCAGGTGGTCGACGCGGCGATGGTCGACGGTTCCAGCGTGCTGGCCCAAATGATCTGGGCCTTCCGGGCCGACGGACTCTGGTCCGACGAGCGCGGAGTCAACATGCTCGACGGCGGCGCGCCTTACTACGACACCTACACATGTTCCGATGGGCGCCACATCGCGGTCGGCGCGATCGAACCGCAGTTCTATGCCGAGATGCTCAAAGGCCTCGGCCTCGATGGCGAAGACCTGCCCGCCCAGAACGACATCAGCCGCTGGCCCGAGTTGCGCGCCCGGCTGACCGAGGTCATCGCCTCCAAGGACCGCGACCACTGGGCGAAGGTCTTCGCCGACAGCGACGCATGCGTGACGCCGGTGCTGTCGTTCGGCGAGGTCGAAACCGAGCCGCACATCACCGAGCGCGACACCTTCTACCGCGACGGCGACTACCTGCAGCCGATGCCCGCGCCGCGGTTCTCCCGCAGCGTGCCCCCGACGCCAACCCCGCCCGGAGATGCCGGCGCGGATACCGAAGCCGTTCTACGCGACTGGGTATAGAGAGAGGAATTCACTAAGTGGAGATCAAAGACGCCGTAGCCGTTGTCACCGGCGGCGCCTCCGGGCTCGGCCTTGCCACCACGAAGCGTCTGCTGGACGCCGGTGCGCAGGTCGTCGTGCTCGACATCCGCGGCAAGGAGGCCGTCGCCGAGCTTGGTGACCGCGCCGTCTTCGCCGAGACCGACGTCACCAATGAAGCCGCGGTGACCGCCGCACTCGACGCCGCCGAAAAGCTTGGGCCGCTTCGCATCGCCGTGAACTGTGCAGGCACTGGAAACGCGATGAAGACGTTGAGCAAGGACGGCCCTTTTCCGCTCGATGCGTTCCGAAAGATCGTTGAGATCAACCTGATCGGCACCTTCAACGTGATCAGGCTTGCCGCCGAGCGCATGGCCAAGACCGAACCGGTCGGGGAGGAGCGAGGCGTCATCGTCAACACGGCGTCGGTCGCGGCCTTCGACGGCCAGGTCGGCCAGGCGGCGTATTCGGCATCCAAGGGCGGGGTCGTCGGTATGACGCTGCCGATCGCCCGCGATCTGTCTCGCGAGCTCATCCGCGTCGTCACCATTGCACCCGGCCTGTTCGACACGCCGCTACTGGCCGGGTTGCCCGAGCCGGCCCGGGAGTCGCTGGGCAAGCAGGTGCCCCACCCGTCGCGCCTCGGTAAGCCAGACGAGTACGGCGCGCTGGCCGTGCACATCGTGGAGAACCCGATGCTCAACGGCGAGGTCATTCGCCTGGACGGCGCGATCCGGATGGCACCGCGCTGATGACATTGACGACGAAGTTCACTGAGACCTTCGGGGTCGAGCACCCCATTGTGCAGGGCGGTATGCAGTGGGTGGGGCGCGCGGAACTCGTTGCGGCGGTGGCGAACTCGGGCGCTCTGGGTTTTCTGACCGCGCTGACCCAGCCGACGCCTGCGGATTTGGCCCGCGAGATCGCCAAGACGCGGGAGCTGACCGACAGGCCGTTCGGCGTGAACCTGACGATCCTGCCGACCATCAACCCGCCGCCTTATGACGAGTACCGCCAGGTGATCGTCGACGCCGGCATCAAGATCGTGGAGACCGCGGGATCCAATCCGGCGCCGCACTTGCCGATGTTCCATGAGAACGGGATCAAGGTGCTTCACAAGTGCACCTCGGTGCGGCATGCGGTGAAAGCGCAGAGTCTGGGTGTCGACGGCATCAGCATCGACGGCTTCGAGTGCGCCGGCCATCCCGGCGAGGACGACATTCCGGGCCTGGTATTGATTCCGGCGGCCGCATCGAAGATCACGATTCCGATGATCGCGTCCGGCGGGTTCGCCGACGCGCGCGGTCTGGTGGCGGCACTGGCGCTGGGTGCCGATGGCATCAACATGGGCAGTCGCTTCATGTGCACGGTGGAGTCGTCGATCCATCAGAACGTCAAGGAAGCGATCGTCGCAGGAAGTGAGCTCGACACCGAGCTGATCTTCCGGCCGCTGCGCAACACCGCCAGGGTGGCGAGCAATGCGGTGTCGCGCGAGGTCGTGGAGATCCTGAACAACGGCGGACAGTTCCCCGACGTGAAGGATCTGGTCGCAGGCGTGCGCGGCAACAAGGTGTATGAGGTCGGTGACGTCGACGCCGGCATCTGGTCCGTCGGCACCTCGATGGGCCTGATCAACGACATCCCGACGGTCGGGGAATTGGTGTCACGCATCGTCGACGAGGCCGAAGACCTGATCACTGGCCGGCTTGGCGACATGCTCGAGCCGCCGGCAGAAGAGAACGTGGCCTAAGAAAATAGGAGATCGACAAGGCGCCCTGTCGGGCAAACTAGTCCCGGGTGAGCGCGCGCCGCGTGGCGCGCGCTTGCTCAGACTGCGGTTGGCAGCGGGTGCTCGTCGTCGAGCTGCTCCGAGGTATCGCCCTCTACCAGGACATCGCCGTGGTAGAGCGCCTCGAAGTCAACCTTGATGACATCAGCACTGGTGTCGTCGATCCACATGTACTGAACAGTAGGTGTCACCATTAAGAGGACTTTGAGTCACGATTCGGAAAATGGTGGCAATCCTACTTACGGGTAGGTTTCTAGCCAGTAAAGCGTGCCGAACCGCTCTTATGAGTTGATCGGCACCGCCCTTCTCGGGCGATCGTCGGTTCTGAAGCCGCTGTCGCAGTCCGAACGTCGGTTCCCGCGTCACCCGGGTCGGTTTCACCGGCACACGAAGGCTGCTGGTCAGCGCCGTCCCGTCGGCGGGCGTTGGTGGCCCGGCCTCCGTGCTTGGGGGTCCGGGGGTCGAGGTGATGCTGTTCGCCCCAGTGGGCGAGGTTCGTCGCGGCGTTCGCGTCGCGGTCGGCGGAATGGCCGCACGTGCAGGTGAACACGCGATCGGCGAGGGTCAGATCGCGGTTGATGGCCCCGCAAACCGGGCACAGCCTGCTCGACGGAAACCACCGATCGGCGATGACGAGTTCGCCGCCACGCCATGCCTGTTTGTAGGCCAGCATCCGCGCGAACTCGGCCCAGCCCGCATCCGAGATCGCCCTGGCGAGGCGGTGGTTGGCCAGCACCCGGACACATTCAGGCCTTCGATGACGAGCCGGTCGTGAGTCTTGACCAGCGCGTTGGAGACCTGATGCAGGAAATGCCGCCGGATATTGGCAACGTGATGGTGGTGCCGCGCGAGCTTGGCTGCGGCGGCATGGCGGTTACGGGATCCTTTCTTCTTGCGCGATACCGATTTCGCCAGCCGACGTTGCCGTTGGAGGCCGCCGGCAAGCGCTTTCGGCCCCTCCTGAAAGCGGGCGACTTCGGTGCCGTCCGCGTCGGCGCCTACCAGGAACGCCGACAGGCCGCGGTCGATGCCGACCCAGCCGCTGAGATCGTTAGGTTCGTGGGCCGGGTGCTGGTAGGCCGGGTGCAGGTCGGCGGTCTCCAGGTTCAGCGCTACCCACCACCGACCCGCGCGGCGGCTGATAGTGGCGAACAGGATCTTCGCCCGGCCCGTGGCGAGCATGCGCCGCAGCCGCCGGGTATCGTCGTGCACCCCGATCTGCCCGATACCCGGCAGTGTGATCGAGCGGGGCCGATTGTTCTCGCCGACGCGGATCGCAGGCGGGCGGCCCTCGCGGTGCTTATTGCGCAGTCGAAACGATGGCAGAGCACCGCTTTTCTTCTTGAACTTCGGGAAACCGACGCGTTTGCCCTTGCGCTTGCCCGAGCGGGAGTCCGACCAGGATTTCAATCCTTGGCCCAGATCAACGGCGGCTTCCTCAAACACCTGCTGGCACACCTGGGCACGCCAGGCGAGACCGGTCGCCTCGGTGTCGACGGTGCCCTCGGCGTCGACGACGAACATCCGGCCGGCGTCCTCGGTTTTCTTCCACGCGTTGAACGCGTTGATCAGATCAAACCCGCTCCACGGCACCTCGGTGCCTGGATCGATGCTGCGTTGGGTGAGGGCGGTTTTCACCAGCGCAAGGCACTGGTTGAACGCGAACCGTGACGCCCCGGCATGCCGAGCCAGCACCATGCAATGCTCGACCGTGGGGTCAAGGCAGAACTTGAATGTGGCGTGCCGGCTCATCTCGCCAGCGAGCATTCCAGCACCCACCGACAGCATCCCGACGCGCAGTGTGGTGTCGGCCGGGTGTGACCACGGGCGGCTGGCTGTGACCCGAAACGCCTTCGCGGTCGGCGACGCTACGACTCAGATTTGTCGGATACCGTATGGGTGCGCATCGCCGATTTCACCGTGCCGAAGGTAGCCACGTGGTGGACAGCCATGTTTAGCCAGTAGGCATCGCTGGCGGGGCGGTGAAGTGGATGGGGTTGGTCCCGTTCAGCAAAACCCAGGTCAAGACAGCGGCGACGACCGCCACGACCAGCAGTCCAACTGCGATCCGGGAAGACCATCCGGCCCGGCCGAAGATCTTGGCGTCGGCCGAGTAGGCGCCGGCGCCGGTGAACAGCAGCGCCGTCGCCCCGACCGCCACCATGAACGGCACGTTGAACGGCTCAGACCAGAATGCGGCCGCCGAGACGTTGACCGCCCAGGCGTCGATCATCGCGGCGATTACCGCACACGCCGCCAAGGGCGTCAGCACGCCCAAAACCAGCCCGATTCCGCCGAGGGTTTCCGCGGCCGTGACCATGAAAGCGGCGAATTTCGGTAGCCGCCAGCCACCGGTCTCCATGAAGCCGGACGT
>NZ_DASSCY010000200.1:0-23182 GCF_035697385.1 Mycobacterium sp. | reverse complement strand
CGGCGGCCGGCGCCGGCGCAGGCTCCGTCGACGAACACGCCGCCAACGACGCGCCTGCACCGACCGCGGCACCGGTGCCAAGCGCTCCGGTGACGAAGGTGCGGCGCGAGATTCCCGTGCGCCGAGGCCGCTCGGTCACGACAGTTTCAGTACGCCTGCGATCTGGGAAACGTTCTCCGACAGACCCGCCAGCTGCGCCTTGAGCTTGTCGATGGTCGGGGGATCCACGGTCACCCCGGTGCACCGCGGCGACGGGTACGGGTCGTTCTCTGTGCAGTAGAGCACCCAGCCGTCGCCCCTACGCAGCGGCCGCATGGTGTCGAAGATCTCCGTGAACCCGGCATCGATCTTGCCGAGAAGAGCGGGATCTGCTTCTACCAGTGCAGGTTCGAGCTTGTCGACCGCGACCTGTGAGCCCTGCAGGTTGGCGTCGAAGTCCCAGAGGTCGGTCTTGGAGTAGCGGTCCTCTTCGCCGGTGATCTTGCCTTCGGAGACCTCTTCGATGAGCTCGGCGGCGCCGGTCGCCACGTCGACCGGTTTCACCTCGACGGTCGCGAACTGCTCCTTCAACGTGGCGACGTCCTTGTCGAGTTGGTCGGCGAACGGTGCGCCGCCCTCGGTGGTGTTCTTCTCGAACAGCAGGTACTCGAGACGGTGCCAGCCGGTGAACTCCGCATCATCGACGCCTGCGAAGTCGTCGACACGCGCGTCGACCTTTCCGTCGATCTCCTCGACAAGCCCGGCCAGCGGCTCGATGCGCTCCCATGGCAGTCGCGAAGGGGCATACGCGTCCTGCGCGGCCTTCAGGTCACCGGCACGCACGGCGTCGGTGAATACCTTGACGAGCCCGACGAGCTCGTCGACTTGGGCAACGGCGTACGCCTTGTACTCGGTCGCCGCCTTGTCGGCAAGCGGGTTGGGCGCCGCGGCCGCGGACGCGGACGTCGTCGTCGCGCTCGTGGTGGTGTCGGTGCCGCTTTCGGCATCATTGCTCGAACACCCGGTCATAACCAGAGCCAGTGCCACTACCGGTACCTGCCAGGCAAGATGCCGTCCCATCGGACCTCCTCATATAGACGCGTGAACACTACATGGTTCTGCCAAGGCTAGGCAGGCCTAACGGAGGTTAGCCTGTGTTGCTCAGCCCGCTCATACTTTGCGCAGCTAACCTGATTTCCAGGGCGAGCGCCCCACAGCACCTCGGCGACGGCCCGAAGGAGGGCCGAGCACTTCCGGCCGCGTGGGAACATGGGGTGTCGACCAGAGCGGGCTGAGGGAGTGCTTTGTCGGACGAGGGGAGCGTGTCGACGCAGGCGTCGGCCCCGGAGAGCGCACCGAGTGCACCGGGCCGAACCTTCGCGATGGCAGGTCCGCTGCGGGGACGCTGGTGGAAGATCGCCGCCGTCGTCGGCGCGACGTTATTGCTGATGGCATCCAGTTGCTCATGGCAGCTCGGCACCCGAATCCCCGAGGGCGTGCCGCCGCCTGCGGGCGATCCAGTGCCCAAGATCGACACCCACGCCAAGGGCAGGCCCGCCGACCAGCTGCGCGAGTGGGCCGCCGAGCGCGCGCCCGCGCTCGGCATGCCGGTCGAGGCGCTTGAGGCCTACGCGTACGCAGCGCGCGTCGCCGAGGTGGAGAACCCGGACTGTCATCTGGAGTGGACGACGCTGGCCGGGATCGGGCAGGTGGAAAGTCACCACGGCACTTACCGCGGCGCCAAGATCGCCCCGAACGGCGACATCACGCCGCCCATCCGGGGCGTCAGGCTCGATGGCACCAACGGCAACCTGGAGATCATCGACAACGACGGTGGCCACCTCGACGGCGATCCGCTGTACGCCCGAGCGATGGGGCCCATGCAGTTCATCCCCGAGACGTGGCGGCTCTACGGCGTCGACGCGAACAACGACAACAAGGTCAACCCGGATAATTTCGACGACGCCGCGCTGTCGGCCGCCGGCTACCTCTGCTGGCGCGGCAAGGACCTGGCCACACCGAGGGGCTGGATGAACGCGCTGCGCGCCTACAACCACTCCGACCAGTACGCCCGCACGGTCCGCGACTGGGCGACGGCGTACGCCGGCGGACACCCCCTCTAAACACGACGGTCGCCCGACCACGCTCTAGGCTCATGCTCGAGTCCCAAGTCCGCTGACGCCCGCTAAACCCAAGTCCAAGGAGAAGCCAGTGCCCATCATCGAGCAGGTCGGAGCCCGCGAGATCCTCGACTCCCGTGGCAACCCGACGGTCGAGGTCGAGGTGGCCCTGCTGGACGGCACGTTCGCGCGGGCCGCTGTGCCGTCGGGTGCGTCGACCGGTGAACACGAGGCGGTCGAGCTTCGCGACGGCGGCTCACGCTACGGCGGCAAGGGTGTCGACAAGGCCGTGCAGGCGGTACTCGACGAGATTGCCCCCGCGGTCATCGGATTGAGCGCCGACGACCAGCGGCTGGTCGACCAGGCGCTGCTGGACCTCGACGGCACGCCGGACAAGTCGCGGCTTGGCGCCAATTCCATCCTCGGAGTCTCGCTGGCGGTATCGAAGGCTGCGGCCGAGTCGGCGGGGCTGCCGCTGTTCCGCTACATCGGCGGACCGAACGCGCACATTCTGCCGGTGCCGATGATGAACATCCTCAACGGTGGCGCGCACGCCGACACCGGTGTCGACGTGCAGGAGTTCATGGTCGCGCCGATAGGCGCGCCGAACTTCAAGGAGTCGCTGCGGTGGGGCGCCGAGGTGTACCACGCGCTGAAGTCGGTGCTCAAGAAGCAGGGCCTGGCCACCGGTCTCGGCGACGAGGGCGGCTTCGCCCCCGACGTGGCAGGCACCAAGGCGGCGCTGGATCTGATTCTGTCGGCCATCGAGAGCACCGGATTCAAGCCGGGCTCCGACATCGCGCTTGCGCTCGACGTCGCCGCAACGGAGTTCTACACGGACGGAACGGGTTACAGCTTCGAGAAGGAAACCCGCACCGATATGCAGATGATCGAGTTCTACGCAGGGCTCATCGACTCCTATCCGCTGGTGTCGATCGAGGACCCGCTGTCCGAGGATGACTGGGACGGCTGGGTGGCGCTGACGGCGGCGATCGGTGACCGCGTCCAGATCGTCGGCGACGACCTGTTCGTCACCAACCCCGAGCGTCTCGAGGAGGGCATCGACAAGGGCGCGGCGAACGCACTTCTGGTGAAGGTCAACCAGATTGGCACTCTGACCGAGACTCTTGACGCTGTCGCCCTCGCGCACAACAGCGGATACCGCACCATGATGAGCCACCGCAGCGGCGAAACCGAGGACACCACGATCGCCGACCTCGCCGTCGCGGTCGGCAGTGGCCAGATCAAGACCGGTGCGCCGGCGCGCAGTGAGCGCGTCGCCAAGTACAACCAGTTGCTGCGCATCGAGGAAACCCTCGGCGACGCCGCTCGCTACGCCGGCGACCTTGCCTTCCCGCGCTTCGCGGTGGAGGCCAAATAGCCCGTGCCCGAAGCGAAACGGCCCGATCCGAAGCGACGGTCCCCGGCTTCCCGGCCGGGCAAGGCCGGCGTCGCGGGTAAGGGCCGTCCGCGCGGGGCGAGCCCGGCGCGCCGTGAACCGCGGATAACGGAGTCGCGGTCCGCGCCCGAACCCGAGCCGCAGAAACCGGAAGCCACCGTCTCCGTTCGCCAATCCATTGCGGCGTCGGCAGAGCAGCAGTCCGAGCAGCGCTTCGGCTCGGCCGCGCGCCGGGCCGCGATCCTTGCCGCCGTGGTGTGCGTGCTCACGTTGACCATCGCGGGCCCGGTGCGTACGTATTTCGCCCAGCGCACGGAGATGCAGCAACTGAAGGCAAGCGAGGCGCAATTGCGCGCCCAGATTGCCGAACTCGAGCAGCAGAAGGTCAAGCTCGCCGATCCGGTGTTCATCGCGGCGCAGGCACGTGAGCGGCTCGGATTCGTGATGCCCGGAGAGGTTCCGTATCAGGTGCAACTGCCGGAGAACATTGCAGTGCCTGGGACGCCGGGAGCCGACACTCCCGCAGCCAACCCGAATGAGCCGTGGTACACGTCGCTGTGGCACACCATTGCCGATGCGCCACATGGGGTTTCGCCCGCCCCCGCACCCGGTGCACCGCCTCCGCCCGCTGTCCCCCCTCCCGGTGGTTGACGCGGCGGATCTCGACGCCGTCGCGCGGCAGCTGGGCCGCGAGGCACGCGGCGTCCTCGAGATCGCATACCGATGCCCGAACGGTGAGCCCGGCGTCGTCAAGACCGCACCGAAACTGCCTGACGGCACACCGTTTCCGACGCTGTACTACTTGACGCATCCGGCGCTGACCGCGGCGGCCAGCCGGCTGGAGTCGTCGGGAATGATGCGGGAGATGACCGAGCGGCTGGCGAACGATCCGGAGCTGGCCGCCGCATACCGCCGCGCGCACGAGTCGTACCTGGCCGAGCGCGATGCGATCGAGCCGCTGGGCACAACGTTTTCCGGCGGCGGCATGCCTGATCGGGTCAAGTGCCTGCACGTGGTGATTGCGCACTCGCTGGCCAGGGGCCCAGGGGTGAATCCGTTCGGCGACGAGGCGCTGGCGGTGCTGGCCGCCGAACCGGCGATGGTGGGGATCCTCGACAGAAAGAGGTGGACGTGAGCAGGGTGGCGGCCGTCGACTGCGGCACCAATTCGATCCGGCTGCTGATTGCCGACATGGTCGACGGCCGGCTGCGCGACGTGCACCGCGAGATGCGGATCGTCCGACTCGGCCAAGGTGTCGACGCCACAGGGCAATTCGCGCCCGACGCTCTGGCGCGAACCCGGACTGCGCTTACCGACTACGCCGAGTTGATGCGCATTCACGACGTGCAGAACGTGCGCATGGTGGCGACGTCCGCCGCTCGGGACGCGGCGAACCGCGACGTGTTCTTCGCGATGACCGCTGAGGTGCTTGGCCACGTCGTCCCAGGGGTCGTCGCCGAGGTGATCACCGGTACCGAGGAGGCTGCGCTGTCCTTCCACGGTGCTGTCGACGAATTAGACCCGGCTTCAGCACCTTTCGTGGTCGTCGACCTCGGCGGCGGGTCCACCGAGGTGGTTCTTGGCACGCGGGATGTGGAGGCGAGCTTCTCGGCCGACATCGGGTGTGTTCGGCTCACCGAGCGGTGCCTGCACTCCGATCCGCCGACTGCGGTCGAGATCGCCGCCGCGCGCGACGTGATCCGCGAAGCGCTCGGGGAGGCGTTGCGCGCGATGCCCGTCGAGGGGGCGCGCACATGGGTGGGCGTGGCAGGCACGATGACCACGCTCGCGGCGCTCGCGCAAAAGATGACGACGTACGACTCGGAGGCAATCCATTTGTCACGGGTGGGGTTCGGCGACCTGCTGGAGGTGTGCGACGGGTTGATCGCGATGACGCGCGCGCAGCGGGCTGCGCTGGGCCCGATGCACGAGGGCCGCGTCGACGTCATCGGCGGGGGCGCCATCATCGTCGAGGAGTTGGCGCACGCGTTGGGTGAGCGCGCCGGAATCGATGAGCTGGTGGTCAGCGAGCACGACATACTCGACGGCATCGCGCTGTCGATCGCCTAATTTTCTTGCGCGACCCTGCGGACAGATCGCGCGTTTGCCGAAATTCGCGATCTCTCCGCAGTTTCGGCGCGATTCACGACGTCAGCCCGCTCGGCCGTTTATCACCACGTGTTCGCCAAAATCGCATCAAACTCCGCGGTCCGCCGCTGTGGCACTCGTGCGGCCACGATCACCACAGGCAAGGTGGCGAAGTAGTACCAAAGGTGTCTGGCAGCTTGCTAGCCTTTGGCCGTGGTCGAGTACAAGCAAGTGGCCCAGGCACGGGCGAGTACGCCTGTGCCGGGCTGGCCGACCGCCCCATGATGGCGGCGTTGCGGTGGTTCCGGCAGGTCGACCAATATTATTGGCTTACAGCCTATCTCGCGGCGCGCGGAGCCCAGCGGACGACCTGCCGGCTGGTCGCCTTGATGATCTTCAGTCTGGGCGCGCTCCCGGTGCTGCTGATCGGCAGTTCTATTGGCCCCCAGGGTGCGCGAGACCGTCTGCTCGCCGGCTTCATCACGTTGACCTGTCTGGTGATGGCGTTGCGGTGGCTGGGTCAGCGCTGGCCCACCAGGACCGAATCGGTCTTGTTCGTGGTCGCCGGCACGGTGTGTGTTGCCGTCGCATGTTTCATCACCACCAACCCGCTGTTCGGACTGTTCGGTGCCACCACGTTCGCGGTTCTCGGTGCCTACGTCGTCTTGTTCCACACCGCACGCTTGTTGATTTTCACGTGGGCGGCCGCCGCAGTCGTCGTCGGAATTCTGGGCGTCCGGTTGGCGCAGCGAGACGCGGTTCTGGCGCTGTGCAGTGTCATCTTGGTCGTGCTACTCAACGTCTTCCTCGGCTTCGTCGGACGGGTGGTGATCCGTTTCGTCCGTAGCGACACCCTGCCCGATGAGATGGAGCCACTCACCGGCCTGTACAACCGCGACGCCTTTTACGAGAAGGCGGCAACGCTGCTGGCGTCTCGCAGTCGCGACGACGACCGATACTTCGTCGTCGTGGTGATCAACATCGACAGCTTCTCGGCTCTGGTCTCGATGGGTGGTTCGTCGGTCGGCGACAGGGCGCGGGTGGACGTTGGCCGTGCGCTGGGAGAAACCATCCGGCACAACGCCGTCCTTGCTCATGTCGGTGACTCGGAGTTCCTCATCGCCGATTCCTTTACTGCCGCCGATCCGTCGCCGCTTGTTGAGCGTGCCCGCGCCGCGATCGCGGCGACCCCGTCGCACTTGACGGCCAGCGTCGGAGCGGTCTGCACTCCGCTGCTGCCGTTGACCCGCCACGCACCATCCGATGTGCTGGATGAGGTGATCGCCGTCGCGACGTCGGCGATGTACACAGCACGCCGAAACGGCGGCAACCAAGCCAGCTACTCGGTGAATCCCCCATTAGCGGTGCTCGACTACACCGACGGGGCCGAGGGGCACCACGCCTGACGCCTCCGCAGACGTCTACGGCAGTGGCGCCCACCACCGCAGCAATGTCCCGCCCGTGGGAACGCGCTCAACCGTAAAGTCTCCACCGACTTCTCGCGCGCGGTGGCGCAGGTTCGCCAGGCCACTACCGGTGATGACCTCCGGAATGCCGTGGCCGTTGTCGGTGACCTCGATGGTGAGGTCGTCCTCGACCTTGACATTGATGGTCAACGTGGTGGCGTCGGCATGCCGAACGGCGTTGCTAACGGCTTCTCGCACAACAGCTTCCGCGTGGTCGGCCAGGTCGGCATCGACAACGGACAGTGGACCGGCGAATTGCACCGTGGTGCGGAGCCCCGGACTGGCGAACTGAGCGATGGCCTCGTCCAGTCGTTGGCGCAGTCGCGTCGCGCCGGAAGGCGCACTGTGCAAGTCGAAGATCGCGGTCCGGATCTCCTGGATGACTTCCTGCAGGTCGTCCACGCAGTCGGAAAGCCGTTGTTGCACTTCCGTCGATCGTGCGCGCGGGATTGTTCCCTGGAGCGCCAGTCCTACGGCAAAGAGTCGCTGGATGACATGGTCGTGCAAGTCGCGTGCGATGCGGTCGCGGTCGGTCAGGATGTCGAGTTCGCGCATCCGGCGCTGCGATGTGGCGAGCTGCCAGGCAAGCGTGGCCTGGTCGGCGAAGGCGGCCATCATGCCGAGCTGCTCAGAGGTAAACGGATAGGTGCTTTCGCGTCGTAGTGCAACCACGACGCCCGCCACCGTGCCGGTGGCGCGAAGGGGCAGCACAAGCGCGGGACCAACGCCGGCGCCGGCGCCAACGTCGGCCATGTCGAATCTGCGTGGGGTTGCGTCCAGGAAGGCCTGGCCGATTGGCGTTCCGTGGATCGCGATGGTGTTTTCACCGCCACGATCGGACAACGCGCCGCCGGTTGCCACCACCGTCAGTTCGACGATGTCCGAGGACGGGATGTCAATATCGGATGGGACCGCCACGACCGTGGCCTCTGCACCGGTCAGTTTCAGCGTTTCGTCCGCGATTAGCCGGAACACCGTCGCCGGGTCGGCACCGGACAACATCTCGTTGGCAATATCCCGGGTCGCCTCGATCCACGATTGCCGAGCCTGAGACTGCTCATACAGTCGCGCGTTGTCGATAGCGATACCGGCCGCGGCGGCGAGTGCTTCGACCAATATCTCGTCGTCTTCGCTGAAGGGCCGCCCGTCGACCTTCTCGGTCAGGTACAGGTTGCCGAACACCTCATCGCGAATGCGCACCGGCACGCCGAGGAATGTTCGCATCGGCGGATGGTTCGAAGGAAACCCCACGGAGGCAGGATGTTGCCGAATATCGTCTAGCCGAATGGGTTTGGGCTCGTCGATGAGTACGCCGAGAACGCCGCGACCCTCGGGCAGGTGGCCGATCAGCTCACGCGTGGGTTCGTCGATGCCCTCGTAAATGAACTCGACCAACTCGTGATCGTCGCCGCGGACTCCCAACGCCCCGTAACGCGCGTCGACTAGCTCGATAGCCGTGTGCACGATCGTCCGTAACGTCGCGTCGAGTTCGAGACCGGACGTGACGACGAGCATGGCATCGACGAGCCCGTCCAGCCGATCGCGCCCTTCCACGATCTGACCCACCCTGTCTTGGACCTCCGCCAGGAGTTCGCGGAGACGCAACTGCGACAACGTGTCACGCAGGGGACGGCCGCCGCGCCGATCCGGTTGAGCTCCGCCGGTCACGGCTTCATCGTGGCACCCGGCAAGCGCACGGGTGAGACTTCCGCACGACTAATCAACCGGGCGCTGTTGTTGATCCAGCTTGGAAGCGAATACCGCGGCTTGGGTCCGGCGCTCCATGCCGAGCTTGGCCAGCAGCCGGGATACGTAGTTCTTCACCGTTTTCTCCGCGAGGAACATTCGTGCCGCGATCTGCTTGTTGGTCAGTCCCTCGCCGAGCAGTCCGAGCAGTATCCGCTCCTGATCGGTCAGTCCTGAAAGGGGATCCTTGCGCTCTGCCGCGCCGCGAAGCTTTGTCATCAGCGCCGCCGCAGCCCGATTGTCCAACAGCGATTTACCTGCGCCGACATCCTTGATCGCCTGCGCGAGTTCCATGCCCTTGATGTCTTTGACGACGTATCCGCTGGCGCCGGCAAGGATCGCGTCGAGCATCGCCTCATCAGAGGTATAAGACGTCAACATCAGGCAGCGCAGCTCCGGCAGGTCGGACAGCAGGTCGCGACACAATTCGATCCCGTTGCCGTCGGGAAGACGAACATCGAGCACAGCGACGTCGGGGCGTAGCGCGGGAATCTTGACCATCGCCTCGCCGACCGAGCCGGCTTCTCCGACAACGTCGAGCTCGGGGTCCGATCCGAGGAGGTCGACAAGTCCCCGGCGGACCACCTCGTGGTCGTCGACCAAGAAAACCCTGACCATGGCAAGCCCTCCCAACAGAGTCGACGAGCACGAGTCCGCAACCGACATATCAGTGTCCAACATGCTCATCATCGCGCCGTTCTCCACGTGTTCTGGCACTAGCGGCGAATCTCGAGGACATCCCGCATCGACCGCCTCGGCGTCGGCGCTGGAATGTCCTCTATCGACGGTGCGATTCCGACTCGAATCAGCACCTGTGGCACTGCGTTTCGTGCGGTGAGCCGACGAACGACGTCACGACTGGCCTCCATCTCGGTGACGTGTGTCATCGTGGCGGTCGCCATGCCTGCCATCGTGCAGTCCAGCAGAAGCTTCGACAGCACCTGACCGCAGTTGAAGGCGTCCTCGCGGGTGTCGGCGGGCGTGGACAACACAACGATCTTCGCTTGATCCCGCGGCGTCGCGCCCCGGCGGTCGAGGTTGCCGCTGAGTCTGAAGTTCCGGTTGACCGCGACCCTGTGCCGCTCCGAATCTGAGATCAATGCGCTCGGCGGAACACCTTCGGATAGCCTGAAAGGTGTTGTCCACCACTGTAGTTCGTGGTGGTACAGATCATCGTCGGAGCGGATCGACTCGGTGAGCCGAGCAACCTCGGCCAATTGCGGATGCATGTCGTCGGCCAAGACGTCGAGTGTGGCGAGGCCGCTGATCGAGTTGCGAAGTACACGTTCCAACGACTCGGCGGGCGCTCGGAACGGGAGCCGGTCCGTGCGACGCCGCAATATCGCATCGGCGCGGTCACGCCACTCCGGCGTGACGAAGTCGAGCGGCGTGAGTGTGATCGTCGCGAGGTGGTCGGGCTTGTCCGGCTCGGGGAACTGTTCGACGGTGGTGTTCCAGCCGGCCGCCGCCATCGCGACACGGAAATGATCGAGGGCGAGCCCGCAACCGATGAGAGCTTCGCGCCCCCAGCTGTCCGCTGAGCGCACCACTCGGTGGGGGTCGGCGTACAGATCGACCGCGGTTCTGCTCGCGACCCAATGCCATGGCTGACTGTTGTGTAATGAGGGAGCGCGGCAGGCCAGCCCCACAGCTTTCGCGATCACCTCGAAGTCGACCGTCGGCTTGGTCCTAACCATCGCTCGCTCAACCCTCTGCTGCAGTCTTGTACTGCGGGAGTCCGGGTTCGCAGAAGTTGCGCCCGGTCATCCTTTCGGTCCGGATCCGCACGAAGTGATCTCGCCGGCCGTCGACCCACGGCTGCAGAAAGGTTCCAGCGAGTTCCACCAATTCGTCCACATCGGTGATCGGCTCCGCGTGCCCGACCACGGTGACGCTCCACCCTGTTCGCAGGTCCGGATCCAGCTCGTCGGCTTCGAATGCGACGACCAAGTTCTGGGTGGCGGCAGCCAGCTTTGCACCGCCCGCAACCCGGATCACAACGTCGTCGCGCCAAAGCCGGAAGTTCACCGGCTGCACCGCGGGCAGAGCGTCCTCGGTGAAGACGAGACGGCCCACCCGCACGGTCTGCAACCGATCCAGACACTGCCTGCGGTTCAGGACCTCGAGTTGTTGCCCTTTTGCCATTGCGATCAACCTCCTTGCACCAGAGCGAGAGTCCCCACGGGGGTGGAGCGCCAGTGGCCCGCGCTGAGGGCCGTTAAGCGTGTGACTGCGCGTTCTATCCCGCTCGCGAGTTCGTCGACATCGGGTGCCGCGTCGTAGTCGCCGATGATGCCGAACACCAGATGGTCGGCGTAGCTCATGATCGCGATGCCAGTCCGCAGTTGCATCGCCAGCGGCGGAATCGGGAGCAACCGGATAACTTCTCGTCCCATCACCCGCAAACGCTTGCGAGGCCCAGGCACATTCGTCGCCAAGGTGACGACACCGCGCTGAGGCAGTTTGGTCAGCGCGCGAACCGTCCAAGCGGTGAGCGCAAATGGGATCGCATTCGCGGCGGCGACGAAAATGTTGCCGGCTTGACGCTGCCCACTTGCTTTCGCCTTTGTGAGTCGGGCGTGCACGCTTCGCAACTGCGAAATGGGGTCGGCCTTCTCGACGGGAAGGTAAGGGAGCATGACCGAGACACGGTTGTCTGTCTTGTCGGCGGCGTCGTTATGCCGCACCGACACCGGAACGAGGGTGCGTAGCGAATTGCGCTGCGGCTGCTCACCGCGGCGTAGCAGCATCGTGCGGAAGCTGTCGGTGATCGCTGCCAGCGCAACGTCGTTGACGGTCACCTCGAACCGCTCGCAGACCTTGGCCACATCTTCGATGGACACCTCCACCGTTGCGTAGCGCCGCATGTTGGTCACCGGCCCGGTCAGCGACGAGGCTGCCGCGGGACGCAGCAGACCGCCTGCGATCTCGACCGCTCCCTGTAGGACCTGGCTCGCGGCGGTAGTCACGCCCAGCGACGTCCGCCACGCCGCAGCCATCCAGTCGACCGGATTGAGCGTGAGTGCGGGCAGCCGCAGATCTCCTCGCGCCGGCTCGTGGGCCGCACGGGTTCCGGTCGCGAATTGCCGGTCTGCCGCGTCGTCGCAGAGCCGGGCGAGCATGTGCGTCGCCGCGATCCCGTCGGCGATGCAGTGATGAACCTTGATCAAGATCGCCCACCTGTTGTGCTGGAGCCCCTCGACAATCCAGCACTCCCAAAGTGGGCGATCTCGATCGAGGCGACGCTCCATGACCTCGGCGGCCCACCGGAACAGGGCCGCGTCGTCGCCAGGACGGGTCAGGGCGGCGCGACGTACGTGATGGGCGATGTCGATGTTGGTGTCGTCGACCCATCGTGGGGCACCGAGGTCGAGCGGCTGGGTCCGCAGGACCTGGCGCAACCGTGGCACCGCGAGTATGCGTTCGGCGAGGCCTGCGGCGATGCCGTCGAAGTCGGGCATCGGCCCGGCAAGGACCGCGATGGCACCGATCGCGAGGCTTACGTGGCGGTCAGAGTCCTCGGCTTGGAGGAACCCCGCGTCCAGCGTTGTCAACTGCTCCATGAATCCACTGTCTGCCACCTACAAGCGCCACGGCAGGGGCAAAGGTCCCTAGTTGGAAGGGCCAGCGACCTTGCCATCGCAAGGACGCTCAGTCGCGGTCGAGTTCGGAGCCGAACCGGAAGCGGCGGCCGGTGATTTCCGATGGGAGGACCCGGACGTAGCGGCTCTTCACCCCCGCCGTCCACGGCAGCAGTTGTGCTCGTTCGGCCTCTTGGATCTCGGCGCGGGCATTCAGCACCTTCGCCCCGCCCTTGACGATGACGCTCCAGCCTTCGGCGACGTTATGGTCGTCGGCTTCGAACGCCACCTGGTTGTTCATCACGACGGTGAACAGCTTCGTGGCGCGCTCCGCGGTCCGGAAAAGAACGGTCCTGCGTTGCACGACGAAGTTGACGGGAAATATCTCCGGGCGGCCCTCCACGCAGGTGACCAGCCGGCCCAACGCCATGCCGGCCAACAGATGCCAGCATTCGTCTTCAGACAGGACCGTCATCGGCGCACCGGGAACGGACATCCACTCATCCCCGCGTCGGCATGGCCGCGACCAATGGTGTGTCTACACCGAGCGGGCTCATTTTGTCAGCGCCACCGGGCGAACCAAGGGGACGATCTCGACCCGGCAGAGTTTCAGTGAAAAACGCGGCGTTGTCGGCGAGATACTGCTGCTCGTCCTCCGGCAGATCGGTTTCGTAGTAGATCGCGCCAGCTTCGCAAGCGAGTTTGCAAGCGCCGCAATCGACGCACTCATCGGGGTTGATATACAGCGCTCTGGCACCTTCGTAGATGCAATCCACGGGACACTCCGGGACACACGACTTGTGCTTCACGTCCACACAGGTACTGCCGATCACATAGGTCATGGCCAGAGGGTAAGGAGTGCGTGCGGTCGTAGTCTCGGGCCGAAGGGCCAGTCCCGTTGAGGACTAAAGGCCTTCGCGCGTAGACGTCACCACCCGCGGCGCCGCGGGTGCGACCCGACCAATTCGTCCTTGGCGGCGACGTCCCGGCTGCGGTAGACGATGTAGGGCCGGAACAGATAGCCGATCGGTGCGCTGAACGCGTGGACCAGTCGGCTGAACGGCCACAGCGCGAACAACACGAGCGCGATCAGCACGTGCAGCTGGTAGTACAGCGGCGCCTCCGCCATCAGGTCACCGCGCGGCTGCAGAACCCAGATGGAGCGGAACCACACCGACACGCTCTCCCGGTAGTTGTAGGCCTCACCGACGACGCCGGAGCCCAGCGCGGTCGCGTACAAGCCCGCGACGATCGCCAACACCAGCACCACGTACATGATCTTGTCGTTGACGGTGGTGGCCATGAACACGGGCCCGCGGGTGCGGCGTCGGTAGATCAGCAACGCCGCGCCCGCCAACGTCGTGATCCCTGCGATGGCGCCCAGCAGCACCGCCTGAACGTGATAGGCATTCTCGCTCAATCCGATTGCGTGCGTCCACGACTCTGGGATTACCAGGCCGATGACGTGACCGACGATGACCACCAGGATGCCGAAGTGGAACATCGGGCTGCCGATCCGCAGCAGTCGCGACTCATAGAGCTGCGACGATCGGGTGGTCCACCCGAACTTGTCATACCGGTAGCGCCACCAGGTTCCGACGATGACGATCGCCAGCGTCACGTACGGCGCAGTGTTCCAGAAGATCTCGCTCAGCATCTCACCGACGTCCTTCCGCGCGTCGTGGCGGGACTGTCAGCGTAAAGGGTTGCAGCCCAACGGCTTCGGCAGGTGGCCCAGCCTGCGCCAGGTGCTGCGCGCGTTGCATGTCCCGGTCGGTGGCAGCCGGCAGCGTCTCGCACACCGCCCTGACAGCGTGGGCGTACGGTGACTCCAGGGCGGTCAGCGCCCCATGCAGCACGTCGATCGGCACCCGGTGCCTAGCGAGAAGCCCAAGACCGACATCGGGATCGACGGTCGCCGCGAATTCCAGCACCACAGGCAGGAAATCCGGTGCTTCTCGCTGGGGCGGTTCAACACCCGCATCCCGATAGGCCTTCGCGAACTCGAGCATCGCGCTGCCCCTGTTGCGGGTGTCGCCTGTGGTCCAGTAGGTCAGGTACATCGTGGCGCACCGCTGAAGGTCGAAGGTGTCGACGTAGACAGCGGCCGCGTTCAGCGGCTCGGTGGCCTTCAGCGCGGTGACGGTGCGGCCCAACAGATCTGCGGTGTTGCCGTCGAGGTGGGCGAGCAGCTCGTCGGCGGTGTCGAGCCGGGCTTGATCCGGGTAAGACAGCAGCAGCGACGCGCACTGCCACACCAGCCTGTGGCGCAAGGTGTCCGGCCGTGCGCGGATCTTGAGCTTCATTGGTGACTCCCGGATGGGAACATCCCCGAGGGCACACCCCGGCCGTCCCAGTTGAGCAGGTTCACCCGCGACGGGTGGTCGGCGTTGGCGGCCATCCCCTCGTCCGTCTGTCGCTGTCGCAGCGCGTGGAAGGTCTCCACCGCCACCGGGACCGGGCCGCCGCTGGCCTCGCCGAATGGGCCCGACTCGTACATGCCGGGCCCGCCGTCGAACGACAATGAGCAGGCGCTTTCCTCGAGCTGTTTGCCCTCGGTGGCGTATGCGGTCGGGATCACATACCGCTCTTCGTATTTCGCGAGCGCGAGCAGCCGGTACATCTGGTAGATCTGCTCCTCGGTCATCCCGACTGCCTCCGGGATATGCGGCTGGGTTTCGCGGCCCAGATTGATGTCTCGCATGTAGGACCGCATCGCGGCCAGTCGGCGCAGCACGCTCTCGACGACGGCGGTGTCACCGGCGGTGAACAACTCGGCCAGGTACTGGATAGGGATGCGCAGCGCCTCCAGCGCCCCGAAGAGGTTGCCGAGCTCTTCCCCGTCGTGACCGTCGCGGCTGACGGCGTCGACCACCGGCGACAGCGGCGGGATGTACCAGACCATGGGCATGGTCCGAAATTCCGGATGCAATGGGAGCGCGACGCGATAGGTGTTGATCAGCGCGTACACCGGTGACCGCTGCGCGGCCTCGATCCATTCGTCGGAGATGCCCTCGGCGCGGGCACCCTCGATCACCGCGGGGTCCGCCGGGTCGAGCAGGATCTGGCGCTGCGCCTCGTACAGGTCGGCGTCGTTCGCAACCGAGGCGGCCTCCAGCACGCGGTCGACGTCGTAGAGCACCAGGCCGAGGTAGCGCAGCCGGCCCACACAGGTCTCCGAGCACACGGTGGGCAGGCCGACCTCGAGCCGCGGGTAGCACAGCGTGCACTTTTCGGCCTTGCCGGTCTTGTGGTTGAAATACACCTTCTTGTAGGGACATCCGGACACGCACATGCGCCAGCCGCGGCACCGGTCCTGATCGACCAGCACGATGCCGTCCTCGGTGCGCTTGTACATCGCGCCGGACGGACACGACGCCACGCACGAAGGGTTCAAGCAGTGTTCGCAAATGCGCGGCAGGTAGAACATGAACGTCTCTTCGAGCTTGAGGCGAACCTCTTCGCTCACCTTCCGCAGGATCGGGTCACCGGGCAGGATCTCCGGCGAGCCGGCCAGATTGTCGTCCCAGTTCGCCGACCACGACACCTTCATCGGTTTGCCGCTGATCAGGCTTCGCGGCGGCGCGACCGGCATCTGTTCGCCGAGCGGAGCCGTCGTGAGGTTCTCGTAGTCGTAGGTCCACGGCTCGTAGTAGTCGTCGATGCTCGGCAGTTTCGGGTTGGAGAAGATGCGAAGCAGTTTGTTCAGCCGGCCGCCGTCGCGCAGTCGCAGCCGTCCTTTTCGATCACGGACCCAGCCGCCACGCCAACGGTCCTGGTCCTCGTAGGTGCGCGGATAGCCTTGCCCCGGACGGGTTTCGACGTTGTTGAACCACACGTACTCGGTACCTGCGCGGTTGGTCCATGCCTGCTTGCAGGTCACCGAGCAGGTGTGGCAGCCGATGCACTTGTCGAGGTTCATCACCATCGCCATCTGTGCCATGACCTTCATAGGTACGTCACCTCTTGACTGCGACGGCGCACCACCGTCACCTCGTCTCGTTGGTTTCCGGTGGGCCCCAGATAGTTGAAGGCGAACGCGTTCTGTGCGTAGCCGCCCGCCAGGTGGCTGGGCTTGATGAGCAGCCGGGTCAGCGAATTGTGGATTCCGCCACGCTTTCCGGTGGTCTCGGTGAGCGGCACGTCGATCGTGCGTTCCTGTGCGTGGTAAACGAATACCACGCCCTCGGGCATCCGGTGCGACACAATCGCGCGGCAGACCACCACGCCGTTCCGGTTGACGGCTTCGACCCAGTCATTGTCTTGCACAGCGATTTTCGCTGCATCCGCCGGACTCATCCACATCGTCGGACCGCCTCGCGACAGTGACAGCATCAGTAGGTTGTCCTGATATTCGGAGTGGATCGACCATTTCGAGTGCGGAGTCAGGTACCGCACGGTCAACCCGACTCCGTCCGTCTGGTCGCCGACCTCCGGCTCGCCGAATAACCGTGACATGTCCAGTGGTGGGCGGTAGGTGGGCAGTTGCTCGCCGAGTTCTTCCAGCCAGTCGTGGTCGACATAGAAGTGCATCCGGCCGGTGAGCGTATGGAAAGGCTTGAGTTCCTCGATGTTCACGGTGAACGGCGCGTACCGGCGTCCTCCTGTCTCGCTGCCCGACCATTCGGGACTGGTGATCACCGGGACGGGCCGGGCCTGGGTGTCGGCGTAGGTGATGCGGCGCTCTTCGCTGCCCTCGGCCAGGTGCACGAGACTGCGGCCGGTGCGTTTCTCCAGTTCCCGGAAGCCCTCGACCGCCAGGCGTCCGTTGGATGTGCCGGAGAGCGCCAGGATGACGTCGGCCATCCGTTCGGCCGTGGTGATCGCCGGGCGTCCTTGCGCCGCGCCGGAATCCATGACGCCGAATTTCGCGGCGAGCTCGTCGACTTCCTTGGCCGGCTTTGTGGTGATGCCCTTGGTGGTCAGGCCGAGGCGTTCGACCAGCGGACCAAGCGCTGCCCATTTGTCGGCGATGGCGGTGTAATCACGTTCGACCACCGCCACCGGGCCCATCGTCTTCCCTGGTACGGGTACCTCGCCCGTGACGCGCCAATCATGCTCACTGCCACCGGGATACGCCATCGCCCCGGGGGTGTCGTGCTGCAGAGCGCCCACCACAACATCTGTCCGGGTACCAAGGTGAGACTTGGCCATAATGCTGAACGCTCGCGCGATCGCGCCGAAAGCCTCGTAGTCCGAACGGGTTTCCCATGGCGGATCGATAGCGGGGCTGAACGCGTGGACGTAGGGATGCATGTCGGTACTGGACAGGTCGGCCTTCTCGTACCAGGTCGCCGCAGGCAGCACCACGTCGGAGAGCAGGGTCGTCGAGGTCATCCGGAAGTCGATCGACATCAGCAGGTCTAGCTTCCCCTCCGGGATGTCATCGGTCCATGCGATGTCGTTGGGCCGCAACGCCTCCACCGTGGGTTGGGCTTGCAGGTTCGAGTCGGTACCGAGCAGGTGGCGCAGGAAGTACTCGTTGCCCTTGCTCGACGAGCCGAGCAAGTTGGCTCGCCATACATTCAGCACTCGTGGCCAGTTCGCGGGATCGTCGGGATCGGTGATGGCGAGTTTCAGGCCCCCCGACGCCAATTCCTCTGCAACATAGGCGGGTATCTCTTTGCCCGCGGTGCGTGCTTCGTCGGCGACGTCGAGACTGGACCGGTCGAACTGTGGATAGAACGGTGTCCAGCCCATAGCCACTGCGGACGCAAGCACATCCATCGTGTGCTTGTCTGCGAACCTGCCCCGGCCCAACGGGCTGGCCAGCGCATCTGCGCGGTAGCCGTCGTAGCGCCACTGGTCGGTGTGCGCGTACCAATACGACGTGCCCGCCATCTGGCGCGGCGGTCTCGACCAGTCCGTGGCCATCGCCATTGTCGCCCACCCGGTGACCGGTCGGCACTTCTCCTGTCCGACGTAATGCGCCCAGCCTCCGCCGTTTCGCCCCATCGACCCGGTGAGTAGCAGCAGCGCGAGCACGGCGCGGTAGGTGGCGTCGCCGTGGAACCACTGGCAGATCCCGGCGCCCATGATGATCATCGATCGGCCGCCGGACTCCTCGGCATTGCTGGCGAACTCCTTGGCGACCCGGATCGCCTGGGCGGCGGACACTCCGGTGATCGGTTCCTGCCACGCAGGGGTGTACGGCTGGCTGTGATCGTCGTAGCCGGTGGGCCAGTCGCCGGGAAGCCCGGGCCGCGCCACGCCGTACTGGGCAAGCATCAAATCAAAGACCGTGCACACTAGGTGCTCGCCGACGCGGCGCACCGGCACCCCGCGGGCAAGAATTTCGCCATGGCCGTCGACCGTGTCGAACCGCGGCAGCCTGATCAGCGCGGTCTCGCCGCCCGCATCGTGGCGCGCCACCGTCAGCGCAGGCACGACGTCCCCGAGATCCAGATTCCACTTGCCGACGCCGTCGTCGCCGTAGCGGAAGCCCAGCGACCCGCGCGGCACGGCCACGTCGTCGGTGGCGCCGTCGAGTAGCACTGGTTTGAACGCGGAGTTCTCGACATCGTGGCCGAGATCTGCCGCGGTCAGGTTCTTGCCAGCCACCAGGGAGCCGCCGCGCTGCTCGAGCTTGACCAGAAACGGCAGGTCGGTGTAGCGGCGCACGTAGTCGACGAAGAACGGGACACGCTGGCGCACAAAGCATTCCGAGAGAATTACGTGGCCCATCGCCATCGCCAATGCGCCGTCAGTGCCCGCAGCGCACGGCATCCACTCGTCGGCGAACTTCGTGTTGTCCGCGTAATCAGGGCTGACGGTGACGACTTTGGTGCCGCGGTAGCGCACCTCGGCCATCCAATGCGCGTCCGGGGTGCGGGTCACCGGGACGTTCGAGCCCCACATCATCAAGTACGACGCGTCCCACCAGTCCCCGGACTCCGGCACGTCGGTCTGATCGCCGAACACCTGAGGCGAGGCCACCGGCAGGTCGGCGTACCAGTCGTAGAACGACGTCATCGCCCCGCCGACCAACTCGACGAACCGGGAGCCGGCGGCGTGGCTGACCATCGACATGGCCGGTATGGGCGAGAACCCCGCGACGCGGTCCGGGCCGTACTCCTTGATGGTGTGGACGTGGGCCGCGGCGATCATTTCTGTCGCCTCGGCCCACGTCACCCGCACCAACCCGCCCTTGCCGCGGGCCCGCTGGTACCGGCGGCGGCGCTCGGGGTCGGCCTGGATCTCGGCCCACGCCAACACGGGGTCACCCGTCTTAGCTTTTGCCGCCCGATACATCTCGACGAGCAGGCCGCGGGCATACGGGTATCGCACCCGGGTGGGCGAGTAGGTGTACCAGGAGAACGCCGCGCCGCGGGGGCAACCGCGAGGCTCGTACTCGGGCCGGTCAGGCCCCACCGACGGATAGTCGGTCTCCTGGGTCTCCCAGGTGATGATGCCGTCCTTGACGTAGATCTTCCAAGAGCACGAGCCGGTGCAGTTGACCCCGTGGGTGGAGCGCACGACCTTGTCGTGACTCCACCGGTCGCGGTAGAACACGTCGCCGTCTCGACCTCCGCGGCGGGTAACCGTGCGCAGGTCCTCGGAGAACTCACCAGGGGTGAAGAAGCGGCCGCTGCGCCCCAACAGTTCCTCCACCGGGCCACCGACGCGGGGAGTAGTCGTCACGGCGGGGACTCCTTGTCGGCTTTGGCCCGCTCGGGTTCATGCGCGTGGAGCCGCAACGCCGTGTACCCGAGGGCTATCAGCGCGGTCGCCACCAGTAGGAGTAGGCCGATGGTGTAGTTGTTGTCGGCCGCGTTATAGGTCGCGCCCATCACCAGCGGTGGGAAGTATCCGCCCAATCCGCCTGCGGCGGCGACGATTCCGGTGACAGAGCCTACCGACTTGGCTGGGGCGCGGCGGGCCACCCAGGCGAAGACGCCGCCGGTGCCGATGCCTAGGAAGATCGCCAGCGTGATGAACGTCGCGGCGGACCATACGTCGGGCGGCGGCTGGAAGGCCGCGACGAATGCCATCAGCGCGGTGCCCGCGAACGAGGCAAGCACGATGTACTTCGGCGCGATCCGGTCGGACAGTGCCCCGCCGACTGGGCGGGCCAGCACTGCCGCAAGTGCGAACCCGGCGGTGCGGGCACCGGCGTCGACGGGGGAGAAGCCGTAGATCGTCTTGATATACGTGGGCAAGTAGTTGCTGAACGCCACGAAACCGCCGAACACAATGGCGTACAGGAACGACATCTCCCATGTCACCGGCAGTTTCGCTGCCGCCCTGAGTTTCGGCACCACCGGGTCGGTGTTCGGTTCGAACTGCGGCGAGTCGTGCATGGCAAGGAGGCAGAGCCCGGCGGTCGCGGCGAGGGCGACCGCGACGATGACGTGGGTGGTGAAAAGCCCGAACCAACCCACGAAACGGGGAGTGAAGAATGCCGACAGCGCGGTGCCCACCATGCCCATACCGAAAATGCCCGTCGCGAAGCCGCGTCGGGCCGGTTCGTACCAGTTGTTGGCGAACGGGATGCCGACGGCGAAGATCGTGCCCGCGATACCGAGGAAGAATCCGAATACCACCAACAGTGGGTAGGACCCCGCGGCACCTGCGGCGCCCACCGCCAGTACCGGCACGATCGATGCCAGCGATATTGCGATGAACATGACGCGGCCGCCGTACCGGTCGGTCAGCGCCCCGACGGGTACCCGGCCGATGGCTCCGACCAGGATCGGCGTTGCCACCAGTAAGGACGCCTCTGTACTGCTGAGCGACAGATCGCCGGCGTAGGTGGTAGACAGTGGCCCGATCATGTTCCAGGCCCAGAAGTTGATGGCGGAGACCCAAGTGGCCAGTGCCAGGTTGAAGCCTCGCCGAGCGCCGGTGTCCGGCGTAGTCGCCGAGTTCACGTCTACTAGAGAACCACCTCTGGGGCGGGAGGTGAGCAGTTCAGGCAAAAAGATTGTGGCCCAACGCCATCGAGTCGGCTGCACACCCCGATACTTTTCTCAGCGACCGCGACCCCAAATAGAGGAGTTGGCCGTCGAGCAAATGGACCAACGTCCCTATCCGACACGATGTCGCGCTGTTGCGCCTAGTTCGCCAGCGAGAGTCCGGCGGCCACGGCGAAACCAAGCTCAGCAGCCAAACCGGCTTGATCTCTTGCCTTTTCGCTGGCTTCAGGGTCATCGACCCAAGCGGGAAGCTTAGGCGCGGATCTTGGCTCGCCGCTTCGTCGGGTCGTGTTGGCCGGCAAGCGTCAAGCCGAGCAGCATCATTCCGATGCCCAGCCCAAAGTGCAGCCAGTTGTCGGCGCCGTTGACCGGGACGACGTTGGCGGGGCTGTCGTGCTGGATGAGCAGCCCGTGAACCCACAGGCCCAGATAGACCAGCCCGCCGCCGAGAAAGTACGCGCGCGCCGCGGCGTAGCTGCGCGCCATCACCACACCGGCGACGCCGAACGCCAAGTGCACGGCGTTGTGCAGGATGGACACCGCGAAGATGCCGAACAGCTTGGCGCCGGACTCATGGCCCGCCCATTCGAGCGAGTGATAGTCGGTGGTCGCGCCCGGAATGAAACCGAGCACGCCGACGAACAGGAAGCCGCCGGCGACCAGTAGTGCCGCTCCTTGCACTGCCATGTACTTGGGGGTCGTCGTCATCGCCTGGCCTCCCTCGCCCGCTGTTATTGACGGATGGGCAGGTTCGGTGGATACCCGAGCCAGCGGCCCGTTAAGCGGCCGGCGGTGTTCTGTCGGCAGGCGTCCGCGTCGCGACATTGCTGCGGGACAACAGCACGCCGAGCAAGACCATCGCGGCTCCGAGCGCGAAGTGCAGCCAATTGTCGGCCATGTTGACCGGGACGAAATTCGCGGCGGATTCGTGGTCGATCACTAGGCCGTACAGCCACAGCAGCAGGTATATGGCCCCGCCGCCGATCAGGAAACCCCGCGCCCCGCTGAAGGTACGGGCCAACACCAGTCCGGCGACGCCGAAGGCGAGATGCACGACGTTGTGCAGGATCGACACTTCGAAGATGCCGAGTAGGTGTGCGCCAGATTCATGTCCGGCGAACGTCATCGCGTCGTAGTCGCTGGTGATGCCCGGGACGAAACCCAGGATTCCGACCAGCAGGAACGCTGCCCCGACGGCTAGCGCGGCCTTCTGGACCGCCGTTGTGTATGACATCGTCACCCCTCCTCGAGTAGCGGGTCCAAGAAATACCCAGAGAAAAGGTGCGCAAACCAGAAATAGCTGGCGAACTTGGTCCGCCAGCTACTCCGATATCGTTTGCGGCTCGATCGCCGCGGGGTTCAGCGTCTGATGTTGCAATTCGGCGGGTTGCCGCAATGATGGCCGCTGTCGCAGGCATTGCAATGACAGGTACAACCCGAACCGGCCTTGGCTTCTGATACTCGCATCGCAGATCAACTCCTTTGTCGGTCTGACCGCCTAGAAAGGTGGGAGCAGAGCTCGCTCGCACGAACGCATATCAACATATGCCGACATCACAATAGTTCGCATCTATTTGGAAATAAAGGAAAGTCGAGTCGATGACCAACGAACGCAGCTATCCATCCGGAGTTCCGTGCTGGATCGACACCGACCAGCCCGACGTGGAGGCGGCTCGTCGCTTCTACGCCGGCCTGTTCGGCTGGCGGTTCTCGGATGCCGTCCCTGCCGATGCACCGGGAACGTATTTGATCGCCACTCTCGATGGCGACGACGTTGCTGCGATTGGGCCCGCCGACGACCAGGGGCGCGCCGCGTGGAACACCTATGTTGCGGTCGACGACGCCGACGCCGTGGCAGCGTCCGTGCGCACGGCAGGTGGAACCGTCA
>NZ_DASSCY010000199.1:0-12778 GCF_035697385.1 Mycobacterium sp. | reverse complement strand
CAACGTTGCCGACCCGACGACCGGCGAGGTGACGATGGAGTACGTCAACGACCACCCGCCCGAGGCCGTCGCCAAGCTCACCCCCGGGCGCGAATTGGGTTGGCCCTATTGCAATCCGGATGGCGGCCCGGCGAACCTGCCGTTGATCCGTGACGTGCAGACCAACGCGGACGGCAGCCGACTCGACTGCGCGAGCCTGCCGCCCATCGAACAGAGCCTCGGCGCGCACGCCGCACCTCTCGGCATGAGCTTCACCGCTGGCGTACTACCGGCGCCGTACGCCAGCGGCGCACTCATGGGCGTGCACGGGTCGTGGAACCGCGAGCCGCCTCAGGCACCTGAGGTGTCCTTCTTCGCCTGGCGCGACGGCGGTTTGGGCAACCAGCAGACGCTTGTCGGCGGGTTTCAAGCCGACGACGGATCGCGGTGGGGCCGTCCGGTCGCCGCAGTGACGGGGCCCGATGGCGCGGTGTACATCACCGACGACTATGCGGGCGCCGTCTACCGACTGGCTCCCGGCCGTTAACGGACAGCGGTGCCGCGGCTACTGCGTCGCCCAGTGACACCCAGGTAGATGGCGATGAGGATGACTGCCACGAGGACGCCAGCCAGGAACGGTATGACGGCCCAGCCGCCGCCTTCGTTCTGGTAACCGAACAGGTTGTAGACGGCCCACGAGCCGACGAACGAGCCCAGTATGCCCAGCACGATCGTCATGATGACGCCGATATTCTGCTTGCCGGGCATGACCAGTCGCGCCAGCGCGCCGATGATCAAGCCGCCGATGACGGCCGAGATGATGGTCCAGAACATTTCCCCACTCCTCACGTGTCCCCGAATGCTTCACCGGGTTACCCACTCCGGCGCCGAAATCCACGCAATGCCAGTGCCGATGCGCAACTGTGATGCGGTTGTGACGAAAGTTGACAGTGCTTCTGCTGTGGCTAATGTTGTCTTGTTAGCTGTCTTGCTGAAGGGGCAACGGTGTCGATCCCAGCCGCAATCTCCGCGCGCTTCGTGGCCTGCGCCGCAGCGCTGATGTTGTGCGCCGCGCTGGCGACGACGGCCGGTGTCCCGAACGCCAAAGCGGCCAGCGGCAAGGACCTGCTGGCGAACGCCATCGCCACCACCCGTGGGTCATACCTGGTCTACAACTTCGGCGGCAGCGCCCCCGCTCCGATGCTCAACGCCGGCGGCGGCTGGTACGAGATGACCAGCGGCGGCCACTTGATGATCATCAAGGCCGCATCGCAGCGGCTCGCGCCTCGGCTGCTGGTCGACTCGCACGCCGGATATCAGGCCCGCTGCGAACGCGACCCGAGAGCGCGAACCGGTGAAGGGTTGTGGCAGGCCTCCGAGATCTTCACACCGCTGCAGGCGTGGCAGGCATTGGGACGACCGACGATCGCGATCAACGCCAACTTCTTCGACATCCGTGGGCAGAAGGGTGGCTCGTGGAAGTCGACAGGATGCAGTTCACCGCTGGGCGCCTACGTCGACAACACGCGCGGGCAGGGACGGGCCAACACCGCGGTCACAGGCACCCTCGCGTATGCCGGCAAGCAGGGACTATCCGGCGGGGGTGAGAGCTGGAGCGCGCTGACGACGATGATCCTGCCGGTCGCAGGCGCGCCATTTGTGGTGCCGCCCAAGGATACTCAGGACTTTGACGCGGCTACCCCGGTTATCCAGGGGCTGATGGACAAGGGCACACGGTTCGTCGCGGTAAGCGGCATCGGACTGCTCGCCCCCGGTGACACCGGGCAACTCAACGACGGTGGTCCCAGCGCGGCCCGTACGGCGCTCGCGTACGCGAAGGACAAGGACGAGATGTACGTCTTCCAGGGCGGCAGCTACACGCCGGACCAGATCCAAGATCTGTTCCGCGGGTTGGGAAGCGACACCGCCGTCCTGCTCGACGGCGGCGGCTCATCGTCGATCGTGCTGCGCCGCGACACCGGCGGCATGTGGGCCGGCGCCGGTGTGCCGGACGGGAATTGCGACACCCGACAGGTGCTGTGCGACTCACGCGAGCGGGCCCTGCCGAGCTGGCTCGCCTTCAACTAGGAATGCCCGAACAATGGTCATTGCCGACGGGCTGTCGCCCATTTCGACACCAGGACTGCCGCCGGGTCGTCCTGTCGGCTAATCCACGGCCCTGGTGTCGATCTCGGCGATAGCTGTCTGTCCCTTCCGGGGACGCCGCGCGGGCGTGAAAAATGGGTGTGGTCGCATCCGACTGTGCGGTTTCGTACGCGACACGCCGCGTCGGCGTATGAATTCGCACAGCCGGTAAGAGCCACCGCTCCTAGGCCGCTTTGTCTGACGCTCCGTTGTCCGCATCCGACGCGCTCTCGTTCTTGGCGTCGTCGCCCACCGTTCCGTTGTCCGGCTTGGCATGCTTCGGTGTCGTCTGCTTCGCAGGTTCTCCTGCAGACTCGTCCTCTTCAGAGTCCGGCTTGGCGTGCTTGGGCGTGTTCGATGCTTCTTCTGCCTCGTCGGTCGCGTCCTCCTCGGTCGCGTCCTCCTCGGTCGCGTCCTCCTCAGTCGCGTCCTCCTCGGTCGCATCTTTCTCGGTGGTGTCTTCCTCGGTCACGTCTTCTTCGACGACCTCTTCCTCAGCGACGTCTTCTTCGACGACCTCTTCCTCGACGACCCCTTCCTCGGCCTGCGTGTCTGCAGGTTCGGATTCCGCGGTGCTGGAAAGCGATTCGTCCGTCTCGGCCTCGGTGGACACTGGAATCATGCGGGCATTCGCAGCAGGCACCTCCGTGGCCGCCAGCGGAGACACCTGCTGAGTGGCAAGCGGGTTCAGGCCGCCGAGAACACTTTCGATCACATCGTTCAAAGCGCCCAGCGGACCCAACCCGCCACCGGTCAGCAGGTTGAACAACGTCGAAATGGCGTTGGGCGTCGCGGGAGTGGGATTGCCGCTGAAGAATTCCTTGGTGAAACCCTGAACCAGCAGATTGACGATGTCGAACGGTACCTGAAGCGGATTGATACCCGACGGGAACGAGAGGAACGGTGTAGGAACACCGGCCTCGGTCAGGGTCCTGGTGTAGGTGCCATCCGGGTTCCGAACGACATCGGTGTAGCCAAGGTTGTTGAGGGCCTCGAATGCCGGCGCCACCGCGTTGGCGAACATGCCAATGGGGTTGGTGGCCGCGGCGCCAAAAGTCATCAGGCTTATGACATCCGAGATCAAGTACAGCGGTTCAAGCACCGGCTGAGTCGCCGACGGCAAGGTGAGATACAGGTTGATCGCCAGCGGCTCTCCGAGCGGGTTATCGAGAATCTCCCCGAGCTGCGTCGTGAGTTGCTCGGTGATTGTTTCCGTGGTGAGGCCCCTGAGCATGTAGGTCGGCAGCGCCATCGCCATCAGGTTGTTCGCCAGCGAGAACGGGTTTGGCCATGCCGCAAGGTCCGACGACGGGTGGTACTGGACGCCTGCGTCAACCAGGACGGGAATGAGGTTCGCGCCACCCAATGAGAGGCCGGTGTTGAGTATCGGAATGCCGCCGCTACTCGAAACGTGGGTTTCCGGGTTCAGGGTGTTGATGCCAAACAACTCGGCGAGGGGATAGAAGCGCGAGAACGCCCCGCCGTTGGGGCGGGCGGGGTTGAACAACAACAGGAGCGGCAGCACTGTGACGCTGCCGAGCAGCGGGTTGACTCCGGCATAGTTCGCACCGCCGGGCTGGTTCGGCAGGTCGGCGAGGATCTTCTCGTATGCCGTGGCGAGAGCGAATGCGCCGAGCCCGACGCCGACAGTTACCGGCACCCGCACATGGACCACGTCGGGGACATCGATCGGCAGACCGCTGATCACCCCTTGGAGCAATGGAATCAACGGATTAGCCGGCAGCGTGGCGTTGAGGCGACCGAGCAAGGTGTTGAGCAGACCGACGGCGCCGATCTCGAGGTAATCGGTCTCGTTAATCTCCTTGGCAACCGCGTTCGGCAGTGACGGCACCCATCCCAGGTCCACCCCCAGCAGCTTCAGCGCGGTGAATAGCGGGCCGGCGGTTATGACGTTCAGCCCCGGGACATCCAGGTTGCCCAGATTGAGCGGATCGCTGAGATCAAGGCCGACTAAGTTCAGGAGGCTCAGAAGGTCCGTGACACCCTGCGCATTGGCAATTCCGAGAAGCTGCAGGACCGGGATGAGAACGGTGTCGGTGAGCAGCTCTCCGACGAGGCCGTCCAACACGGGGCCAAGATCGATTGGAATCTCGCCAAGCACCGGACCCAACACACTGTTCAGCAAGAAGTCCGGGTCACCCAAGAGGCCCTCGAGAAGGCTCTCGGGATCGAGGCCGGCCGCTTGCGCAAGCGCCGCGAGGTTGAAATTCTCGACAAGCCCCCTGATGACGAGTTCGGCAATGGCTTGCGAAAAGTCATATCCGAGAGTGCCGAGCCCACCGGTCAGATCGGGGATCTGGCCGGGAGACGGCCACGGATTGACTGCCGCCATGAGGTCGACGTTCTCGTCGACCACTTTCGCGGCGCTGGCCTTCGGCGGCGGAGCGGTGCCGACGGTCAGCGCGGTCGCCGTAGCGGTCGCCGCGCCGATGGCAACCACCTTCTTTGAAGTGCGGCCCATCTTGCGGTGCTTGCCTGTCATCTAAAGTTCCCCTTTCGACCAGCCCCCAGAACGTAACAGAGGCGTTAATTTGCGGAGCACACTTCGCGAAGATTTTTCGTTCGCAACGACCTCCGGTTCGGCAAACGGTTATTTGACGTCCTCGTTGATTTATATCTGCAGCGCAGTGGCGCAATCTGCGTGCCGATTGGTTGCGCACAGCGATGCGCACGGTTCCGTCTCGTCACATCGGGCCTGGTCCGCTCGGGGTTTGCCAATCCGCGCTCGTTGCCGCGTGAATGGTCAGCTATCGAGTGCCGCGGAATTCGTAACGACTTGTGCCACATCACAGTGGGTGAAGGGTCGCCTAACGCCCTTACGGGCACGTAAAGCGTCGTTAGCTAGCCTGCAGCGCCTGGGTCGCCGCGGCGACGGTCTGCCCGGCGTACCCGCCCCCGAACAGCACGACATGTGCCAACAGCGGGTAGAGCTGATGCAGCCCGACGCGCTGTCGCCAACCTGCACGCAGCGGCCGGTGGTTCTGGTAGCCGTCGAGCACCGCATCGAGATGCGGACATC
Organism: Mycobacterium sp.; assembly: GCF_035697385.1. Classification (GTDB taxonomy): domain Bacteria; phylum Actinomycetota; class Actinomycetes; order Mycobacteriales; family Mycobacteriaceae; genus Mycobacterium. The sequence continues at coordinate 7,614 of NZ_DASSCY010000199.1, read as the reverse complement.
CGAACAGCGCCAGCATCGCCAGATCGGTTTCCCGGTGTCCGCCGTGTGCTGCGGGGTCGATGAGGACAACGCCCTCCGGCGTCCACATGACGTTGCCGCTCCACAAGTCACCGTGAATGCGGGCCGGTGGGTCGCCATCGTCGAAATCACCGGCCTCACACCGCGATATCACCGCGTCGACGGCCTCGCGGATTGGCGAGTTCAACCGGTGAGCCGCGAGTTCGGCCATAGGCGCCAACCGCTCACGGGCATAGAAGACGTCCCACCGGTGGTGACCGATCAAAGACATCGGCAGCGGCTGATGCAGCGGCCCGAAGTACCCGGGCCCCGTCCAACCGTCGGGGGGCGAGCCGAACGCGTCGGCGCCGGCATCGTGGGTGTGTGCCAGCCGGCGACCGAATTCCTCGGCGGCAGCGCGCGTCGGCGTCACCGCTTCCAGCCGCTCCAACGTCAGGCTGACGTTGTCGTGCTCGATGACCCTGGCACACGGCACGCCGTTCTCTGCGGCCGAAAGCCATTGCAGCCCAGCGGCTTCGCAGGCGAAGAACCCGGTTGGGGCGGCCGTGTTGTGCTTGACGAACGTCGGCATGCCTACGGCTGGCGGGACACCCGGCGCAGCACCAGGTCTCGAACCCTGGTCGGCAGGTTCGTCATCACCGCCACCTGGACCTTGTTGGCCAGACCGACGACGTAACGGGCGCGCGGCCGGCGGGCGGTGAGCGCCTCCGCAACGACGGCCGATACCTTCTCGGCCGGCACGGCTATCTTCTGCGACATCGGGACCATCTTCTTCATGCCGGCGATGTGCTTGGCGTACAGATCGCGGTGCTCCGGCGTCAGCCCCGCCTCGAGGTCGGCGACCATGGCGTCGGCAGTGCGCCACATGTCGGTGTCGGTCTGTGCGGGCTCGATGATGACGACCGGTATCTTCCAGGGGCTCAGTTCCATTCGCAGCGCGTCGGCGGCGGCCTCCAGCGCGAACTTGCTCGCCGCATAGGCGCCGACAAGCGGCATCGACAGTCTGCCGTTGACGCTGGAGATGAACACGATCCGGCCGCGCGACTGCCGTAACCGCGGCAGCACCGCCTGTGTTACGGCGAGCTGCCCAATCACATTGACTTCCAACTGCTTTCGCCACTCGTCGGCGGTGAGGGTTTCCATTGCGCCGCCGACGGCAATGCCTGCGTTGTTAACGATCGCGTCGAGCCGCTGCGGTAGTGACTCGGTCAGCGCGGCGATGTGGTCCGCATCGGTGACATCGAGGATGACGGCAGAGATGCGTTGCGGATCGGCGTTGGTGACTGCGTCGGCGTCTTGTTGGCTGCGCACACCGGCGATCACATCCCAGCCCTGAGCGGCCAGGTGCTCGACGATCGACTTACCGATGCCCCGTGCCGCGCCGGTGACGAGTACTGATGGCATACCGCGAGACTAGCTGTCGGCGGCGTCGGGTCTTGGCGGACCGAACCAGAAGATGGCAGCACTGATGGCCACCACCAGGGCGGCCAGTGCGATCACCGGGGCGACCGTGAATCGCGTCATGGTCGCACCGACCACCGCTCCCCCGCACATCGTCAGCACAACGCTGTAGCGCAGCTTTTCACGGTGCCCGGTACCACCGGCGAGCCGGCTGTCGAATCCGATACCGACGATCGTCGACGTCAGCACCGTGGTCGACAGCTCCTGGATGCCGAACTGGCGCGCGGTCGCGTTCTGGCTGCCGAACGTGATCGCCAACCCCGCGATCAACCACAGCTTGGTGTTGTCGCGGTAATCCAGCACGCCGGCACCGGCCAGGATCGAAAGTGCGACCAGGACCACGACTTCCACGGACAGCGCGATGGTCAGCCAGCGGCGGACGTGGCTGTCCAGGTGCCGGGCCAGCCGGCCGCCAAGCACCGTGCCCACCACGAAGCTGGGGAAAGCGACGACGGCGGCGGTCAGGTCGACACCGGAGTGCGGGACAAACCAGAAGCCCAGGAAGATGACATTGCCGGTCATGTTCGCGACGAAGACGTGGCCGAGCACCAGCACGCTGATCGCGTCGACGATGCCGGTCGCGAATGTCAGCAACAGCAGGCCGGTCACCGTCAACCGGTCGGAGACCGGGGAGACGACAGGCACGGTCTGCGGGTTCCGGCCTACAGCCGCGGCGTCAGATCGAGCGACGTCACGGTCGACATTTTGGTGATCAACCATTTCGCGTCATGACGCTGCATCGTCAACCGGTACGACAGGTAGCGCCGCGAGGGGATGTTCTTCGTCACCGGGCTGGTGGCCACCGAGTTGGTGTACACGATCGCGGTGGCTTCCGACGGCGTCAGCGTTTCCACGGCCGCGCCCATGACCTGGGTGGTGTTGGTGACCTGGGCCTGCTTGTTCGGCGCGACGATCGCGTCGATGTACTTGCGGTACTCGTTCGCGAAGTCACCGCCGAGGTAGGTCGCCGAGCGGTCCGGCAACGAGTCCATGTTCTCCGGCGTATAGGTCCACAACGTGGTGATGGCGTTGGCCGCCGTTCGCGCGACATCAAGCTTGGTGTCCACCAGCGCGCGGTCGGCCAGGTACGGCTGCAGCGTCGCCGCTGCAAAGGCGACCGCGCCGACGAACAACGCCGCCGCTGCCATCGCGGCTATCTTCAGCCGCTTACCGGCAGGCCGGTGCGGGACCAGGATCACGTCGGACTCGGGAGCCTCCTCGGATTCGGTGGCCTCCGTCTCAGCGGACTCCTCGACTGGCTCTTCTGAGTCGATTGGTTCATCTTCGGTCGCCGGCTCGGCTGGGGCGACGGGCGTCGCGGTCCTGCCGGACTTGCCCACCGGCTTTCGCGACTGCGGCTTCGGCTCCTCGGGTTCGGTGGATTCGGCTGTGGCGTCAGTACTTTCGTCGACCGACGGCTCGGTTGCCTTGTCCTGACGGCCGAAACGCCACCACCGACGCGCTTTGGCTGCGGTCGCTTCGTCTTTCTCGGCGGCGCCCGTGGTCAGATCACCTGAATCAGCTGGCTGATCTTCCACTGCTGCCCCTCCTTGATAGCTGTTGCAACCCAACGGTTTCCGCTCTCGATCGTCGACTTCCCGTCAGCCGACTTCTGGGTGATCTTCGTGGCCACCAGGACGTCCGCGCTGCCGTTGTCGTTCCAGCGCTGTACGCCCGCCTCGAGCACGGTGCCCGTCGTCGGCTCGGCCTGAGCCACCGTGATCAGAATTTCGTTCTGCTTCTCCTTGAACATCTTGGCGAAGTCGCCGGTGCCCTGCGCCAGGATTCGGTCCGTGTACGCGTTGGCCTGAAACGGATCAAGCGTGGTGTACGCGGTCATGAACTCCCGGACGTATCCCAGCGCCGCCGCGTTCTTGACCGCGATGCGACGGTCGGTCTCGTGATGGATCAACATCAGCGTGCTTGCCGTGATCGCGGCGGCCATCAACAACACCGCCACGGTGGCAATGAGCGGCAGGCCCCAGCGTCGCGGCCGTTTCGGGGTGCCGCCGTCGAATCTCGAGAAGAAGTCGGACTCGTCGGCCTCGACCTTGCGCCGCGGGCTCATCGTCCGCCCTGATTCATCTGCGGCTTCTTCAACACCGTGAGATTGGCGACGCGCCAGCGACCGTCGCTCGATTTCTCGAAGTCCACCCGCACCGTCGCGGTGATGAACTTCAGGTCCTTCGGGTCGACGCCGCGCTGGCCTTGCATCGCCAACAACATCGCCGCCTGGTTGGGTGTTGCGGACAGCACCGCGCTGCTCACCGCCCAGTATTCGTTCGTGCTCGCGCCTGCCTGCTGCACCGCCTGCTGCTGGGCGATCAGTTGTGGCCGGTAGCCGTCGGTGGTCAGCGACTGCGCGTGGGAGAAGTCCTGCTGCAGCGTGTCGACGTTGTAACTCAACATCTGCTCGACGATGCGCGGCCCCTCCTCGGTGATCTGCTGGCGGGCCGTGTCGATCGCCCGCTCGTTCCGGTACACGACCAGGTAGCTCAGGCCCACGCCGGCCGCGCACACCAGGGTCGCGGCCAGCAGCACCACCGCAACGGGACGCCGCGCGTCACGGTGTGGCCGCTGCACCGTGTGCACCTCGGTACGCAGCAGCAGGTCGGCGAAGGTCCGGCGGCGGCGATCCCACAGTGGCCACAGCCAGCCGATGAACAGGGCCGCCGTGTCGAGCAGATGCGTGAGATCGCGGCCGACCAACCTCAGGACGCCTACATCGGCACCGTCGCGCTGCCGCACCGCAATTCCGAACAGCGCGCGCCCGAGCGACCATCCGGTGATCGTCGGCAGCAGCCACCGGTTGACCGCCGTCGCCAGCAGCACCAGCGCGGCCGCCACGGTGTACACCCACCACAGCCAGCCTCTCTGCGGTGCCATCAGCCAGAGCAGCGCCATGGTCGCGATCACGGCGACGCCCAGCAGCACATCCACGGCGAATGCGCCTGCGCGCGCCGGCCAGGACGCGAGCGGCTGCTCAGTCGTCGTGTCGTCTACGGAGGCGTCGGGTGTCACGTCGAGCACGGCCGTCACGAGGAGGTGACCTGATCCAGCTTGGCGACCTTGTACGTGCCGTCGGCGGGGGCCATCTGGACGCGCAGCCGGTAGCCCTGCTCCTGGTCGGCCGCCTGCGAGTTGGTGACTTTGACCCGGACCGCGACCAGCACGTCGACCGAGCCGTCGTCGTTGTGCTTCTCGACAGCGGCGCGGATGTCGGAGACGGCGACCTTGACGTCGGCGGCCTGGTACGCCTCGACCATCACGCTGCTGTAAAGGCTGGCCTGGGCGCCGAAATCACCCGTCGAACATTCGATGATCTTCGATTGCGCGGCGCTCATCGTCGCGGTGTCAGGCGCGTGCGTTGCCGCCACGCAATCCTTGGCCGCCTGCAACGCCGCCGCATCAGCGCGCTCGATCGCTTCGCCTTGGCCGTTGGACCGCAGCGCCAGGTAACCACCCACTGCGGCGCCCGCGGCCAACACCAGAAGCGTCGCGCAGATGCCGGCCACCCAGCCGACACCGAGCCGCGCGGGACGGCGGTCATCGGCGGCTGGTTCTTGAGATTTCTCGGCGGTTTCGGCGATCAGTTCTTCTGTGGATACTGCTAACGACTCATCGGGCTTTGCGACAGCATCGTCAGCACCGGTGGGGTTCAGCTGGCGGGTGCCAGCATCTCCTTCCATCCGTCGTCTCCTGGGTTACTCGAATTGCTGACGTTGTACGTCACGCCGTCAGGTCCGACCACCTCGCCACTGGTCGGGTTGTACACCGCGGTGGAGCCAGGTGGCCCTGGTGCCGGAGTGTACGTGCAGGGGTTGGGTTGCTGTCCACTGCACTGAACCGTGCCCTGGCCAGGTGGGCTCAGCGGATCGCTGATGGGGGCAGGTGACGACCCCGACGTCGACTGTGGCAACTCGTCCGCAGGTAGCGGATTGACGCCGTTGTTGACCGTCGGCGCCGGAATCACGCCGCGGCCAGGATTGACGCCTTGGTCGCAGCGCGCCCCCGGGGCCGGGCAGGACAGAATCTGGTTCGGGTCGCCGTACCAGGGGTTGGTTCCCAGCGGCACGTATGGCTCGTCGCTTCGGCATTCCCTTGGCGTCGCCGCGCGCTTGCCGGGGACGTCGGCGCACGGATAGTTACGGGCACCGCGAACCACGTTGGCCTGATAGTCCTTGGGAATCTTGCAATACGTGCCCGACGGCAGCGGACGCATGCTGGTGTCGGCAGGCGAGCGCCATTCCGACGCAGGCAGGAACCCTGTCAGACATGGCGGCGGCTGGTTGATCGACAAGGCAAGAGGGAGCTGGCCCTGGCCCTCGAACAGCGTGCCCGCCTGTGCCACCGAAGCGCCCTGCGGCAGGATCACCAATGTCTGCTCGAGACCCTTGTTGTACCGCTTGAGCATGTCGATGACGACCGACAGGTTGGCCAGCGTCTGCGGTAGTGAATCCCGCACGCCACTGAACACCGACGACACTTGATCCAGCGTCGGCGGCGCGTCCTGCAGAGCGCTGCGCAGTGCGGCGTCCTGCTCGGCCGACTGCGCAGCCAGCGTGTTCAGATTGCGCGACCACTGCTCGATCGCGTCACCGGATTGAACCTGGCTGTCCAGGATCGGCGCCGAATTCGCAATGATGTCGTTGACCTGCGGCAGATTTTCCCTGAACCCCGATGCAAGGTTCGTCGTGGAGTCGACCAACCGCTGCAGTGCGGGGCCCAATCCGCCTACCGCGTTTGCGGTTTCGGTCAGCAACCCGTCGATCTTCTCCTTGGGCAGTACCGCCAGTCCTTCGTTGGCGGCATCCAACGCCGGACCGACCTCGCTGGGCACCGTGGACCGGTCCACGGGGATCGTGTATCCGGGGCTGAGGAACTGGCCGGGATTACCGGTCGACACCAGGTCCAGGAACTGCTCGCCGATGGCCGAGACCGAGTGGACATTGGCCGTCGCGTCGGCCGGGATCTTGTAGCGGTCGTCGATGCTCATGGTCGCCAGCGCACCGGTGTCGGTCGGCTCGACCGAGATGACCTTGCCGATCTGGGTTCCCCTGTACGTGACGTTGGACGTCGCATACAGCCCGCCGGAGCGGGGCAGTTCGGCCTTCAGCTCGTACTGGCCGATCGCAAACGGCTGCAGCGACGGCACTCGCAGGTAGTACCAGCCCAAGACGACCAGCGCGACGATCGTCAGGATGGTGAACAGCACCAGCTGGATCTTGATAAAACGTGTCAGCACAGCTCACTCACCCCTTTCGACCAGCGGCCCGCCGGGCACGTCGTGCGGGTTCGGCGTGAACCGCACATCCGGGATCATCGTCGCCGGGTCACGTCCCCAGGCCTGCTCGAGCGCGCGCAGCATGCCCGAAACGCCTGTGCCGGAAAGGATCCCGTTGTCCACCGCCGACAGCGTCAGGTCGACCATCAGTGACACGTTGAGGTAGTCACCGCGAACCACCTTCGGCACGTTCTCGATCGAGAACGGCGCGGTCAGCATCAGCTTGAGCGCACCGATCAGGTATGGAGACGCCCTGCCCAGCTGCTTGAGTGGCCGCTGCAGGTTCTCCAGGTTGGTGTTCAGGTTGTCGCTCGCCGGCGCCAGCGCGTTGTCGGCGGCCACACTGATCCTGCCGAGGGCCTCCACCGCATCGGCGAACAGATCGCGGGTGTCGGCGAAATGCTTGATCAGCGGCGGGAACTCGGTGAGCACCCGGTCAAGAGTCTCGTTGCGCTGACCGACGATCGTCAACAGCCGGTTCGTGGAATCGATTGCGCGCGTGATGTCTTGGCGCTGCTGGTTGAGCTCGTCGGTGAAGGTGTCCAACTTGTTGAGGAACTCGCGGATCTGATCGGCCCGGCCGGTCAGCACGTTGTTGAGTTCGGTCTGGATCACTTCGAGGTTCTGGACACCACCGCCGCGGAGAATGGTTGCGATGCTCGCCAGCACCCGTTCGGTGGTGGGGAACGCCGAACTGTTCTGCAGCGGAATGACACTGCCGTTGCGCAGTAACTGCGACGACGGGTTCGGCGGCGGGTCCAATTGCACGTGCTGGCTGCCAAGTAGGCTGGTCTGACCGATCTTGGCCAGCGTGTTCTCTGGCAGCTTCACACTGGACTGCAGATCCAGGG
>NZ_DASSCY010000198.1:0-3269 GCF_035697385.1 Mycobacterium sp. | reverse complement strand
GGTTCAAGGGCAGCGTGTGGTGGGTGCGGGCGCGCCTGGTCTCACACATCGAAACACCGGGGCTGTCGGTGGCCGGGGTACGCGACCAAATCGACTCTGGCGGCGTGGATTTCGAGATCGAGCAGGCAGCGGGAATCGGGGAGTTCCGGCCCCTTGCGCGCCTGACGCTTCGGCACGTCGACCCAAGCCGCGACGACGTCGGGTTCGATCCGGTCCTGCACAGCGATCCGGAAGTCAGCCTGGCTCCGGCCTGGCTCGGCGATCTGCGGCGCGCGGCATACAGGCGCAGCCGAGAGGGTCGCGCGCCCGAGTAGCCGTCAGTCGGGCGGCTCCTGGGAGCCCTGTTCGTCGGCTACGTCGGGGGCGTTCTCCCGTGTCGCCATTCCGCCTTCGCGTCCTTGGTCGGTTGGCCCGGGACGCCCGCCCTTCGGCTCTTCTTCGTCGTCGTAGATCCCTTTACCGCGCGGCATCGCAGTCCCTTTCGTCACGGTGGAACTACCCGCGGACGGCCCGTTTCAATCGACGCGCCCCGGGTACCTGCAGCCCACTCATCCGACGGAAAGGGCAAGAACAGTGGATGCATTGACGTTTCTTCGCGAGGACCACAAGAGTGTGCTTGGCATGTTGGAGGTACTCGACGGCGCGCCGTCGGGCACCGGTGCGCAGAGCAGCGGCCTCGGCACCATGGTGACCAACCTGATCATTGCCGAGTCCCAGCACGAGGCCATCGAGCAACAGCTCTTCTGGCCGGCGGTCCGCGATGCTCTCGACGATGGCGACGAACTGGCCGATGCCGCGATCGAGCAGGAGCAGGAAGGCAAGAAGCTGCTGCAGCGACTCGAGGACGGCGCGCCTGGCGACGCCGACTATCAACAGGCGCTGCAGGAGTTCGTCAAGGCTGCACGTGAGCACATCATGTACGAGCAGGACGTGGTGTGGCCGCGGATCGAGTCGGCGATGAGCCGGGCGGATCTGGACAAGCTTGGCGAAAAGCTCGAGCAGGCAAAGAAGATCGCGCCTACCCGGCCACATCCCGACACGCCGCCAAACCAGGCGGTGCAAACCACGATCGGCGTGGGTGCGGCGATCGTCGACCACGTGCGCGACGCGGTCAGCGGGCGGGCGGAGAAGAATCCGCCCGACCCGCAGTCACGATGAGGTTACGTTCAATCAGGTTGTCGCCGTGTGGTGTTCGTGCGTGAACGGCTTCTCGCCGACCACCGCCGGTGCACCCTCCGGATTGTCCTTCTCACCCTTGTTCTCCCGCAGCTTCGTGCCGAGCCACTCCTCCTCGGGCTTGCCGACGTACTTCCACTTCATGCCCTCCGGCCACGGTCCCTGCCCCTGATTCCACGGCCCCCGGACCGATCTGCCACCGCCGTTGGACATGTTGAACGCCACGTTCTGGAAGCGGTCGTCGCCCGGCAGCATGCCTGGTGGGAAGTTCACCGGTAGTTCGTTCAGCGCCGCCGTGAACTGCTGGAAGTGCGCGACCTCGCGGGTCATCAGGAAGGTCAGCGTGTCCTGCACACCGGGGTCGTCGGTGAATTGCTTGAGGTACTCGTAGACGACCTTGGCGCGTGACTCGGCGGCGATGTTGTTGCGCAGGTCCACCGTCGGGTCACCGTTGGCATCGATGTACGCACCGGTCCACGGTGTGCCCGCGGCATTGCTGACGTCGGGGGTGCCGCCGGACAGCACGAAGTGCAACGGGTTGGCGGCCACCTGATGAATCGCCTGTTCGCGGCCATCAACAGTGGCCACCGCGGGCATCCAGTCGCATCGCTGTTCGGCGAGCTTGAGATCGTCGTTGAGGCCGTCGAGCAGCATGGTGATCGTCGAGCCGACGATCTCGAGATGGCTCAACTCCTCGGTGGCGATATCCATGAACAGGTCGTACATCTTGGGATTCTTGCCGCGAAGCAGGAACGCCTGGGTGAAGTACTGCAGCGCAGCGGTGAGTTCACCGTTCGCGCCGCCGAATTGGTCCTGCAGCAGCGCTGCGAATCTCGGATCCGGCTCGCTGACCCGTACCTCGAATTGAAGGTCTTTATTGTGGACGAACATTGACGCCTCCCGGCTGTTGATCTGGTAAAGATCGCGGCCGGATACCCCAGGTTCGAGGCGCCAAACAGGGTCAGTTCGATTCAGTCCGAAGCTTTTCCAGCAGAGAGCCGGCCGCCTCCTTGAGGAACAGCTCCTGGCTGTCGTCGCCGACCTGCACCAGCGCGATGTCGGTGAAACCGGCTTCCCAGTACTTGCGGACCGCGTCGACGATCGCGTCGAGATCGGGTCCGCACGGGATGGATTCGGCGACGTCATCTGGCCGGACGAACTGCGTCGCGCCTTCGAAACCCGCCGTCGTCGGCAGATCGGAGTTCACCGCCCAGCCACCGGCGAACCAGCGGAACTGGTCGTGCGCACGCTGGACTGCGGTGTCGCGATCGGGATCCCAGCAGATCGGGATCTGCCCGATCACCCGGACATCGCCTGGCAGGCCGGTGGCCCTTCGCGCCTCGTGCCATGCGTCGACGATGTCCTTGTTCGGTTCGACGGCGATCAGGTGGTCGGACAACGGCGCGAACATGCCGACCGACCGCTCGCCGGACACCGCGGTGGCGATGGCGACCGGAACCTCGGGGATGTCCCAGATGCGAGCCGAGTCGACCTCGTAATAATCGCCCTTCCAGTCGACTATCTCTCCGGTGAACAGCTCACGGATGATCTGGATCGCTTCACGCAGCATGTCGTGTCTGCGCGCGATCGTCGGCCACCGCCCACCGACCACGTGCTCGTTGAGGTTCTCGCCGCTGCCGAGACCGAGCGTGAACCGGCCGTCGGCGAGGATCTGCAGAGTGGCGGCCTGCTGCGCGACGATCGCCGGGTGATAGCGCATGGTGGGGCAGGTGACGTAGGTGAACAGCTCAACCTGCTCGGTGGCGTGGGCGACGGCTCCGAGCACAGTCCAGGCGTTGGGCGCATGTCCCTGCGATGACAACCACGGGAAGTAGTGGTCAGACGACACTTCGAAGTCGAAACCTGCTCGCTCCGCCGAAACGGCATACCGGACAAGCTCTTTAGGTCCGCTCTGTTCGGTCATCAGGGTGTAGCCAAAACGCGTCATGGCTTCGGGGTACCCCGGGCCCGAAGGCGGAAAACGACCGCGTAAAGCGGCTACAACCTGGCCTTGACCGCTGCCGAGATGCGGGAGCCGTCGGCCTTACCCGCGGCGATCGCCGTCGCGGCCTTCATCACCTGACCCATCTGAC
>NZ_DASSCY010000197.1:0-13877 GCF_035697385.1 Mycobacterium sp. | reverse complement strand
GACCTGTCGCGATTCGGCTTGGACAACGACAACGAAGTGTTCCTCGCCGACGACCGCCCCTACGGCCTGATCCAGGCCACGGTGACTCGCGACGACGCGCCCGCCGCCGGGCCTGCGTGGGACAGCCAACTCGGATGGCTGGCCTGACCTGGCCGTATTAGATTTCGGTGACATTGATTGTGGGGATGCTCCAAAGCGCGTAGGGTTCAGAACAGGTTGAGTTCACAGCCAGCTGGAAACGTCATAGACGTGCAGGGCAGAACTCCCGCGCCCTGCAGTGAAGGCTTTGAGGAGCAGGGCCCCAAAATTTGACGTGAACCACAGAACGAATCACGTATTCCGTACTGATGGAGTCACAATGTCTACTGTTCAACACACTCGACCGGTTTCACCGGAATCCCATATCGACCGCACCGACTGCCACGGCGCACATTTCGCCACTCGTTGGTTGCATCCTTCGATGGCAGTGATCACCGCCCACGGCGAACTCGACGCAGCGAACGCGCAAGCTTTTGTCGACTACGCGCTGCGGCACGCGGCCCAGACCGAACGCCTGGTGCTGGACCTGTCCGGCCTGGACTTCTTCGGCACCGCAGGGTTTTCCGCGCTGCATTCGGTGAACGTGCGTTGCGCCGGCGAGAAGATCCAATGGGCGGTGGTGCCCAGCGCCGCGGTCACCCGACTGCTCCGGATCTGCGATCCGGATTGCGCCCTACCGATCTGCGGCAGCGTGGAGGACGCGTTGTCGGCAGTTCAGGGTGAGCCCCGGCGTTTACTGCAGCTGGTCTCGAAGTCGCGCTAGGGATTTAGCCAACAAACGGGATACGTGCATCTGCGAGATGCCGACCCGCTCGGCGATCTGTGTCTGCGTCAGCGACTCGAAGAAGCGCAGCAATAGCACGGTGCGTTCCCGCTCCGGCAACGCAGCGAGCAACGGACGCAACGCTTCTCGGTTTTCGATCTGATCCAGGCCGGTGTCGACGTCACCGAGCGTGTCGGCAATCGCAGGTGCGTCCTCGGTGCCACTGCCGCCACTGTCGATCGACAGCGTGTTGTAGGAGCTACCGGCCACCAGGCCCTCGATCACCTCGTCGCGATCCATATCCAGCTCGGCGGCCAGCTCCGAAGCTGTGGGCGCGCGACCGAGACGTTGCGACAGCTCCGCGGTCGCGGCGCCAAGGCGCAGGTGCAGCTCCTTGAGCCGGCGCGGCACCTTGACCGACCAACTGTTGTCGCGGAAGTGGCGGCGAACCTCCCCCATGATCGTCGGCACCGCGAACGACACGAAGTCCGAGCCGGCATTGACGTCGAAGCGGATTACCGCGTTGACCAACCCGACGCGAGCCACCTGGACCAGATCGTCGCGGGCCTCCCCGCGTCCGTCGAACCGCCTGGCGATGTGATCGGCCAACGGTAGGCAACGTTCGACGATGCGGTCCCGCTGCCGCATGAATTGAGCGGACTCTTCCGGGATGTCCTTCAGCTCGCGGAACATCTCGGCGACGTCCGCGTATTCAGAGTTCGATCGTGACGACGAACCCTGTGACGGCGACGGCGTCACTGCAGCGAACTCGCTCGCCTCGTCGTCATCGAGATCCCGAACACCCGCCCCTCCTGCGGTCCCCGCCCGTTTTCGAACGTCCGCACCTCATCGGTGAGCGAACTCAACACATGCCAGCTGAAGCTTCCGGGGGCCAGGATGTCGGGGCTCTTGCACGTGGTCGACGCGTGGATCACGACAGCGTCGTCGCGCGGATCGACAACGAGCAACAGCGTCGAATCGGGCAGTGCCGATCGGATGAGGCGGGTACAGGCTTCGTCGACTGCGAGTCGGAGGTCGGCGACCGCATCGAAATCGAGGTCTTCGAAGGTGCCGACGGCCGCGACAAGCGTGCGCAGTATCGCAAGGTTCTCGAGCCTGGCCGCCACCCGAAGTTCGACGGATCGGGCACCGCGCGCGTGCCCGTTGCTGGTGTTGGCGACGTCGGTCACTTGACCTCCTGGCAATGTCGAAGCGAGACTACCCCAGACCGGTTCCCAGCTAACCACTGGCGCTCCAATTACTCGACAGCAAAGACGTGTGGCAACTGCCCCGGCCGGGTAATCCTCGGCCATGGAGAGTCAGCCGAAGATCTACCACCCCGAGGCGACCGCCACTCGGCCGCTGCGCCGGATACTCATCGCGGTCGGTTTGGTGCTGGCCGCTCTCATCCTGATTGCGGTAGCAATCTACGCGGGCGCGTTCATCATTCTGGCGCCCATGATGCAGTGACGCCGATGATGCCGCGCCCGCTGAACCCGTCTTCACCATCGTCAGGGTTCAGTACCCCGCCATGGTCGGCGGTCAAACATGCGCCTTCGCCGTAGCGTCGTCGACGGACCTGGCCTGCGCCGGGTCCGCCGGGGGCGCGGGTTTTCCTACCACCACCCCGACGGCTCATCGGTCACCGATGCCGCGACGCTGCAACGCATCAACGACCTCGTCATTCCTCCCGCGTGGAAGAACGTGTGGATCTGCCCTCATCCCACCGGCCATATCCAGGCTGTCGGGACCGACGCGGCGGGCCGCCGCCAGTACCTGTATCACCAGAAATGGCAGGAGGACCGGGCCGAGGAGAAGTTCGACCGCGTGCTGTCGTTGGCGCCCGCGTTGCCGGATATGCGCCGACAGATCGCCGCCGACTTACGGGGCCGCGGATTAACCCGCGACCGAGTGCTGGCGCTCGCTTTGCACCTACTCGACCTCGGCTACTTCAGGGCAGGCGGTGAGCAGTACGCCGAGGAGAACAACTCGTTCGGCATCGCGACGCTGTTGTGCGAGCACGTCAGCCTTGGGCGCGAGGCCGTGGAGTTCGACTACCCGGCCAAGAGTGGGGTGCGCCGCACGCTGATCATCGACGACCCCGAAGTGGTGCGGTCGGTACGCGCGCTGGTGCGCCGTCCGGACCGGACCGACCGCTTGCTGGTCTGCCGCAACTCGTCGGAGTGGGCCGACCTTCACGCCGAGGATCTCAACGCGCGGTTCAAGCAACTCGTCGGCGAGGAGTACTCCGTCAAGGACCTACGCACTTGGCACGGAACGGTTCTCGGCGCGGCGGCGTTCGTCGATGCCGATCCGCCGGTCAACAAGACGGTTATCAAACGCGTGGAATCGGCGGTGATGAAGGAGGTGGCCGAGGAGCTCGGCAACACCCCAGCGGTGGCACGGTCCTCCTACGTCGATCCGCGTGTCGTACAGGGCTATGAAAGGGGTTTGACGATCGCCCCTGGGGTCCGACGCTCCGCGCGAACGAAACGCCCTGACAAACGTCAGGCGATTCTCGAGCGCAGCACGGCCCGGTTGATCCGCAAGGTGGCCAAGGGCTAGAAAGTCGCTGCCGTGCGCTCGTATTCGGCCGGCACGAGCCGGTCGTAGATGCGCAAGGCGTCTGCCGCGATTCGGTCCCATGAGTAGCGGGCGCGGGCGCGATCGCGCCCGGCGGCACCAAGGCTGTGCCGCAGGAACTCGTCGCGCATCAGGTGATTGATCGCGTCGGCCACCTCGGCTGGCCGATTCGACGTAACCAGTCGACCGGTCACGTCGTGGACGACGGTGTCGAGCATGCCGCCGACTGCTGAGGCCACCACAGGAACACCGCAGGCCATGGCTTCCAGCGGCACAATCCCGAACGGCTCATACCACGGGGTGTACGCCACCACATCGGCGGACCGCAGGATAGCCGGCATGTCTTCCCTTGCGACCGAACCGTAGAGCCGCACCCGGTCGGCGACTCCGAGTTGGCTCGCCAGTTCGCGCAGCCGGCACGCCTCGGGATCGACGTCCAGATGCGTCGAGTCAGGGCCACCGACGACGACGAGCTCTGTGCTGGGGATGGCCGGTAGCGCACGGACCACGGTGTCGAAACCCTTGCGGGGCACCAACCTTCCGACGCTGACGAGGCGGTGGAGCCCGCCGCGTGCCGCCGTGGGGCCAGCGGGGCTGAACACATCCAGGTTCACCCCACACGGAACGACGGACATTCTGGCGCGCGTTCGACCCATCCGCATCAGCTCGAACAATTCCTCGGTGCAGGTGGCGAGGACCCAGGTTGCTCCTCGCGCAACCATGGCTTCGAGCCGGAGCCGCTCCCGCGGGCTGGTGTCCTCAGCGCCGTGGCGTCGCTTCACCCCTTCGAGTGCGTGAAATGTCTGCACCGCAGGCACATTGAGGTGCTTGGCCGCCAGTTGGGTTGCAATGCCGGATGTCCAGAAATGCGCGTGCGCGACGTCGGGCCGGTTAGCGGCCCACTGCCCGTGGAGATATTGGGCAAACGGACCCATGTATTGCAGCAGTTCGTCTTTGGGTGCCTGCCGCGCAGGTCCCGCCTGGACATGTACCACGCTGTAACCCTGTGGCGTCTCGACCTGGTCGGGCAGATCCGGATCGTCGCGACGGGTGTAGACGGTCACCTGATGACCACCGCGGGCCAGCGCTGACGAGAGCTCGGCGACGTGCTCGTTCTGTCCTCCGATCGCGGCCAGCGGGTTCGCGTGGGCGGAGACCATCGCTATCTTCATCGGCAGTCTCCTTTCGCGGTTGAAGTACCCCAGCGTCAATTTGACATAACGATGTAGCGGTCGTTTTTCGCAATGTGGACGCGCGCTTTTCGTATTCGGGATGACCATGGGTCGCGGCCGGTTTCGGCGAGGACACCACGGGTATCCCGATCATCATGCAAGACCCCGAAGAGCTTCCCGACGACGTCCCAGTCGCCGATGCCGTCGAGCAACACCGGACCACCAGCGAACCAGTTCTCGACGAAGAGGCGACCGCCGAACCGCCCGCGGAACTGCCGCTCGAGGCCGCCCCGCCGGACTGGCAGGAACAGCTCGAAACCGTCGATCTCGACCCCGAACTCGAGGACGGCAGATGACCGATCCCGAGGGCGTCATTGCCTATCCCGGGCACACCTCCGATATGCAGGACAAACCGCGCGACGAGATGCGGGAGTACGTCGGCGCGGCCTGCTTGAGGGCAAGCGTGCGCTGATCACCGGAGGCGATTCGGGCATCGGCCGCGCAGTGGCAGTGGCCTTGCCAAGGAGGGCGCCGACATCACCATCGCCCACCTCGAAGAACACGACGACGCCGCTCACACCGCCGAACTGGTGGAAAAGGTGGGACGCCGCTGCCTGCAGTTGCCCGGCGACCTGGCCGACGCCGAACACTGCAAGGCGATCGTGGCGCGCACCGCCGACTCGCTCGGCGGGCTCGACATTCTGGTCAACAATGTCGCCTACCAGAATCCGAAGGAGAAGTTCACCGACATCACCGACGAGCAGTGGCGTCGCACCTTCGCGGTCAACATCGACAGCTTTTTCCGGGTCACCAAAGCCGCCCTGGAACATCTGCCCGACGGCGGCGCGGTCATCAACACCGGATCGATCAACGGCCTGCGCGGAAACAAGACACTGATCGACTACTCGGCCACCAAGGGCGCGGTGCCGGCGCTGACATACTCGTTGGCGCAGTCACTTGCCGATCGCCGCATACGCGTCAACTGTGTGGCGCCGGGGCCGGTGTGGACTCCGCTGATCCCTGCGACAATGGACGAAGACAAAGTCGAATCATTCGGTGGCCGTACGCCGTTCGGACGCGCGGCGCAGCCAGACGAAATCGCGCCGTCGTACGTGTTCTTCGCCGCCGGGCAGCTGTCGTCGTATTACAGTGGCGAGGTACTCGCGCCCATCGGGGGCGAAGGCCTGCAGCGCTTTCGGGCGGTTCTGTTGCTCGTGGTGGCCATCGTCGCACTGGGTCTGCTACAGACTGATCTCCAGTTCGACAGGGCCCCTACCGAACTGCACCCGTAGGCCGAGCCTCTTCGCCCGGTGGTGCTGTCGGCAGACCAAGTCGGTCCTGGATCTTGTCGATCTTTGCCTCTATGCGTTCCAGGTCTTCGGCATCGACTTTGAAGATCCAATGCTTGGCACCGAGCAACAATATGGCTTGGAATACCAGCTGTAGCCACTCACTTTGCCAATTTTCGAAGGTGCTGGCGAAGAACGTGGTGAAGTACTCCGACCACATGAACGGCTGACCATGAACTAGCTGCTCGCTGCGAAACTCACTGAGCTGGGCGAAGAACTGACCCAGCCATGATCCGACGAACAGCAGTAGGAGCAGATACACCGCTCCCCAACGCCGAACGTGTCTCATGTCTGTTCCTCCATCTGCTGTCGATGGAACGGTCACATGACCTCATAGTGACGTTCCAGCAGTACCCTGCACCAATACCGTCTAACCTTGAATCGGTCCAGTAAGCGCTGTTTTCGGCGCCCAAAGTCATGACCCCACCTAATTGCGTTGTCGCCGTGCGGTCTTCGTTAGTCGCCGGATCACGGCGGGTACGGCAGCTCGAATTCGTCGGCCAGCAGGCTTTGGACGATGATCATCGCGGCCTGCGACCCGGCGGCGATGGCGCCGGCAACATAGGGCTGCTCTGCGCAGACGTCGCCGGCAGCGAAAACGGCGGCCGTGCTGGTCCTGTGCAGTGGATCCACGCCGATCGAGTCCGGCGCGAGAGGGCCCTCGGTGCAGGTGGCGCCCAGCTGCTCGGCCAGTCCGGAACGCTGACGCAGCGGTGCGTCGACGAGCAGCCCGTCTCGTTGCAGGTGGCTGCCGTCGGCGAACGCGATCCGTGTCAGCTGACCGTCATCACCCTCCAGGCCCACGACCTTGCGCCGGTCAATAGTCACGTTGGCCGCTTCTAGCCGCCGCCGCTCGTCGGCGCTGAGATCGGTTGCCCCGTCCGTCAGCACCACGACGTCGTCACTCCATCCGCGCAACAGCAATGCGGCATGGACCGCGTCATCGTCTGCGACAAGCGTGGCGAGCCGCTTGTCGCGCATTTCCCAGCCATGACAGAACGGGCATTGGAATACCGACCGACCCCAAAGCCCGTCGAGCCCAGGCAACTCCGGGGGGCAATATCGCATGCCGGTAGCCAGCAATACGCGGCGAGCGGTTACTTGCTGGCCGTCCTCCAGTTTGAGCACGAAACGATTGCCGAGCGCTGCGCCGCTTGCAACCTGCCCGCTGCGGTATTCGACACTGGGATAGGCCCACAGCTCGCGGCGACCCGCTTCATACAGTTCGGCGGGCGGGCGTTGGTCGTAGCCAAGCAGCCCGCCGATGACGCGGGCCGCCTGATTGCTCGGTTCTCCTGCGTCGATGACGAGTGTCCTCCGACGCGCCCGGCCCAGCACCAGCGCCGCGCTCAACCCCGCTGCGCCTGCGCCGACGACGACGCATTCCCACTCGTCATGCATTCCGCATAGGTTGCCGAAGTTGTTACCGGTCAAACACATTTTTGAGCTCGACGCGACGCCACGCCACGTTTAGCTCCTCCGACCGTCGGGAACTCATGAGATCGCGTGGGGAAATCCTCCGCGTGCGACCCGCAAAGCGGGTGGCGAGCCCGGACCGATCGAGAGCCGGATCGCCGCGGAGCTCAAGAAGTGGGCAGACCGATCCACTGCATTAGCGGAAAGGTAACCATGACTGACAAGAAAAACACCGGACCTGAAGAAGGCATCAAGGGCGCCGTCGAAGACGTCAAGGGCAAGGCGAAGGAAGCCGTCGGCACTGTGACCGGGCGTGACGACATGGTCCGCGAGGGTAAGGCCCAGCAGGACAAGGCCGACGCCCAGCAGGACGTCGCCAAGAAGGAAGCCCAAGCCGAGGCGGCGCGTGGAGGCGCCAAGGCTGCCGAGAAGCGGCAGGAAGCCGAGCAGCGGCCGTAACAAGCCCTAACGGAAAAGGCCCAGCCACTTGGCTGGGCCTTTTTCCTTGTCGGTGCTAACTGCTCGGTCGTTGTCGTTCCGCGTCGGGATGCTCTGCGTACCAACGTTCTTCGATGCGACGAACACGCAGATGCTCGATAAGCAACCATGCGAGCGAGACGATGAACAAACCGGCCGATATCAAGGCCAACGTCACCCCGACATCAGGATGGCCACTACCGAACGCGGCCAGGCTCGAGACGAAGGTCACCAGAGCAAACCCGAGCAACACCAGCGCAGGCATGTTCTTGGTGTCCTTCATCGTTTCGCCGGCATGCGGCCGCGTCGTCCTCGCATGGTCGACGGGATCCTTCGGGCTCTTCATCGGCACTCCTCCCTCGGCATACCTCTGCCCGCCTTACATGGGCTGATTCAACGGTAGGACTACCCGACTATGTTGTGGGGGAAACCGACAGGGAAACGAACTCACTGGTAGCGGGGATATTTCCCCTCCCGCAGCAGCTTTGCCAGGTGTACCGCGTTGCGCGCCGCGGCAGCGGTGGTCTTGGCGACGGCTTCGGGAACCTCATCGAGATCGTTGTAGTCCTTTGTCTGCATCGCCTCGCCGTTCCAGTAGGTGGCACCTTGGGCCGGGATGGAGAACCCGATGTCGTTGAGCCCCTGGAACATGTCGGCGACGATCTTGTGTGCGCCGTCTTCGTTGCCGACCACCGCCACAAGCGCGACCTTGCCGACCATGACGGGCCGCCCGGCGTCGTCGGTGTTCGACAGCTCGGCGTCGAGGCGCTCGAGGACACGCTGGGCGATGCTCGACGGATGTCCCACCCACACCGGCGTGGACAGAACAAGGATGTCGGCATCCAACAGCTTCTGCCGGATCTTGGGCCATTCGTCACCGTCGCCCATATCCGCTTGCACCCCAGGCAGAATCGCGTAATCCACGCAGCGCATCGACTCGGTTTTCACCCCGGCGTTGCGCAACTGTTCGCTGACATGCTCGGCCATCAGCGCGCTGCTCGACGGGGCGGGGCTGCGCTTGAGGCTGCATACCAGCGCCACTGCGCTCAACGGTTGATTCATCCGCCGAACACCGCTGGCCCGGCCAGCGCGGGCATGCTCATGGTCAAGACGAGCAGCATCAGTGTCATCAAGAACCAGCCGGCGCCTTGCCACGCCCACCAGGTCTCCTGCCTGCGCCACGCCTGGTAGGTGCGGACGAACGCACGCAGCCCACCGATCAACAGAATGACCGGCGCCCCCAATGCCAGCAGGGTGCGCTGCGGCGGCCCGCAGGCCACGGTGTCGGCGGTGGCGCCGTCACAGGTGCTGACCCACACCGCGGCGACGAACAGGAACGCCGCGCCGGCTGCCGCGACGCCGATGGCGAAACGCACGGCGTCGCGGACGTTGGCGTCATCGTGGCGCAAGTCGTTGGAACTCTGATACATGCCCAGGTCTCCAGGAGGTTCGCTGTCGAAACGCACGTTGGATTTGACGTCGTGGGGAATTCCCTGGGCGAGGGACGGATAAACCTCAGGAACCCACGCGCAAATGCGCGGTCAGCAGCAGCCTGTCGTACACGGCGCGAGCCGGAAGCACCTCGTCATACTTCAGGCCGAGGAAGTCTTTGACAATTTGCTCGCCGAGGATGCGCAGTTTCACGTTGGTTTCTTGGGACCGCCATTTGAGCAGCTCGAAGGCGGAGTCCGCGCTGATGCGGTAGACCAGCATCAACATGCCTTTTGCCTGTTCGATGCCACCGCGCGCCTCGGCGATCTCGGCGACCGCCTCGCTGACGATCTCGTCCTGAGCTTCCCGCATCGACGGTGAGACATCGACGTAGAAGCCATGGGTGCCGATCACTGAACCGTTGTCGAAGAGCTGGTCCCCCACCACGACGACGTGATGAACGTCACCATGGGTGTCGATGATCCGATGCCGGGTGGAGAAGGCGCCAGATGTGCGGCGAATTTCCTCCAGCGTGGCGGCGACCTGGCCGTAGTCCTCGGGATGCTTGTGCGACAACACGAGGTCGGTGGTCGGGTTCACGGTGCCGGGGTCATAACCGTGCATCCGCTCGACCTGCGGCGACCACTCCCAGCGTTCATCGGCGAAATAGAACCGAAACCACCCGACCCGCTGTGGTTCTCCGCCCGCCAGCGCGTGCTCGACGGGGGTTTGGCCGTCCAGGTCGGCCAGCTCATCGGACATATCGTGCAGATTAATCGTCCGATCTGGGAACGGGAGTTACTGCGCAAGACCGCTTCGTTTTTCGGATGTCGGCTTTCATGCGCCTTGCGGTGCACACGCCCCGAAGCTTGATTACCGTCGATTGGTGGACCTCAATACGGTCGAGGTGGTCAGTGTGCCCACCAGCCGAGACGAGCTGTGGCCGCTGGGCCCCGGCGACGCCGTGCTGGCCGGCGGTACCTGGTTGTTCTCTGAGCGGCAACCACACCTGCGGCGCCTGGTGGACATCAGCGCGCTTGGCTGGCAGCCGATCGTGTTGAGCGACACCGGGATCGACATGGCGGCCACCTGCACGGTGGCGGAAGTGTCGCGGCTCTCGGCCGAGCTGCCTGCTCGCAGGCCCGATTGGGCCGCCGCGCCGCTGCTGCAGCAATGCTGTGCCGCGCTGCTGGCGTCGTTCAAGATCTTGGGAAGCGCCACCGTTGGCGGCAACATCTGCCTGTCGTTCCCTGCCGGGGCGATGATCTCGCTGGCTTCTGCGCTCGACGGCCGGGTGACGGTCTGGCGCGCCGACGGTGGTGATTACGACTTGGCTGTCACCGATTTCGTCACCGGAATGGCGACCAACGTGCTGGCCGCGGGCGACGTGTTGCGATCTGTGAATTTGCCTGCGGCTGCGCTGCGGGCGCAAACCGCGTTCCGCAAGCTGGCGCCGTCGCCGCTGGGCCGGTCCGCGGTCGTGGTGATTGGCCGTCGCGACTCTGCGGCCGACGGCGGGCGGTTCGTGCTTTCGGTGACCGCGGCGACCGTGCGGCCGTATGTGTTCGGATTCCCGTCGGTTCCCGATGCCGATGCGGTGGAGGCCACGCTAGCGGCGATTCCCGACGATGCCTGGACCCGTGACCCGCACGGTGATCCTGACTGGCGGCGCGCGATGACGCTACTCCTTGGTGAGCAGATCCGCGCGGAGCTCAGATGAGCATAAACGTCAACGGCATTGAGCTGCAAGGCGATCCGCGCCCCGGGCAGTGTCTGCGCACGTATCTGAGGGACCACGGCCACTTCGAGGTCAAGATGGGTTGCGACGCAGGCGACTGCGGGGCCTGTTCGGTTCTGGTCGACGGCGCGGCGGTGCACTCGTGTGTGTATCCCGCGTTTCGTGCGGCCGGGCGCACCGTCACGACGGTTAGTGGCCTTGGCACCGGCGATGACCTGCACCCGATGCAGCGCCGCGTCCTCGAGGCCGCCGGGTTTCAGTGCGGGTTCTGCACGGCGGGGATGGTGACCACGGCCTCGGCGCTCTCGGCAGAGCAATTGGCAGACCCGCCCACTGCCCTCAAGGGCAACCTGTGTCGGTGTACCGGGTATCGGGCTATCGCCGATGCGTTGGAAGGCACGGTCAACATCGAGAAGCCCGCGGGCGCCTGTCGCTCGGTCGGCGCGCCTGCCGCGGTGGCGGTCGTCACCGGCGCGGAACCGTACACGATGGACTTCACCCCCGAGGGCCTGCTGCATCTGGCCGTGCTGTGCAGTCCGGTGCCACACGCCCGCATCGTCTCGATCGACACGACCGCCGCACAAGCAATTCCGGGCGTGCAGCTGGTGCTGACCCATCGCGACAGTCCGCAGACCGCGTTCTCCACCGCACGCCACCACAGCCGTACCGATGATCCCGAGGACACGGTCGTGCTGGACAGCACCATGCGATTCGCCGGGCAGCGGGTTGCGGCAGTTGTCGCCGACAGCGTCGCGATCGCCGAAAAGGCGTGTCGCGCCATCAGTGTGGAATACGCACAGCTGCCGGCCGTGTTCGATCCGGAGGTGGCCCGCAGTCCTGGTGCGCCGCTGGTGCACGAAGCGCCACGCAACGTCGTCGCGGAATTGCACGGCGAAGTCGGCGACGTTGAGGCCGCCGTCGCGGGCGCGCATGCCGTCGTTCGAGGTCAGTGGACCACTGCGCGGGTGCAGCACGCACACTTGGAGACGCATGGCAGTACCGGATGGCGAGATGAGTTGGGCCGGTTGGTAATTCGCACCAGCTCGCAAGTACCGTTCTTGGTACGCGACGAGCTGTGCCACATCTTCGGGCTGGACAGCGACGGGGTGCAGGTCTTCACCAAACGCGTGGGCGGCGGCTTCGGCGGCAAGCAGGAGATGTTGACCGAGGATCTGGTCGCGTTGGCCGTGCTGCGGCTGGGCAGGCCGGTGCGCTTCGAGTTCAGCCGTTCCGACGAGTTCACGATGGCGCCGTGCAGGCACCCGTTCCGGGTCGACGTGACGGCCGCGGCCGGTGCCGACGGGGTGCTGACGGCGCTGGCGGTCGATGTGTTGACGGATGCGGGGGCGTACGGCAACCACAGTCCAGGTGTGATGTTCCACAGTTGCGGTGAGTCGATCTCGGTCTACCGGTGCGCGAACAAGCGGGTCGACGCGCAGACCGTCTATACGAACAACTTGCCTTCTGGTGCGTTCCGCGGATACGGCCTTGGGCAGGTGATCTTTGCGGTGGAGTCGGCACTCGACGAGCTGGCCGCGCGGCTGGGTGTCGACCCGTTCGAGCTGCGGCGCCAGAACGTGATTGTCCCTGGTGACGTGTTCGTGGATTCACATGTGCTGGAAGACGATCTGACGTTCGGAAGCTACGGACTGGACCAGTGCCTGGACCTGGCCGAGGCAGCGTTGGCCCGAGGAAACGGTGTGGCGGCGCCGGACGGTGCGCAGTGGCGCGTCGGGGAGGGAATGGCGGTCGCGATGATCGCCACCATTCCGCCACGAGGCCACTTCGCCGACGCTTCGATAACGCTGTCTCCCGACGGGCGGTATGCGCTGTCTGTGGGCACCGCGGAGTTCGGCAACGGCACGACGACCGTGCACGCCCAGCTCGTTGCGACCATGCTGAATACCGCATCTGATCGCGTCGACATCCATCAATCCGATACCGATGCAACTGGTTACGACACCGGAGCATTCGGTTCGGCAGGCACCGTGGTGGCCGGCCGGGCGGTGCTTGCCGCCTGCCGCCAGTTGCGAGCCGCGATTGTCGCCGCGGCGGCGGAAGTGACGGGTGTGCCCGCCCAGTCATGCACGCTCGGTCCGCACGGCGTTCAGTGCGGTGATCGGTTCGTCGACCTCGCCGACCTTCCTGGCCCGCTGACGGGCCATGGCAGCCACGAGGGCACTCCCCGATCGGTGGCGTTCAACGTGCAGGCCTTCCGCGTCGCGGTAAACACCGAGACCGGTCAAGTGCAGATCCTGCAGTCGGTCCAGGCGGCTGACGCCGGGGTGGTGATGAACCCACAGCAATGCCGCGGTCAGGTCGAAGGCGGTGTGGCGCAGGCGATCGGATCGTCGCTCTACGAAGAGATGCACATCGGAGCCGATGGCGCGGTGCTCACCCAGACGCTGCGCAACTACCACATCCCACAGTTCGCCGATGTGCCGGTGACCGAGGTGTACTTCGCCGACACCTACGACGAGCTGGGCCCCCTTGGCGCGAAGTCCATGAGCGAATCACCGTACAACCCAGTGGCTCCCGCGCTTGCCAATGCGATAGCCCGCGCGTGCGGCGCCCGCCTGCACCAGCTTCCAATGACACCGACACGGGTGTGGCGGGCGCTTCAGAAACTTCGCTAAAACGGTGGTGGTTCGTAGTTTTGGGCGAGCCAGGCTTGGCGTTGGCGTTCTTCTTCGGCGATGAGTTCGGTGCGTTCACGGCGTTCGGCGTTGATCCGGTCGCGGCGCTCTTGCTCGCGGGTCTGTTTGCGGCGCGGCATCATTGCGGTCCGGTCCGTCGCATGTTCCTGCAAACTTGGTGGGATCGTCAGCTCACCAGTGGATTGGCCCAGTGCGGGGAACATCGCCGCGCCGTGGGCTTCGGTGAGGTAGACATGCCCGCTCGGGGAACGC
>NZ_DASSCY010000196.1:0-6138 GCF_035697385.1 Mycobacterium sp. | reverse complement strand
GTCCCTGACGGGCGGTCAGGCCTTGGGCCACGTCGGCGCGGGGTGTGCGGCAGCGCGGGTTTGGGCGCCGGCCTTGATTTCCGCGATGCGGTCACAGCGCGTATCGCGAGCGAATGTGTTGATGCCCCAGCGTGTTTGAGGTCCCGACATAGTGCCAGAACCGATCGGCCCCGGTGACCGGCTAGTTGGTTGTCGGTGGTGGTTGTGGTTGGAATGGTTGGTACCACCACCAGTCGGCGCGCTCGCCGGTAGGTCCGGGGCATGGTGGGACGGCGGGCGGCGGTTTGTTGGGTGGCCGGGCCAGCGATGACGCGCTGAGTGGTTGGCCGGTGCTGTCGGTGACGATGAGTTTGTCTGCGGGTCCGGTGATGGTGATGAGACCTCGGTGGTGCAGCCGGTGGTGATACGGGCAGACCAGCACGAGGTTGACCAATTCGGTGGGTCCGCCGTCTTCCCAGTGCTGGATGTGGTGGGCGTGTAGACCGCGGGTGGCTCCACAACCGGGAACCGCGCATGTGGGGTGGCGGTGCTCGAGCGCGCGGCGCAGCCGACGGTTGATCGTCCGCGTGGCCCGGCCGGCGCCGATGACTTGTCCGTCGCGTTCGAACCACACCTCGCAGGTGGCATCACAGGTCAGGTATTGGCGTTCGGCGTCGGTGAGCAGCGGACCCAGATGCAGCGCCGCGACCTTTTCTTTGACGTCGAGGTGCATCACCACGGTGGTGTGCTGCCCGTGCGTGCGACGCGCCGCCTTAGCATCCCAGCTGGCCTCGACCAGACGCATGAACGCCTGCCCGGTGTTCGGGAACGGCGGCGCCTGATCTGATGAGCTATCGCCGTGGTCGCTCTTCCATTCGGTGATCAGCGCATCACGATACGACGCCAACGTCGCGTCGAACTTCGCCGCGTCGATGCGCGGAAGTGTGACCCGATAGCAGGCGTACTCCTCGTCTTCGGAGATCTTGGTGATCGAAGGCTGCGGGTCCGGCCGAGGTTCGGGTTCGGGTTTGGGTTGGGGTCGCGGTTCCAGCTTGACCGCGGTGCGCAGCTGGTTGACCGTCGCCACCGCGGCCAGCTCCGCATAATGCTCATCAGATCCCTCGCCGGCGCGCGCCGCGATCACCCCGACCTGATCCAGCGACAGCCGGCCCTCCCGCATCCCTTCGGCGCAGCGGGGAAACTCCTGCAGCCGGCGCGCCACGGTGGCGATCGTGGTCGCGTTCAGCGAGGACGAACCGAGCTTCCAGGCCACCAACGCCGGCACCGACCGCGCGCCGGTCATACCGCACAACTCGTCGCGCTCGATCTCGGCGACGATCTCCACGATGCGCCCATCAATCGCGTTGCGCTGCCCGGCCAACTCCGATAACTCCCCGAACAACACCTCAAGACGCTCACACGGCTTCACCGCCACGGGAGCCGGTGCGGTCGAGGACATAACGCCATCATCGCACCCGGGTCCGACAAAACTCGGCCACCCAGACCGCCCCGGTACCATATTGAGTGGGCAGAGCCCGCGACCCAAAACCGAAGAACAACAAGTCAACCCGCTACGACAACCGCGAACCGCGGCTCAAGTCAGGTACGAGATGCGTCCCTTGTTCGCCTACGCGAGCGACGCGGGTTTCCGCCACTGGGCGAACTTAACGGAGTTTGGTCGCAACCAGGAGACCCTCTTGGGCCGCCGAATAGCATTCGTTGTCAAGGGTGTTGGCGGCGCGTTCGCACACCGGTCACCGCCGAGCGCGGCAACCTGCCGGCCTTCGAAGTTCCGGCCAACCGGTCGCCGTCGACCTCAACGTCGAAGTCGAGGTCCAGCCTCATCGGCTTGGTCACCGATTGGCGCCACGTAACCCGTTGTCCCGCAACCGTGATGTCGCGCAGCGGGACCGTCTCGCCCTTGCCCGTCGCGGTGCCCGCGACGGCACCGCCGCCGTCGGTGAACGTGTAAGCGACAGCCAGCGACCCGATCGGCGTCTTGATCATGACGTCCCATTCTCCGAGGATGCTCATGCTGCCCATACCGTTCCTCGCCGCTCGTATTCAAACAGCTTCTCCACAGCGATCGCCACATGCGGGCCGTAGCTGCGATCGAGGAGATGCAACGCCAGGTCTAGGCCGGACGTCACGCCGCCGGCGGTCACAAGGTCACCGTCGTCGACCACCCGCGCCCGAACCACGTTGACCCCGGTGGCTTCCAACACGTCGAGGCCGAGCACATGCGTGACCGCGTGACGGCCCTCCAACAACCCCGCCATCGCCAGCGCGAGCGAACCGCCGCAGACGGTGGCCACCGTGACGTCCGGATTCGCCAGCGCCTCACGCATCAACGGAACCGCCGCGGTCTCACCGAATCGGGCCAGCAGAACGGGGATGGTGTCGATTTCGTCGGGATCTCCCTCGGTCGGCCCTGACGCGCCCGGCACGATGACGTATCCCGGCTTAGCCGGATCGAGCTGCCCGGTGGCGTGCAAGACGAGGCCGCGGCTGCCGCTGACCACCTGACGCGGCCCCTCGGCCGACACCAGTTCCACCGCCAACTCGCCTCCGACCGCGTCGCTGCCCGCAACCAGCACCTCGAACGGCGCGATCACGTCGAGCGGGTCGAAACCGTCGAACAAGACAATCTGGGCGTGCATGTGCTCATCGTCGAGCGAACGGACGGCGAAGAACCAGTGGCGAACTGGTCATGACTCGCCGACATGTTGCCAACGCGTGCATCACTATGGGGGGTGACGACGGGCCTCCGCCGCGGGCCCAAAGGCGCGGCCGTTGCTCGATCTTTCCAATCCGGGCATGGACTTCGTCGCTATCGCCGAAGGGTTCGGTGTTCCTGCACGACGCGCCATGACGGCGGAAGAACTCGCAACCCACTTCAGGGCTGCCATAAGCGAGCCAGGACCTCACCTCATCGACGCCGTGGTGCCTGCGCCGCAGTTCGGTTAGTGGCCAGATCGACTCCTAACGCCATGATATTGCCACACCGGCTGTTATTGTCGAGGTGTGCATACGATCGCGGTCCTCGCTGTGCCTGACACGATCGCGTTCGACTTGAGCACCCCGGTGGAGACGTTCGGCCGTGTGGTGCTCCCCTCCGGTGAGCCCGGATATCGCGTGCTGGTATGCGGTACCGAACCCGTCGTCGACGCGGGACCGTTGCGAATCGCGACCGACCACGGCATCGAGGCGGCGGCCGAGGCGGACACGATCGTTGTACCGGGCCGCAACGACGTCACCGTGGACACTCCAGACGAGGTGCTGGATGCGCTGCGGGACGCGTTCGCCGCCGGTACCAGGATCGCGTCGATCTGCTCGGGTGCTTTCACTGTCGCTGAAGCCGGATTGCTCGACGGCAAGCGTGCGACTACGCACTGGCAGGCGACCGATTACTTCCGCGCGAGGTTCCCCGCCGTGAATCTCGATCCCGATGTTCTCTACGTCGACGAGGGCCAGGTGCTGACATCAGCGGGCGCATCTGCAGGCCTGGACCTGTGCCTGCACATGGTTGCCAGAGATTACGGCGCCGCCGTCGCCGCCGACGCCGCACGGCTTGCCGTCGCGCCCTTGCACCGCAGCGGGGGACAGGCACAGTTCATTCTGCGAAATACCGCCCCCGCCAAGCACATTGCCGAACGTACCCAACTCGACGATGTGCTGGCTTGGATCGAGCGGGAGGCGCATCGCGAACTGACCTTGCGCGAAATCGCCGAGCAGGCCGCCATGAGCATCCGCACGTTGAACCGCCGATTCCAGGCCGAGACCGGCCAGACGCCGATGCAGTGGGTGACAGGAGTGCGCGTCCGACACGCTCAGCAGCTGCTCGAAGGCGCCTCCTACGGCGTCGAACGGATCGGCCGCGAGGTGGGGTTCACCTCGCCAGCCAATTTCCGCGAACAGTTCCGCAGGCTCACCGGCGTATCACCGCTGAACTACCGCAACACATTTCGCGACCGGATGGCCGGCTGATCACTGATCAGCGATGCTGGCGTTCGGCGTGGTCTGAACCGGGAGGGTTCGACGACCGCATTATCCCCGGCAGCCATGCTGTCGCCGGCAGATCACGGCGACTTGGGCCGCTTCCACAGCACCAGCTGCGCCAGCGGAATCTGCATCTGCTCCGGGGCGGCGGCCAGTCTCGCCGCAACACCGGCCTCCAGCCGGTTCATGAACTCCGCAGACCGGGGGTCGGCGCGCCCGCCATCGAGCGCGGCCGCCATCGTCGGGAACACCGATGCCCTCACGAAGGCGGCCCACTGTGTGCCGAATGCCGTTGCGTCGTGGTCGACTTGGTACTGCGTCCAGAACCGGTCCTCGGCGTCGAACACTTCGAGGTGCTCGATCTCCATGCGCTCAAATCGGCCTTTCGGCGCAAACGGGGTGTGGAAATCAGCGGCGCGACGGGAGACGGTCGGAATGCACATACGGTGCACCTCGTCCTCGGTGATCAGCCCCTGCGCCACCAGCTCTGACAACTCCGCCAGCATGTCTCTGAAAAGCGGGCGGTAGCCGAACTCGCCATCATCGCCGACGGCCATCGTCAGCACCACAAGACGGCCGCCCGGGCACAGTTCGCGCCCGCGGAACGCGACGAACTCATGCCAGTCGTGCGCGGCCTGTTTGGCGTAGGCAACCTTGGTCTGCTCGTCGCTGCTGTAGGCCACCTGTAGGTGGTCGGGCACCGGTACCGGGATTCGGCCGAGCCACTGAATCGCCCACGATGTCCAGCCGAGGTTGACGCTGTTGGACGGCAGGATCTGGCTGTAGAACGACCGGCCGATCGCCGAGGCGAAGACCGCTGCGTCCTTCTTGAGATAGGAATCGGGGTCGTCTTCGAGCGTCTGGAACAAGACGGTGAAATCGTTGTCCGCCACGTCGGTGTGCGCCACCAGGATCGAGTGCTCGGGCCGGGTGCGTGCGCGTAGCACTGCGATTGCGGCACTGATGGGAAGCAGGGAGTTATGGCCCGTGGACGCTCCGTAATCGGCGATGACGATGGGTTGCGGAGGCTTCGGAAGTGGGACAGCCTTTGCGGCCGCTTCGAAGAGGTTTATCGCTCCCAACAATCCGGCCGCCTGCAGCCGCGAGCTGGCGGTATACGACCCGCTCTCCAATGGCTCGGGGCGCACGACGATGCTGGATTCGGGCACATTACGACGGTAGCTCTCGGATGCCGTCGGCGCCGTCGAAGGACGGGTTACGAAATGAAATCGAGGCGTGACACACTTCGCGCATGACTAGGTTCGCGCCGCGGATCGCGATCGCCGTCTCGGTCCTGACGCTGATCTCGTCGATCATCGGCTTCGTCGCAGTGATGATTCTCAATGCGTTCGTGCTTGACGAGTACGACGCCTACGGCGAGGTGCCGATCCCGGGCTCGAGCAGCTTGCAGCTACCCGAGGGCGAGGTGACGGTCAGCTTTCACACACTCGTCACCGGCCGCCCGACAAGCGGCTTTCCCATCCCGGAGATGGGTCTGAGCATCGATCCGCCCGCTGGTGTGCCGAAGCCGGATGTCACCGAAAACATCGGTGGGACAACCACAGTCAACAGTGATGTCCATGTGCGGGTGTGGGTGGTGCAGGTCGACCAGGCGGGGACCTACGACATCACGACCGAGGGCAACGTCGGCGCTTACATCAACCCGCGGCTGGCATTCGGCCATGACAGTTCGTACAGCTGGCTGCCGTGGCTGTTCGGTGGTCTCTTCGTGATGGGCTTGCTCGAGCTTTTCGCTGCGCTAGCGTGGGCGGCGAAGGCAGGCAAGAAGGCTCGCCCCCTTGCGCCGCATGAGCTGTTGGGTTTTCCCGCGCAGACGTGGAGCGCAGGCACTACACCGCCACCCCCGCCGCCTGCAGGCAGCTACACGCCGACCGATCAGGGCATCCGCATAGAACAACTCAAGACGTTGGCCGCCTTGCGGGACTCCGGCGCGTTGACCGCAGAGGAGTTCGAGGCCGAGAAGCGTCGCATCCTCGGCGAACAGTAGCCGCGGGCCGTTAGTGGCCGCGGGCGACCCAGTCGTCGTAGTTCACGATTTCGTCGCCGATGGTGGTGGAGTCGCCGTGGCCGGTGTAGACGGTGGTGTCGGCGGGTAGCTTGCCGAGTTTCTCCGAGATGGACGCCAAGATGGTTCCGAAG
>NZ_DASSCY010000195.1:0-36282 GCF_035697385.1 Mycobacterium sp. | reverse complement strand
GAGGCACTGGCACCGGGACCGGAGGGGCCACGACGACCCCCGAGGTCTAGTAAGGGCAGCCTTCGTAGCGGTCTTTCCCGGCGAGATGCAACTATGAGCAGGCATCGAGCGGAAGTTACCGATGAGTAACATTCATTAAGTTACTCTCGAGTAACTTAGAAACGGGAGGCACGCGGTGGAAACCCAGATGCTGATCAGGATCGTCGTGGTGGTCCTGATGCTCGCTGTCGTCGGCGTATTCGCCCTCAAGCGAGTCCTCTTTCTGACCAACCTGATCCGGTCGGGCGCCAAGACCAGCGTCGAGAACAACCGCAAGGACAACCTCGGCAAACGCATCACCACACAGTTCGAGGAGGTCTTCGGGCAAACCCGGCTCCTGCGCTGGTCGATCCCCGGCATCGCGCACTTCTTCACGATGTGGGGCTTCTTCATCCTCGGGTCTGTCTACCTCGAGGCATTCGGCCTGCTGTTCATCCACGACTTCGCCATCCCCTTTGTCGGCCACTGGGACGCGTTGGGCTTCCTACAGGACTTCTTCGCCGTCGCCGTGCTGGCCGGCATCGCCACCTTCGCCGTGATCCGCATCGTGCGCGAGCCCAAGAAGCACGGCCGCGACTCCAGGTTCTACGGATCGCACACCGGTGGCGCCTGGCTGATCCTGTTCATGATCTTCAACGTCATCTGGACCTACGCCCTGGTGCGAGGTGCGGCGGTGAACACCGAGACCCTGCCGTACGGCAACGGCGCCTTCTTCTCGCAGTTGATGGGCTGGGTCATGCACCCGCTGGGTCACACCGCCAACGAGTGGATCGAAACCATCGCGCTGCTGATGCACATCGGCGTGGCGCTGGTGTTCCTGTTGATCGTGCTGCATTCCAAGCACCTGCACATCGGCCTGGCGCCCATCAACGTCACGTTTAAGCGGCTGCCCAACGGCCTTGGCCCGCTGTTGCCGGTGGAGTCCAACGGCGTCCCGATCGACTTCGAGGATCCCGCCGAGGACGCGGTGCTCGGCCGCGGCAAGATCGAGGACTTCACGTGGAAGGGCTACCTGGACTTCACCACGTGTACCGAGTGTGGTCGCTGCCAGTCGCAATGCCCGGCGTGGAACACCGGAAAGCCGTTGTCACCCAAGCTCGTGATCATGAACCTGCGCGACCACCTGTTCGCGAAGGCGCCCTACATCCTTGGCGACAAGGAGACCCCGCTCGAGAACACGCCACAAGGCGGGCTCGGCGAGGAACTCGGCGGCGAGAAGCACGACGAGGAACACCACGTCCCCGAGTCCGGCTTCGAGCGAATCATGGGCTCGGGTCCGGAGCAGGCCACGCGGCCGCTGGTCGGCACCCTCGAACAGGGCGGCGTGATCGACCCCGACGTGCTGTGGTCATGCACCACCTGCGGTGCGTGCGTGGAGCAGTGCCCCGTCGACATCGAGCACATCGACCACATCGTCGACATGCGCCGCTACCAGGTCATGATGGAGTCCGAGTTCCCGGGAGAACTCGGTGTGCTGTTCAAAAACCTTGAGAACAAAGGTAATCCGTGGGGCCAGAACGCCAAGGACCGCACCAACTGGATTGACGAGGTCGACTTCGACGTGCCGGTATTCGGCAAGGACGTCGATTCCTTCGAAGGCTACGAGTACCTGTTCTGGGTCGGTTGCGCCGGCGCCTACGAGGACCGGGCCAAAAAGACCACCAAGGCTGTCGCCGAGCTGCTGGCCATCGCCGGCGTGAAGTATCTGGTGCTCGGTGAGGGCGAGACCTGCAACGGTGATTCGGCGCGACGCTCGGGCAACGAGTTCCTGTTCCAGCAGCTGGCCGCACAGAACGTCGAGACGCTCAACGATCTGTTCGAAGGCGTCGAGCGGGTGGACCGCAAGGTCGTCGTCACGTGCCCGCACTGCTTCAACACGCTGGGCCGCGAGTACCCGCAGGTGGGCGGCAATTACACGGTCCTGCACCACACCCAGTTGCTGAACCGGCTGATCCGGGACAAGAAGCTGGTGCCGGTCAAGTCCGTCGACGGCAACGGCAGCGGCCCTGGCGAAATCACCTACCACGACCCGTGCTATCTCGGCAGGCACAACAAGGTCTACGAAGCGCCGCGTGAGCTGATCGGCGCATCCGGTGCGACGCTGACCGAAATGCCGCGCCACGCCGACCGCGGCCTGTGCTGCGGCGCGGGCGGTGCGCGCATGTGGATGGAAGAGCACATCGGCAAGCGCGTCAACCAGGAACGCGTCGAGGAGGCGCTGGACACCGGCGCCAGCAAGATCGCCACCGGCTGCCCGTTCTGCCGCGTGATGATCACCGACGGTGTCGACGACGTCGCCGCCGCCCGTGACGTGGAGAAGGCCGAGGTCCTCGACGTCGCGCAGCTGTTGTTGGGCTCGCTGGACACGAGTTCGGTCACGCTGCCCGAAAAGGGCACGGCCGCCAAGGTTGCCGAAGAGCGCGCCGCCAAGGTCGAAGCTGCGCCGAAGGCCGAGGCTGCACCGGCGGAGGCGGCGCCGGCCGAGGCCAAGACCGCTGAGGCCGCACCCGCTGAGACCAAGCCGGTGACCGGACTCGGTATCGCCGGGGGCGCCAAGCGTCCCGGCGCCAAGAAGGCCGCCCCAGCCGCCCCCGCCGAGCCGGCCGAAAAGCCCGCGGCGGCTGCACCACCTGCCAAGGGACTCGGAATTGCCGCAGGCGCCAAACGTCCTGGCACCAAGAAGGCCGCGCCAGCCGCCCAGGCTCCTGCTGAGCCGGCCAAGGCCGAGCCTGCCAAGGCGGAACCCGTCAAGGGACTTGGTATCGCCGCAGGCGCACGGCGTCCGGGAGCCAAAAAAGCAACGGCGCCAACGGCTTCCGCTGAACCAGCAGCGACGGCCGCCGAGCCTGCGTCCACCGCGACCGAGCCGGCCTCAACCGCCACCGAACCACCGGTGAAGGGGCTCGGCATCGCGCCGGGCGCGCGCCGGCCGGGCGCGAAGAAGACGGCGGCACCGGCGCAACCCGCTCCTGCCCCGGCTGCGACAGAACCCGAGACACAGCCCGAGGCAAATGAGGGCAACGGCGAGACTTCGGCGCCACCCGTCAAGGGCCTGGGCATCGCGAAGGGCGCACGTCCACCGGGCAAACGCTGACTCCTGGCAAAACAAGTGGACGGCAATGAGACCATGGGTGATGTGACTACCCACCAGATGCCGTGGCACAGCACCGGACATCACCCGCGGCAGCGCACGTTCACGCAGTCTTCGAAGCTGCAGGACGTCCTGTACGAGATCCGTGGGCCCGTGCACGAGCACGCGTCGCGGCTGGAGGCCGAAGGTCACCGCATCCTCAAACTGAACATCGGCAACCCCGCGCCGTTCGGGTTCGAGGCGCCCGATGTGATCATGCGCGACATCATCCAGGCGCTGCCCAACGCGCAGGGGTACTCGGATTCCAAGGGCATCCTGTCGGCACGGCGTGCGGTGTTCACCCGCTACGAACTGGTGGATGGCTTTCCGCGATTCGACATCGACGATGTCTATCTTGGCAACGGCGTTTCCGAGCTGATCACGATGACGCTGCAGGCGCTGCTCGACAACGGCGACCAGGTGTTGATCCCTGCGCCCGACTACCCGCTGTGGACCGCATCGACGTCCCTGGCCGGTGGCACTCCGGTGCACTACCTGTGCGACGAGACCCAGGGCTGGCAGCCCGACATCGCCGACCTCGAATCAAAGATCACCGACCGCACCAAGGCGCTCGTCGTGATCAACCCGAACAATCCGACCGGCGCGGTATACAGCCGCGAAATCCTCGAGCAGATGGCCAATCTCGCGCGCAAGCATCAACTGCTGCTACTGGCCGACGAGATCTACGACAAGATCCTCTACGACGACGCCAAGCACATCGCGATGGCCTCGGTGGCACCCGACGTACTGACGCTGACGTTCAACGGGCTGTCGAAGGCCTACCGCGTCGCCGGATACCGCTCGGGGTGGCTGGTCATCACTGGCCCCAAAGAACACGCAAGCAGCTTCATCGAGGGCATCAGCCTGCTCGCCAACATGCGACTGTGCCCAAATGTCCCCGCGCAGTATGCGATTCAGGTTGCGCTCGGCGGGCATCAGAGCATCGAAGACCTGGTGCTGCCGGGAGGTCGACTGCTCGAACAGCGTGACGTGGCGTGGACCAAGCTCAACGAGATCCCCGGGGTGTCGTGTGTGAAGCCCGAAGGCGCGCTCTACACCTTCCCGCGGCTCGATCCCGAGGTCTACGACATCGAGGACGACGAGCAGCTGGTGCTCGATCTGCTGCTGCAGGAAAAGATTCTGGTCACCCAGGGCACCGGCTTCAACTGGCCGACACCGGATCACCTGCGCATCGTGACGCTGCCCTGGTCACGTGACCTGGCCAATGCCATCGAACGATTGGGCAACTTCCTGTCGAGTTATCGCCAGGCCTAGATCGCGAACTGCTGCACCCAGTCGACCATCAGCTGCCCTCCTTGGCTGGTGTCACCGCCGAAATTGTCGAGCTGAATGCACAGATGCATCGAGCGCGGCGGGAAGTGGGCGGTGTTCGTCGTGGACCACCACGGCCGGCCGTCGACGTAATAGACAATCCGGTCGGGTGTCCATTCGACCGCCCAGCTGTGCCACTGCGTGGCGTCGATCACGACACCGCCGCCTTCGCGCCGATCGTCGGGGCCGTAGTGAAGCCAACCTTCGACGGACTGGCGTGCGGGGTCGGTGATCTCCATGAAGTCGATCTCGCCTCCAACTGGCCAGTCCTCGGCATCGGGCCACAACAGCAGCACCGGATGGTAGGTCGCGGCACCGGCCGACGACCTCGCACATACCTCCCACCGGCCGTAGTGCTGCCCAGAGTTTTGCCCCATGCCGCCGGAATTGCCTGCTGCATCACCGGTTATGGTCAGCACGCCATCTGAGACGGATACCGCGGCAGGTGTGCGCCTGCCATTGCCGGCATGCCCCGGCCCGTCGTAGACGTTCCAGCCTGCAAGCGACGAGAAGTCCGACGTCACGTTTGGCGAGCCCCAGTTGTTCGCTGCGGCAGCGGTTGTGCCGCAACTACCGCCCGGTTCGGCCTGCGCGTTCACGGCCGGGCATGCGCACGACTGGACGGTGACGAGGCAAGCAAGCAGCGCAACGACGGGGCCATGACGGCGCACCCTCCTGGAACCTTCACGATTTGGCATCGGACTCCAATTGCGTGAACCACTTCACGATGTCGTCTCCCTGAATACATGACCGATCGAGATGCGGACCTGTGCAGGACACGATCGAGATGTCGGCGACCGGACCGAAGCGGGCCTGGAATGCCAGCGCGTTGACGTCGGTCGAGACAAGCGAATCTTCGGGCGTCGCATATATTCTCACCTTCTTTCCGCGGAACTCCTGCGGTGGCAGGCCGATCGGGTCGACTGCCTCGCTGGAATCGCCGGGGAAACTCGAAGCGATGGCCTCGCGGTGATCGGCAGGCGGGTTGGCAAGATTGAGCACCGGGCTGATCGCGGCGAGTCCTAAGACCTGTGGCGGGTCGCCCGATGCCAGCAGGTTGGCCGCCGCGATGGCGCCCATCGACTCGGCAAGCAGGTAGACATTCTCGACGCGGTAGTGCTCCACCGCCTGCTTGGCAAGTTCACGGTAATTCCGTTGCGACGCTGGATTTCCGTACGCGTCCCCGCCGGCATTGCTGGCGATCACAGCGAAACCCGCGTTCACCAGATCGTCCGTCAATTCCTTGTGCGCGTCATCGGCGATCAGCGAGCCCTCGTGGCTGTCCAGGCCATGAAAGAAGACCACCACCGCCCTTGGAGTCACATCCCTGGCGACAATCCCGAGAGTGGGCTGGCCGTCGACCGAGACCCGCATGTAGTCGAGTTCCGTTGGGGGCTGCGGCGAACATGCGGCGACTGCCGTCACGGCGAGAACGCCCGCAATCGTCATGCGTACGGTCATTGGTGGACGACCTTCTCACCCGATCGCGCGCGGCGAATCCACAACATGACAGGACCGATCAGGACGGCAGCCGCTGCCGTCTCCGCAGCGAGGCACGCCCACCCCACGCCAGAAACTCCGGCTGTCCGCGTGAGGATCAGCGAGCCACCCACGATCACAACCGTTGCCACGCAGCGCACCAACAGCAGCAACCGCAGTCTGCGCTGCAGGCGCGCAAATCCCTCATAAACGGCGGTCACCGCCGCCAGCGGCACGAAGACGGCGGCGAGGTACAGCAGGCCCTGGCCCTCGCTGCGATACTCCGCACCGACGACACTCAGCATCGTCGGAGCAACGACCGCGAGACCGATGCTTCCCATGCAGGTCACCACCATCAGCGTGCGCAGCATCCGCCAGGTCAGCGAGATCACCTTGCCCGGATTGGCCGCGGCCTCAGCCACATACGGGCTGACGATGAGGTCCAGCGTGACGTAGAGCGCGATGATGATCGCCCATGACACGGCGAAGTACGCGTTCGCCTCGGCGCCGACCTGCGTCAGGACGATCAGCGGTACGGCCAGATTTCCGACGGCCCAGCAGGCGGTAATGCCGAATGATGATCCGAAGTATGACCAGAGTTGTTGGCGGGGAGGCAGGTTCGGGATCCCAAGGAATCTGGGGTTTGAGCGGGAACGCCGGTCGAGTGCAAACAGAAGGTAGAGCGCAATCACCGCCGCGGTCACACCCCATGCGAGAACGATCGACACCGCGGCACCGGTCCACGCCAGCGCCAGGACGGCGATCAGCTTGCCCATCGAGTGGATGGCGTTCTTCGCCGCTGACCAGCGGGCCACCCCGAGACCGGCTGTCGCCTTGTCCTGCAGTGTGAATACCGCAAGCACCATCACCAGGATCGGATAACTCGCCATCTCCCAACCGGATTCGAACATCGATTCTCTCGGTCCGAACACCACCAGCGCGGTACCTGCCAGTGCCGCAACAACTGCCACCAGCAGGAAACCGTGCTTGAGCAGTGATCGAGCGTGGGTGCCCGATACCGGCAAGAAGCGTTCATAGATCGTGTCGAGGCTCAGAATCGACAAGAACGACAACATCACCGCGGAGTTGATCTGCGCTGCTGCGATACCGACCTCTTTCGCTGGGAACAACCGGGCGGCGGCGACCCAGAACACGAGCCCGAGTGCTCCCGTGACCACATTGGCAACGATCAGAGCGTGCGTGTTGAGGCGAAGGTTGCGTTCCGCAGAATGCTCGCCA
This sequence comes from Mycobacterium sp., assembly GCF_035697385.1. Classification (GTDB taxonomy): domain Bacteria; phylum Actinomycetota; class Actinomycetes; order Mycobacteriales; family Mycobacteriaceae; genus Mycobacterium. The sequence continues at coordinate 29,063 of NZ_DASSCY010000195.1, read as the reverse complement.
TCAGTGTTCGTCGGCTTGGACTGCGCCGCGTCCAGAGTCATCGGCGGGCCAATCGCTCTACACCGGAAGGTTCTTCGGTGATACGGCGACGGCGCCACGATGCGCGCGCTGCACTGAGGAGATAGAGCAAGCTGCGCCTGACCTGCATGTCGTAGCACCTGACGCGGCCGACGATGCGATCGATCAAGGTGATCTGCCAGCGCGCATCGACGGCGATCCTGCGCGCGAATTCGATCTGCTGACCGAGTTGCGAACGCGCCGACATCAACGCGGTCGTGGTGCCGCTGGCGATGCGAAACGATGCGAGAACCCGTGGTATACCGACGAAGTCGCCACCGCGCAACAGACGGACCCATAGGTCCATCTCCATTACGAACGGCAGATCTCCGACAAAGCCACCACATCGGTCGAAGTCGGTTCGTCTGAACATCGCCACCACCGGCGACCCGATGGGATTACTGCCGCTGCGGACTATCTCTTTGGCCACACGCTGCGCCGAATGCCTGCCCGCGATTCTCGCGACCCCACGCGCGCGTCGGAGCAGTTTCCCTTCATCGTCGATGAAATCCGTTCGGACGGCCACAAGCGCAACGTCGGGGTTGGTCGCGAGAACTTCACACTGTGCCGCAATGCAGTCCGGCTCGAGTGTGTCGTCTGCGCATACCAGCTTCACGAACTCGCCGCGGCTTTGCCCCACCGCATAGTTGAAGTTGTCGACCATCGGTAGCGTCGATTCGTTGCGGATCACCCGCACCCGATCATCGGCCAACTTCGCGAGGATCTCGCGGGTGCCGTCGGAGCTGTTGTTGTCGACGACGACAACCTCGAGGTCGAGGTCGGCGTAGTCCTGCGCCAGCACGCTGTCGATTGTCGTCTGCAAATGGCGTTCGGCCTGGAACGCGGGAATGCAGATCGAGACCGTCCTGCGTGAATTCGGCTCGGATTTTACAGAATTGGCCATCGCGTGACTCCCGTCTGACATGCGTTCACCCCGCGGCGATCTGTCGGTACAGCGATACAACTTTGTGCGCTCGGATTTCGGCGCTGTAGGACCTTCTGACCCGGGCTCGTCCCGCCCGCGCAATCTGTTCGCGAAGCCGCGGATCGTGAGCGAGCCGTTGCAGAACTTCGGCGTATCCGCACGGATCACCAGGAGTAACGAGCATTCCGGTCTTGCCGTGGGCGATGAACTCGCGAGGGCCTCCAGCCGAACTCGCCACGACGGGTACCCGGCACGCCTGCGCCTCCAGCAGGATCAATCCGAAAGGCTCCTCGACAGACGGGCAGACGAGCACATCAGTCGACCGCAGCACGCCAGGAACGTCGTCAACCTCAGGCAGCATCCGGAAGGCGCCGGGCAGCAGTTCCTCACCCAATGCTCTGAGTTCGTCCCGGTATGCGCCGCTGTCCTTGCTCGGCGCGCCGACCAGCGCGAGATGCAGGTCCGCGCCTGACTCGCGGGCCATGGCGACCGCGCGGACCAGAACATGCAGGTTCTTCTCCGGGTCGATTCGTCCGATCGCGGCTACCAGGGTGCAGTCAGGTTCGGAAGTGAGCATCCGTCGCCACTGATCCGGCATAGCACCTGCGTCGAATCGGTCGATGTTGATGCCCTGTGGAATCACCACGACGCGGCTCCTGGCCCACGACGGAAGCTGATTCTTGACTGCGGAGCTGACCGCGATCGCCCGGCCGGACAGCCGCACCGCCAGACCCATCATCACGCGGCCGACTCCGGGGGCGACGATATCGTGCAGCTCCAACACCGACGGCGTGCGCGTGATCAGACCGGCGACAGCGCAGTCGAAATGCGTGATGAGGCAGCCCGATTGGATGATGTCGGGACGGACGGCCCGGGTGGCGTTGACGATTCGGCGGATCGCGAGCAGAGTCCGGTACGGCAGGCGCGACAATTCTGCGAAGCTGTGGTAACCCTGGCCTGTATGCGGCCGAAAGCCACGCCGTTCGGGCAGAGTGATCACATGGAACGGCAGCCCGAGATCACGCCACCGCTGCTCGAGCGAGCGTCCCCCGCCGGCCGCCAACGTCATCTCGACGTCGACTTCCGGTAGTTTCGCGGCAAGATTCAGCAGGCTGTGCTCGGTGCCGAGCACCTCGGCAGCTTCGGTTACCGCAAGGACGCGAATCATGGGCTCCCACTTGGTTCGTAAAGGAGCCCGATCGGGGGTGAAGCTACGAGCCGCAGTGCTTGCTCCACCTTTGCAGCGTCGATGACGTTGTCATGGAAAGACGCATTGATCCATGTGACCGAAGACATCTGGGTCATCAGGAAGGTCAAGCCGCCTGGCCCATCGGGTTCCACGCTGCCCGCGACGACCATCTGACTGTCGGACAGGAACGGAAGGTCGTCGTACTCCGGTGAGGCGAGCCCGCTGAAGGTCACCCGGATAGCGGCGTCGGGGTCAATCGAGTTGACTGCCGCGGTTCTGGCACGGCCGCTGCGCAGGGAGGAGAGCATTTGGGTGGCGAGTGGTCGGCCCGAGTGCACGCTCGCCTTCATGGTCTTCGCGACCTGCGCCGTCGTCATCTCCGGTCCCACTTGCATGGGTACACCGGCGAGGAAGTTGCCATCGATGAACCGCCAGCCGAGATACCGGCGCAGGTCGACGACGACGTTGACCTCGCGACTGACTTTCAGGCCGACCGCCCTCAGCGCCCTCAGCAGTAACCCGATTTGTACCGCATATCGGTTAGGACCATTTTCTGACTTGCCCGAGAGGGAGTTCATCTCGTCGAACTCGGAGTGCTTGATCGGGATCGCAATGGTGCGCCGGGACGGTGACCAAGCATGTGATGCGGCGTGTTGGACCGGCTCCTTGGGAAAGCGGTCGGCCACCGCCGCCCTGATGAGGGACGGATGGCGGCCGAAGGTCATACACGCCGCCGCGGCCAACGGAGAGCGGCCTGTGGGTTGAGCCGGCCAAGGACGGATCTCTGAAGTCATCGCGGTATGCGCGACCGCTGTAAGGATGGTGTTGAAGATGCGGCCGTCGCCGATCCCGTGAGACATCTTGAGCCCCAGGTATTTCGGAAATCGGATGAGCGACAGCGGCGGGTCCAGAGATGCATCCCTGACGATGGCATCCAGTACACCCCCGACCGAAAGGTCCTCGGACCAGCCCGCTTCGGTCACAATCGATTCGGCTGTTCGGGTCGGCCGCCAACGCCGTCCCGTCGCGTCCAGGCACCAGTTGAGGCGACTGTGCGGATACCGATCCACCAGTGCGGCAACCGCATCGCGGACCTGATCGGTCGACGGCATCGCGAACGGACCGATCAGCGCGCCCACGTACGCGCCGAGCCATGGCCGGTCACGCCGCTGTACCACTGTCGTTGCATCCATCGGATCAGCTGACGATCACTCGATGGAGATAGACGGTTATGCCCTGCTCGTCGTAGACCAGTTGCCAATCGGGATCGCTCTTGACGCGGCGTTCGAGGTTCGGCAACGCGTCCAGCGGCAGGACCCCGTAGTACCAGCAGTACAACCGTGCCTGGTCGGTGAACAACAGGTAGGTCGACGCATTTGTTCGTTGTGAGACCGCGTGACGGAACTTCTCGTAGTCCGCGTCGGTCGAGAAGTCCATCAACACCAGGTCCGAGATGTCGATCATCGAGCCGTCGAAACCCTTGTCGAACCGCGCGAAGTCGACGTATCGCCACGAACTTCGTTCCGGCCAAACGGGCGCTATCGCAGTGATATAGCCGGGGAACTCGGCTTGGTCCAGCAGTTGTCTGGATCCTTCCACTTGCTCCTTGGGCATGATGTTCGCGAACCACGATCCGGTGTTTCCCTGCACGGACAAGGCGGTGAGGACCGAAAGGACCGCAACCGCGCCAACGAACGTCGCCACACCACGCCGCAGTGCCGCAACGCAGGCGGGCGCGATGACGATCGAACATCCGATCACTGAGTACAAGAAGACCCGGAATATCGCTTCGTTCCCGTAGCCCTGACCTCCGAGAATCACGATCGGGCTGAAGGCAAGCACGCCAAGCGCCCAGAACGGCTGCTTTCTTCGCCAGCGGATCAACAGTACGGCCGCGGTCATCAACCACATGGAGCAAGTGAGGACTCTTACTCCAAGACTTGTGAGTTGTTGACCGGCCACGCCGACCGCCGGAATGTTCGACTTGGCGTTCTCGGAGATGTCGAATGACAGCAGGCCGTATCCGCTTACTTCGTTCCAGTTGTACAGCAGGAAGCCAAACAGTAAGGCGGTCAAGGGAAAGACGACCCACCACGGCTTGAATTTGCGGCTGACAACCAACACCCCGATCACCAGAAGGATCCAGTATGGGGTCAGCTGGTGGGTAATGGTCGCGGCCGCGAACAGGATGATCAACAGCCACGTTCCGACCGGCCGCTCACGCGCGAGGCCGATCAGTGCGATGATGCCCGCGGTCAGCAGCATCGTCGTCGCCTGCGGTGAATAGTAGTCCTGCTCAACCCAATTGAGAGTTGCCGCCAGGAATGTCGCGGTGATGGCTGCCAGCGGCGGCAATCCCCACGCCCGCGCTGCCGCGTACACGATCATGGCGAACCCGAGGTGGAAGAAGATCGTGAACCAGTGTGCGATCGACAGGGGTGGCACGCCCGTCAGATCGGAGAACCACGCCGTGAGCGCGAACAGCCCGGGCCACCCGTTGTAGACGTCGACGCCTCGAGCCAACGCTTCGGTGTGCTGAAGGTAATCGACCACGCCGAGATGCTTGTAAGTCCATGCGTACATGGGGTAATCGGTCGCCATTGATCGCGGTAGTCGTTGCACGACGATCATCAGGATCGTGGCGGCTGCGGCGGCGCTGAAGTTGGCCTGCCGAATCGCGATGACGAGTCCCGCTACGGCCAGCAGGATCGAAAGGCCGTAGGCCGGTGATGCGCCTGCAATAAGACCCCACTGCGTGGCAGTAGCGGACCGCAATGTCGTTGCGCCATAGCAGAATGCGGCAAGCCCCACGCCGAGTACCAGCCAGGGCGACCAGGTGCGGACGCGTGATGCAGGGGGGGCTACGTCACGCGTCCGCGGATTCGGGACCTGGGTGTCGGTGATCGAGTGCAAACTGATAGTCATGTCAGGCCGCCGCGCTTTCGATGCGAGCCAGCGGGCGCATACGTAGCAGACCGCCCAGCGCCGTCGCCGTTGCCAAACCAGTCAGAACCCAGCCCGGACTGTAGACACCCAGCATGAGCAGTGTCGCAACGGTGAGCAGGCATATCGCCAGACTGACGACTGGTACGAGCGCGGCGAGGGCATAGCTGGGCAGCTGCGTGTACCAGGACAGCAGTAGGCTGCCAGGGCCGACGAGCACGAATGCGCCAATCACCAACGCCTGCAAGGGCCTCGGTAGTGTCTGCGCTGCACCGAGCGCACCTATCAGGCCGATGACGACAGCCGTTATCGACAGTCCCGCCGCTCGAAGCCGGTGTCGAGGTTCGCCCAGTGTCGCCGGGCGGCGCAGCGGCGTGGCCATTCGGCCGGACATGCGACTGCGCAGCAGAGACCATGGCCCGTGCAGTACGCCGCTGAGCTCACGACGATTCAGCCCATCCAGCGACGCGCCAGAATGATCGTCAGGATCGGAGTCCACCACCGTGATCGCTCGCAGGTGACGGATCCCCTTGACGGAGCGGCTGATAACCATTGCCAGCGTCTTCGGGCGCAGCAGTAGTTTGAATATCCAGGCGCCGAGGCCGAGCCCGTAGTTGTATATCTGCACATTCAGCTCGTCCACGCTGCGTCGATGCCGGTGCCAGACGACGGCGGAGGGTTCCCTGGCCAGTTCATGACCTGCCATCACGATGCGGACGAACATGTCGATGTCCTCGCCGCCACCGGCCGGTGATCCGACCCCAAGCCCCTCGTCGAACCCACCGAGATCGATGACGACGTCCTTGCGAACAGCGAAGTTCGCGCCCGTTCCGTAATCGGCGACCCTCAATGGGAACAACGGATCGTCCTTTGGCGGGTCGGCAAGGCTGTAGATCGCAGGCTCACAATCGCCTGCCCAGCCGACGCGGCGATCGAAGTACGATTGCGCGGGCGTCAACACCTCGGCGCTCGGGACCATGCCGCACACACAAGACACGCGGTCAGACCGCGCGAAGCCCACAGCCAGTCCCCTCAACCACCGATGGTCGACGATCACGTCGTCGTCGGTGAACGCCACTATGTCGTACCTGGCGTTCTTGACGCCCGCGTTGCGGGCGATCGACAGGCCTGCGGCAGGCGCGTCCACCCGTCGAACCGTTCCCGAGGGAAACGCATCGACGATCGGTCGGGTCAGGCCACTGCCCGGATTGTTGTCGACAACGAGGATCTCGAAGGTCGGATAGTCAAGGGCGATCAGGCCCTCCAAGGCGTCACGTAGTTGAAGGGGCCGATCCTTCGTGCACAGCACCACTGAGATCGGCGGCAGATCGACCTCCGGCTCGTCAGCGGCTCCGGGCAACGCGGCCATTGCGGTAAGAAGCTCACCTACATCCACCGCGCCGTCGTCGACGGCGAGCTCGGCAGAACCGCGCACCTGGTCCTTGCTCCAGACCAACAACCGGGCGCGGCGAAAACCGCTGCCGCCGTGCAGGATCAGACGATCACCGGCTACGTCGGCTTCATCCACCTGGCCGACCCAGACCGCGTCTCGCCACGGTATGCCACCCTGTTCCAGTCGACGATGTTTGGCCATCTCGTTCTCGACTTTCCCCCGGTCCCCCGCACGCCGGCGGGTGACGATGATGTGTGCAGCCGCACCGGCACTGAGCACGGACTGTGCGACGAGCAATGCGAACGCCCCGCCGAGCGCGCCATAACTGCCGGCCATGGCGGGAATGAGGGCAAAAAAGAGCGTCGCGGTGACGACGTTCAAGGCCAACAGCGCCTTCATATTTCGCCGCGCCAACTGCATCGCGGCCCACACCATGTACAGCACCCGCACGACGGAGCCTGCGCACAACAATGCAATGACGCCGGATGCCCCCATCGCGCCGTACTCGGGATTGAGCAGCGTCAGTGCGATCGGGGCGGCCACTGCTATCAGAGCGGCCGCGGCCGTCACCAAGGCCGCGGTCCTGATGAGGACCGGTCGGGCCACCGCCCACGTGTGCACTGATGCGCCAGATGCGTGTACGACGAGGGATACCCCCATCGCGGCGCCGATCAAGTCCAGCGCCTGGACGACCGACAGAGACAGCGCAAACAGCGCGCCCTGACTCGGTCCACCGAACGCGGTGACGAGGAAGGGGGACAACAGCAGAACGCCGAGACTCAACCCAACCGATGCCACCGAGCTGACGACGAGCCGATTGAACTCCCCGAACGATCGTGGTGCTGGCAGCCGAGTGGTCGGCAGGTCGTCGGCGATGAGGCTCCGCCGAATCATCGGGGCCAGGACAAGCACCACGACGCCCGCAGACACCACAGTTGCCAATTCGAGGCTGTGCCATCCAGCAGCGACGACCAACACGGGCAGCAGCACGATCTTGCCCAAGCTCGCTGCCACGTTCGCCGGCGGCAGCCAGCCCGCCCTGCACAGCGCCGCAAGCGTCGAGTTCTGCAGTACGAACGCCGACCATGCCACAACGCCCACTGCCACCAGCACACCGACGGTGATTGACCCACGAACCTCATCGAGGAATACGGTTGTTCCGAAAGCGGCCACGACGCCAGAGATTCCGGCCGAGACGTAGAACACCCGTTGGCCGTGCCGATACAGGGGCGCAGTCGCCGAGCCGGCGGCAGGCAGCAGCGCTGTGTAGGCATTGCCGATGCCTGAGCCGATGACGAGCCCGACGGCGACGATCACCGCAAGCACAGCCGTCATGACTCCGAGCTGCTCGGGCGCGAACAGCTTCGCCGCGAGCACCCAAAATGCCACGCCCAGCACCACATTGGCGGCTGATGACGTGGCGATCGAACCGGCGTCGCGGTAAAGACGCTTGTAGCCGCCGAACGGCGCGGTCATGTCGACCTCGTCACGACGTGCCCAACAAGGTACCCGCATCCCGCGCTGGCAAGGCCGAGCAGCATCACCATGCCCTGCATGCCGTGCGCCGGCCGAAGCGAGCCAAGCCGGCGCACCACCGCACGCACGATTCTCTCTGCGTGGTCACGCTCGGCGTCGAGGACCGACGCGACAGCAAGCATCTTCCGCATCTGCGCCTTTCCCAATCCCTCCGAATAGCAGCGAGAGATGAAGAACCGCAACGATGTTCGTGCTGGTGGCACATCGTGATAGATGACGGCAGACGGCACGTACATCCACTGCCCTCCGGTCGTCGATGCCAGCCGGATGCAAAGGTCGGTGTCCTCAGGCCGCGATACCGATCCACGTTTGCCGAACCCGCTGTCAAACCCGCCGACCTGCCGGAATGGCGACGTCCGAACGGCCATGTTGCCGGACCAGACATTGCGAATTTTCGACGTCGTCGTTGGGAGTCCTTCATAAGCCGCCCCGACGGTCCACGCGAACTCGTCGGGAAACCACGAGGGCTTTCCGCCGAGCCAGGTGGCCTCGTACTTGCCGCCGGTACCGATGACCTCTGGACCGGAGAACGGCTGGGTCAGCTCGAACAACCAGTTCGGATCCGCCTCCTCGTCATCGTCGATGAATGCCGTGTAGGTCGTTTCGACAATCTCCACGCCCCGGTTGCGTGTGGCCGACGCGCCGGGTTCACCGCGGTGAAGGATGACAGTGATCCAGTCGAACCGACTCCGCAGGTCGTCGGCCAGCGTCTCGTTGTTGTCGACGGCGACGATCACGCTGCGGGGTTGCAGCGTCTGGGATTTCAGCGAATTGAGCGCCGCCTCGATGCTGCCGATGCGTTCTTCCGTGTAACACGCCATCACCACCGAGATGTCGTAGCAGTCCCTCATTGCGAACCGTTCACTCCACGACGGCAAGCTCAGGGATCGGGATGACGAACTTCCCTCCCCACTCGCGAATGTAGGACATCTCCTCGACAATTTCGTCCCGCAGGTTCCACGGGAGGATCACCAAGTAGTCGGGCCGCGTTTGGCGAATGTGGTCGGGAGCGAAGATCGGCAGATGGGTGCCCGGCAGGAACCGGCCCTGCTTGTGGGGGCTTCGATCGACGGTGTACTGCAGTAGGTCGGTTCCGATACCGCAGTAGTTGAGCAGCGTGTTCCCCTTGGCCGGTGCACCGTATGCGACGGCGGAGCGACCATGGTCATGTGCGTCGATGAGAAACGTTACGAGCGCACGCTTTACGCGCTTCACCCGTTCGGGGTAAGCCACATAGCCTTCCAGTCGGTCGAGCCCGCTTGCGCGTTCGATCTGTATCAACTCCGAAACCCTGCGCGTTGTCGGGTGCCCCGCGTAGTCGGCGTGGCACGCGTAGATCCGCAATGACCCGCCATGCGTCGAAAGTTGTTCTACGTCAAACACGCGAAGGCCATGGTCCGCGAACAGGCGGGCAACTGTCGTCAAGGAAAAGTAGGAGAAATGCTCGTGATATATCGTGTCGAACTGGTTGAATTCGATCAATTCGAGCAGATGCGGGAATTCCAGGGTCATCAAGCCGTCGGGCGCCACCACAATCGACATCCCCTTGACGAAGTCGTTGAGGTCAGGGACGTGCGCGAGAACATTGTTGCCGATCAGCAGGTCGGCACGAATTTCCTCATTGACGAGTTCCTTCGCCAAGGATGTTCCAAAGAACGCCACCATGGTTTTTATGCCGCGGTCACGAGCAGCGGCGGCAACGTTTTTCGCGGGCTCGATACCCATACTGGGAATGCCTGCATCGTTGAAATACTGCAGCAGATAGCCGTCGTTGCTCGCGATCTCTATCACCTGGCTGTCGCCATCGAGCTGGAAGCGGTCGATGACGTCTTCAACATAGGTGCGCGCGTGATCCAGCCAGCTCTGCGAATACGAAGAGAAATAGAGATAATCGCCGAAGATAGCCTCAGGGGATTCAAACTCGGCAAGCTGGACCAGGAAGCAGTTCAAGCACACATAGGCATGGAGTGGATAAAAGACCTCGCGACGATTCAGGTCGGCTTCGGTCAGGTACGAATTTGCCAGCGGCGTCATTCCCAAATCGCAGAAAGACTGTCGCAGGGGCGTGCTGCATTGACGGCACAACGAGTCCATTACTAACCCCTATACGATTTCGGAAGGCCAGGTGCGCCACGGCGCCTTATTGTTTTCCCACAGCTCATTGAGATAAATCTTGTCCCACATGGTGTCCATTCCCCGCCAGAAACCGTGGTGCTGATAGGCGGTTAGTTCACCGTCTGAGGCCAGCCGCTGCAGCGGCGCCTGCTCGAACACGGTCTCGTCGCCGTCGATGTAGTCGAGGATCGATGGCGACGCGACGAAGAAACCGCCGTTCACCCAGCCGCTTTCGCCTTGCGGCTTCTCCTGGAACTGCACCCGGTCCTCGTCGAACTGGAGAGTGCCGTATCGGCCAGGTGGCTGGACCGCGGTCACGGTCGCGATGGATCCCGTGGTCCGGTGAAAGTCGATGACATTGCGGACATCCAAGTCGGTGACGCCGTCACCGTAGGTGAACGTGAACACGTCGTCACCGATGTGCTCCCTGGCCCGCAGCAGTCGTCCGCCGGTCATCGTGTCCGCACCCGTTTCGAGCAGTGTGACGGTCCATGGTTCGGTTTTCGATTGCAGGGTGTTGATGGTGTCCGATGCCAAGTCGATCGTGACATCCGACATGTGCAGGAAGTAGTTGGCGAAATACTCTTTGATCATGTAGCCCTTGTAGCCAAGCAGCACAATGAAATCCGTGATGCCGGCCGCAGAGTAGATCTTCATGATGTGCCAGAGGACCGGGCGTCCGCCGATTTCGACCATCGGCTTCGGCCGCGTCTGCGACTCTTCGCTTATCCGGGTTCCACGTCCGCCTGCGAGAATGACAGCCTTCATCGGGACTCCTTGCTGAGCAGGAACATTCGCAGCAGGTCACATACCCGGCTGACTTGTGCTTCGGTAAGGCTGAGTGCAGACGGCAGATTGATCGACCGCTGCGCGAGGTCGTACGCGACCACGTTTTGCGCTGCTGCGCGCACGGATTCGCCGAATTCGGCGAACGCAGGCAGTGAGCTCAGCGGTGGCAAGAATGGCCGGGTATCCACGCCGTGTTCGTCGAACAGTCCCATCAGCTCACGGGTGGACAGGCCATAGGTCCGGTCGAGGACGACGGTGGTCATCCAGAATGTGCTCGTGACGCCGGGCTGGCGGGGGTTCAGTCCGACGCCGGGTATGTCGCCGAGCCGGTCCTCATACCACTGGAAAATCTGCTGCTTCTTGCCGACGAGCTCATCGATGCGAGCCAACTGCGCCCTGCCGAATGCCGCCTGCAAGCTACTCATCCGGTACTTGTATGCGATCTCGCTGGTGACAAAGAATTTGAGGTCCGCTGAGGTACGTCCGTGGTCGCGCAGTCGTGCGGTTCTCTCGGCGAGGTCGGGGCGACTCGTCACGACCATCCCGCCCTCACCGGTGGTCATTGTCTTTGTGCCGTGGAAGCTGAAAGTGCCGATGTCGCCCAATGTTCCGGCCGGGCGATCGAACATCTTCGCGCCAACGGCTTGCGCGGCGTCTTCGATCACCGGGATCCCGTCGGCGATGAGATCGATGGCTTCCATATCGGGCAGTCCGCCGTAGAGATCGACGGTGACAATGGCCTTGGTGCGCGAACTGATCCGTTTCTCAAGCGATTCGGCCGACATGCACCAGGTCTTGGCGTCGATATCGGCGAACACCGGGATGGCCCCGAGGTACTTGATGGGCGCCGCGGTCGCCACCCATGTCGACTCCGGCACGATGACTTCGTCACCGGGTCCGACGTCGAGTGCGGCCATCGCCAGATGCAACGCGGAGGTACCGTGCGGCACTGCAGCGGCGAAGGTGCTGCCAAGGTATTCCGCGAACTCGGATTCGAACAACCCGACCGATCTGCCTGCGTTGCCATACCAGTCTTCGCGGGCGGCTTCGGCGACGTAGCGTATCTCGAGATCAGTGACCGATGGACCCGCGATCGGAATTCGGTCGTTCATGCGGGCTGCCTCTGGCCCATCGACACATCCCGCGGAGAACGGATCCAGCGCAGGTCGCCGTCGAGCTCGCCATCGTCGAGGCGTTGTCGAATGGTACGGAGCCGGTAGAAAGTGGGCGCTTCGAACGCGGCACGTGACAGCCCGCCACCAGCGAACGCCGCCCAGAGTTGTTCGATCCCGCGGCGAAGCGTCCACTCTGGTCGATACCCGGGAAGTTCGCTTTCGATCTTGCCGAAGTCGACCCGGTAGTCGCGGGCATCCGCCGTGGCGCCCGCGCCGTACTGCACATCGCATCTGTTGACGACTTCGCCGACAGTGGCTGCGATGGCGCGGACCTGATAGTTCTCGCCGATCCGCCCGACGTTGAACGCCTGGTTGTGGATGGATCGCGTCGGCGCGTCGAGAGCTCTTGCGAAGGCCTGCGCGACGTCGAGAATATGCACAAGGGGCCGCCACGGGGTGCCGTCGCTCTGCAGAATCAGCGTTCCGGTGGTTGCGGCATAACCGACAAGGTTGTTCACGACGATGTCAGCGCGCAGCCGCCGGGAAAGCCCGTACACCGTGGCGTTGCGCAAAAACACTGGCGAGAAGTCACTGTCGGCCAGCTCTGAGACTTGCTTCTCCACAAGAACTTTCGTTCGCCCATACGGAGTCACGGGGCGCAAGGGCGCCTGCTCGTCGAGCTCGGTGTCGCCACCTTGGCCGTAGAGGCTGCACGATGACGAGTAGATGAAGCGGCTGACGCCCGCGGCCTTGGCCGCCTCGGCGAGCCGCACTGACGCATGCAGGTTGATGTCGTAGGTCAGTCCGGGATTGAGATCCGACAGCGGATCATTCGACAATGCCGCCAGATGCACGACGGCATCAAAGCCAACCAGATGCGCGGGCGTGACGTCCCGCAGGTCGACATCCAACGCGGGCAGTGGTTCCGGCGTTGTCGAAAAGTCGCATCCTGCGAAAAAGTTCGTGTCCAACCCGACCACCTCGTGGCCGAGGCGCTGGAGCACAGGCGTCATCTCCACGCCGAGGTAGCCCAGATGTCCCGTAACGAGAACTCTCATCGCCGATCCGCTCCGAAGTTCAACACCGATGGGTCGAAAACGAGCACGCCGTCGGCGCTGCCGTCGTGGTCGTATTGCTTGATCACGTGCTCGGGAAGCGGATCCAGGTTGTCGGTACGCCGAAAGTCGCGCAACGAAGTGCCGGTCGAGTCCGAATCAACGTTCTCTGGACCGCGTTTGGCGGCGAGATCATCGATGTTCACTGTGCGGAAGTCGAAACTGAACCGGGCCTCGCGCGTGGTGTTCGGCACGGTGGCGTGTAGCTGCGCGGCGGAGAACGACAGAATCGACGCCACTTCGCTGACAATTCGGACCTCACGGCCCGGTCCGCGTCCGTTGCTCAGCCGGGGGTGTGGTCGAGGATCGTCCTTGGTGTACTGCGCCGCGTCCCGCCGTGAGGTCCGGTTCCATTCATACGCGTCGAATTTGCGGCTGGTGTTCTTTGTCGGCTGCTGCCAGAACTCCGGGTGAAACGCCATGCAGCTATTCGCGGTGACTCCGCGAACCGGTACCCACCAGTTGTTCTGGGACTGTGGCGCGGAGTACCAAACATCCCGATGTGGCGTGTAGTTGTAGCCCAATCCCGCATTGAGGTAGGACGCCGGCGGAACCACGCGCAGCTTGGGGACATCGAAGTACGTGCGCGTCACGTCTGCGCCCAGATCGGTCAAGATGTGGCGCAACAACTCCTTTGAAGCCGAGCTGTGCGTGAATTGGGTCTTCAGCGGGGCGAGGATCTCGACATACTCCTCGACCGGAAGCTCTTCGTGGGCTATGAGCGGGTCGAGGCCACTGAAAGCCTCGACAATCATCTGCCATGCGAACTCCGCGAAGTCGGCCACCGTATCGCGGGGGGACATACAGAACACTTCGCCCGCGTAGATCCGTGAACGTCGTTCCGCGTCACTGATTTTCGACTGGGTGGAGATGACGAACGCCATCGGTTCACTCCTTTCCGCTACGGGTGTTGATCGACGGCGGTAGTACTCGCGACGGTTCGCCGCGGCGGCGGCCACGCAGTACCGTGCTCAGGACCCGCCTGCCGTCACGGATTGCACGCAGGTTGGATTTTCCTGCGCGGCGGGGCAGCTCGAGGCTGGGGACTTCGGCGACTCGTAGCCCGGCCTGGATCGCGCGAACGGTCATCTCTGCTTCGATTTCAAAGCCGGTCGCCGTGAGCTCGAGGTGGTCGAGGTAGCGGCGATGAAAGGCGCAGAATCCGTAGCACAGATCCGTGAGGTCAGATCCGTACAAGGAGTTGAAGACTGCCAGCAGGAAACGGTTTCCGAGTCGCCTGAACCGGGTGATGTCCAGGGAACCGCCGCCGCCGATGAATCGGGACCCCTTGACGAAGTCGTATCCGTTGGCAAGGAAGTGCAGGTAGTGCCGTATCTCCTGGGGCGCCATGCTGCCGTCGGCGTCCATCATCACGATGATGTCGCCGGTCGCGGCCAGAAATCCCGTCCGAAGCGCGGAGCCCTTGCCGACGCCCGTCTGACGAACCACCTTGATATCTGGCCGCAGGCTGCGCGCTGTGATCAGCGTCGCGTCGGTCGAGTCGCCGTCGACGAGGATGATCTCGTTGACGTCATCGGCGACCTGCTCCAGCACCCAGGCGATGTTGCGCGCTTCATTGCGTGCCGGGATGACAAGGCTGACGGTCGGTGGGTGGTGTTTGGTGGCCACCGAACCGTGGTGCGGCCCATGTGATGGAACCGCCAACGCCTCGGCACCGCTTCCGTTCGAAAGAACTAGACCGGCCATCTACCCGACTCCAATCTCTTTTGAAGAGTCCGTGTTTGTTTGCACTTGACTGCCGGCGGCCATCGCCGGGGTTAGCGACCTTGAGCGGTCGATGGGGGGACGGCAAATTTCATGTTCGTTCATCGCTACGGGCCGCCGCTGCGACCGGTTTGCGCGTTTCTCTGCAGATCTAGCAACGTTCATCGTTGATCTAACCGCGTCCAGAGTCTGCGTACCGATTCCCTCCATGGTCGAGAAGTTTAAGACCATTCGGCTGTTTAGCAACCCTTGCACAAGCTTTGGGTCTTCGATATTTGCAAACGCAAGGACCTCTGGACCTCAGGTAATACGGTGAAATCGCAGGTCACACATCCTTCACTTCGCAAAGCTGAGGCTACCCATAGCAAGGATCTCCCCCGCCGGATGGCAGACGGGCGCTTGGGGGCAGTAACGCGATCCGGCAAAGAAGTGAGGTCACCAATCAAATTGACGGTGTTTTGATGGGCGCGGGCCGCATCTCGTTCCGTGCGCAACGGAGTGGGGAGCGCGGGCGACTTCGCCAAGCGATTACTGACCTGTAACCAGACGTTTGCCTAGGTTTTGGTGGCGCCGCACGCCGTCGCCTCCGTGCAGCTAACTGCCCAAGCCCGCGTGCCCTTCGTCGCTCGCTGTTAACCTTGACCCCCGGTCACACACGTGGGTGACGACCGCGATCAGCCGCGCACGTCGTGTGAGAGGCCAACGGGAGGTCGGATCGCCATGGCGCGCCAGGCACGCTCGGAAGCCACGCGGCAGAAGATCATTGATGCGGCGCTGGAGCTGTATGGCGAAATCGGCTACACCGCAACCGGAATGGGTGACATCATTGAACGCGCGCAACTCACCAAAGGCGCTCTCTACTATCACTTCGATTCCAAGGAGGCGGTGGCGGCCGCGGTTATCGAGCGAGGTAGTCAAGATCTCCTCGCCGCGTTCCGGACAGCCTGCCAATCATCGGCGCCCGCGATCGAGAATCTGATCCACAGCACATTCGTCGTCGCCAATGTCATGGCCAATAGCAGGGTCGCGCGTGAGGCCGGCCGGCTGACGTACACGCTCGGCCAGCTCGACGAGTCAGCACGCGCCAACAGAGACTGGTTGGCGGCGATCGCGACTCAGCTGCAACGCGTCGCTGCAGACGGTGACCTCCGCGACGACGTCGATCCAGACGTCGCTGCGGAGACGCTCGTGGCCACGACCACCGGCGCGACACTGATGTCGCTCGAGGCATCGTACGGCGCCGACCTTCCTGCGCGGCTGCTTCGAACGTGGCGCATTCTGCTACCGGCTCTTGTCGCCGAGCACTCCATCGGCTACCTTCGCGAATTTGTTGATCGCGAACCGCTGCGCGGGACGGAGTCCACGGCGTCATAGCAGTGAGTGGTCTGAGGCATGTCGTATGGTGAACACGATTTTCGTGACCTGAGCGCCTGATCACGAATCCGACAGTCGGTTGGCGCACAGCTTTGAAGGACGGTCATCCAGCATGGCGTGGACCCCTGCTGTGCCGCAATGGGCGGCTGCGATCAGCGATCGGCGTGCCACCCGGTGACCGACGCGACCGGCAGCCGCACCGACGGCACTCGTCAGCAGATTCTGCGCGCGGCGTCGCGCGAGTTCGCCAAGCGGCCGTACACGATGGTCAGTCTCGAGGACATCACCGCCAGCGCGGGACTGACAAAAGGCGGCCTGTACTTCTACTTTCAGTCGAAAAACGCGCTCGCGGTAGCGATCGTCGACGAGCAGCTGCAGATTGTGCGCGAAGGGATAACCAAGCGCCTCGATCGCCGGCTATCCGGACTGGAGACACTCATCGAGACCGGCTTTTTCATCGCCACGCTGGACATCGAGTCCGATGAGGTCCGCGCCACGCTGCACCTGATCGAGCAGATCGGCCGAAGCGGAGGTCTGCAAGCGGCACTTTTCGGTGACTGGTCGTCGGCAATAGAAGCGATGGTGGCCCAAGGCATCACCGACGGCGACATTGTCGAGGGCGCCGATCCCAAGGCCGTCAGCCGCCTGGTGATGTCCATCTACATGGGGCTGCGCCAAACATGCGACCTTGACGCACCGGCGGACCTCTTCTCCAGTCTCGAGCATGCCTGGTCGCTGATGCTGCCGGGACTTGCGGCCCCTGATCGACTGTCCTACTTCGTTCAGTTCGTGAGGCGTTGCTCGGCCGTCGCAAGTCGCAACGTGTCGCGTCCGACGCGGCCGGTGACCTAGAACTCCTTCGCCCACAACTCCTCGGTGACGTCATGAAACGTTGCGAGCGCCGCAGGGTCGTCGCCGCGCAGTAGCGCTGATCCACTCATATACGCACGCACGATTGAGCCGTCCGCATGCGCCAACTCCACGAGCTGACCCGCGTGGGCCTGCAGCGCAGCGATGGCCGATCCGGCAATCGGCGTGCGGAATATGTCGTGAAACTTCATCGACAGCAATGTCTCCTCCGGGTAGCCGAGCATCTCGGCGGCCGCGGGGTTTGCGACGAGAATGGAGCCGTCGCTGGTGATCGCGAGTGTCGGAACGGGAATCCGCTCGAGTACGACCAACGCCGGCATGCGCTCGAGTATCTCTGCTGGAGACAGGGCGGGCCCCTGCCCGCGTCGACGGTCCATTCCTAAGTATGACCAGATTCATAGAAGATTTGCTGTCGAACGGTTACATTGAAACGCAGATAACCGACGCGGAGCCGGTTTCTTGATCCGTTGCTCAGAAAGTGCAGCATGCACGGTTGTACCTCCGCCGAGGCGGATGTACCGCAGTTTGCTGGCAAACTTTGTGGGTTTGCGGTGATGTTTCCGCTCACGCTGGGTCGGTTGTCCTCCTTGGGGAGGGAGGTGATGGACGGGGGACGGCGACGACCATGGAGCGGCGATGGAGCTACCGATACCCGCGGGTGCCCGCCCGCGCGCACGGGTGCTCAATCGCAGACTGGCTACAGTAGCCCTCGCTTATCTCAGCACGACCGCGTTTGTCGGCATTTGGCTCTGGCAAAGTTGGGGCGGCCCATATATAACGCGCGTGGTCGACGACGTCGCGTCGTTGACGGGCGTGCTGTTCGCGGCCGGGTGTGCTGGCTGGGCTGCACGCGCCGCCCGTGGCCGCGCGCGGCGGGGGTGGCTGGCCATGATGGCCGGTCTGCTCGCCTGGGCGGTCGGCGAGGTCATCTGGGCCTGGTACGAGGTATGGCTGCGTTACGAACAGGCGCCGTCGCCCTCGTGGGCTGACGCGGGATACCTGCTCTTCCCCGTCGGCGCGGGTGCGGCGGTATTGCTGTTGTCGGTCAGTGACATGGGGCAGTCCAGGTTGCGTCTGCTCCTCGACGGCGCCATCGTCGCGGTATCGGTATTCCTGATCTCGTGGGTGACGGTGCTGGACAACGTGTTTCACGCTGGAGGTGAAACGCGACTCGCTTTCGCGGTATCGCTGGCCTACCCGATCGCCGATGCCGCGATCATCACGATCGCGTGGTCTCGCGCAGCCGCCGCCTATCGGCCGAGCATGGCCCTGTTGGTCGGCGGGTTGTTGCTGATCGCCGCATCGGACAGCGTCTTCGCCGCCTTGACGGCGGTAGGCGGGTATTACACCGGCAATGTGATCGACCTGGGGTGGATGGCAGGGTGCGGTGCGCTTGGCTTGGCAGCGCTGCGCAGCATCGGCGAACGGCCGGTCGATCCGACGATGTGGTTGATTTCATCTCGCTCGCGGCTGCTGGTTCCGTACCTGCCCCTGGTGCTTGCCTGCGGTGTCGGGATGGCTGAGGCGCTGCCACAGCTGAGATCTGTTGGCCTTGCCGCGGCGGGTGCCCTTCTCGTCGCCGCGGTCCTGGCTCGGCAGTTCCTGGTGCTGGTCGAGAACCGGCGGCTGTTGGCCGATGTCTCACGGCTGGCTTTTCGCGACCAGCTCACCGGATTGCCGAACAGGGTGCTCTTCCTCGACCGGCTCGAAATGGCCGTCGCGCGACGGCGACGCGAACACAATCCATTGACGGTGTTGTGTCTAGATCTCGACAACTTCAAGAAGGTCAACGATGAGCTGGGGCATCCAGCCGGCGACGAGCTGCTGATCCGCGTCGCACATCGCCTCACCGGATGTCTGCGAAGTACTGACACCGTCGCCCGGCTCGGCGGAGACGAGTTTGCGGTCCTGATTGAAGGCTCCGTCGACGACGGCCTGGTGGCGGCGGAGCGGATCCTTGGCGCATTCGACGCGCCGATCGTGATCGACGGCGTCGCGCTCGCCGTGAGTCCCAGTGTCGGGCTGACGCTGTGCACGACGGATACGCCGGAGGCCACCGTCGACGACCTGCTCAGGCACAGCGACCTCGCCATGTATGCCGCAAAGCGCGCTGGCGGGGGCTGCGTGCGCAGTTTCGTGCCCGATCTGCCACGCCCGCACGAACTTCCGCAGCGAAAAGTTCCCGAGGACAAAGCTGGTCCAACGACGCTGCCAGCCGCGGCCGCACCCAATGGTGCGGATTTACCCAGGGCAGCGCCTGAAGCTGTTGGCACGCAGCAGCCACAATGGTCGCCTCCAGGCATCCGGCTGGCGCTCGGTGCCGCGCTGATCGGCGTTGTGGTGTTTGCGATTTCGACAGTGGTCCGAACGGATCCGGGCCGTATCGCGGCGCTCGACAGTTGGCTGGAAATCGCCCTCTACCTATCGGCGGCCGTGCTTGTCGCTGTCCGTGCGCTTCGCGTCGAAGCCGAGCGCTGGGGATGGCTTTTCATCGCAGCGGGTATGAGCGCGACGACGATCGGCACCATCGTGTACGCGCTCTGGGTCCCTGAGGGCCAGTTGCCATCGGTCGCCGACCCGGTGTGGCTTGCGTTCTATCCACTCGTGTACACCGGCTTGCTGCTGCTGCTCCGCACGCGGCTACGGCATGTGCCGGCGGCGATCAGACTCGACGCACTGGTGGTCGGGCTCACCGTCGCCGCAGTTGCCGCGGCGCCCGCATTCGGACCGATCATCGCGGCAGCCAGCGGGTCGTGGGCCACTGTGCTGGTGGGCCTCGCGTACCCAGCAGGCGACCTGCTGCTGCTAGCACTGTCGTCCGGATCGCTCGCAATCTTGGGCTGGCGCACCGAATGGCGGTGGGGCTTGCTCGTTGCCGGCTTCGCGCTGTGGGCGGTCGCGGACACCATCTACATCACAGCGGCCGCCAAAGGCTCGTACCTCGAGGGCACATGGATCGATGCCTGCTGGCCCGCCGCCTTCCTGTTGATCGCCGCAGCCAGCTGGCTGCCTCCGTCCGCCGTCCCCTCCCGCCAGAAGGCCGGCCGGGTCTCGTTGGTCCCACCGATCGCATGCAGCGTCATCGCGATCGGAGTCGCGATCTTCGCGTACGGTGAGCGCCTCCCGGTGACACTGGCCGCACTGAGCCTTGCCGCAGTCGCCGCCCGTTATGCAGTGACATTCCGCGACGTCAGCGCCCTCGCCGCTAGCCACGAACACGCCATGACCGACGAATTGACCGGGCTGGCCAACCGGAGGGCGCTGGCCACTGCGCTAACCGCAGGACCTTTCGACGAGCAAACCGTGCCGGCGTGGGACAGGGCCACCACCACAAGGCTGGGGCTCTTGTTGCTGGACGTGCACCAGTTCAGGGAGATCAACGATTCGCTCGGCCGTAGTGTTGGCGATGAACTGCTGCGCCGCATCGCGGACCGGCTATCGCAAGCGGTCCGACCGCCAGATCTGTTGGTGCGCACCGGTGGTGACGCGTTCGGAATCCTGATGGCCGACGACGTCAACCTCGTGACTGCGCGTGCCCGTGCCGGATCGTTGATGGATGCGATGCGCGCACCGTTCGCCCTCGATCAGATCACCGTCCAAGTCGATGTCAATATCGCGATCGCGCTGTGCCCAGACCACTGCGCTCAACCACAGGAGTTGCTGAACCTCGCCGAGACGACGATGACCGATGCAAAGAGCACCGAGGGCGGAATCGCGGTGTACGACGCCTCCGCGGATCTGCACAGGAGCAACGACACGCAGCTCATCGAGGACCTGCGCACCACGGTCTCCACCTCACGACTCACACTTCGCGACTTCGGGGCCAGCACCGGAGAGTTGACGTGCCATTACCAACCCAAGATCAGTGCCGAAGACGAACGGGTACACAGCGTCGAAGCGCTGGTGCGTTGGGATCACCCGACTCGCGGGCTGCTGTTGCCCACCGAGTTTCTGCCTGCCGCCGAAAGGGCCAGCCTGATGCGGCCGGTGGCCGCCCGGGTGCTGGAGATCGCGTTGGCCCAGATTCGGTCCTGGCGCGATCAGGGCATCGATCTGACGGTCGCCGTGAACCTCTCGACCACCAACCTGCTCGATGCGGACCTCGTTGACTCCATCGACCGACTGCTGCAGACCCACCGACTGCCTGCCGATGCCCTCATCCTCGAAATCACCGAATCCACGCTGACGACCGACTCGCAACGATCGCGCAATACCGTCGGTGCGTTGCGGCGGCTGGGCGTCCGGCTCTCACTCGACGACTACGGCGCCGGCTGGTCCTCGCTGGTTCGCCTTCAGGATCTGTCGGTCGACGAACTCAAGCTCGACAAGGTGTTCGTCGCGCGTCTGGCTCGCGATCCTCGTTCCATTGCGATCGTGCGCTCGACCGTCGCGCTTGCCCACAGCCTGGAAGCCGATCTGGTCGCCGAAGGCGTCGAAGACGAGGACACCCTGCTGGTCTTGCGCCGTTACGGTTGCACCATCACCCAGGGCCATGTGCACTGTCCGCCCCTTCCGGCAGATGAATTCCACGCATGGCTGATCAACCGGACACGGCGTCTCACCCCAGGTGTCAAGCCGGCGGGGAGACTCGACTAACTCACGCCCAGCTTCTGCTCTGCCCGTGTGAGTACCGTGTGGCGCTGTGACGCACTCCCATGCCCACTCGCACTCATTGAGCGGCCCGGCACCGCTCGGACCGCTGGCCGCCAAGATCGTGGTGGGTCTGTTGATCGCCATCGGCATCGCCACCCTGGCCGCCGCCGCATGGCTGTGGCCCAGTCAGCAGAAGGTCGACATCCCGCTGCCATTCCAGAACGCCGCAGGCGGCGCCGTCACCACGGAGGCCGGACATGTACTGTCCAGCAGCGCCGCGACCTGCGGCAGCCAGTCAGTGGGCGCGGTGCTGACCGCCGCCCCGCTGCCAACCCAGGGCGAGGGTGCCCAATGCGTGCAGACGCTCATCGCGATCGACTCCGGCCCGAATGCGGGCGCCAACACGCTGCTGGAGTCCAGCGGCGGGCCGGGCCAGGCACAGTTCGCGGTCGGTGACAACATCCGGCTCAGCCGCCAGGTCGACCCCACCGGAACGACGACCTACTCCTTTTACGACTACGAACGGACGTGGCCGTTGACCGTGCTGGCCGCCGCATTCGCGGTGGTGGTCGTCGCGGTCGCCGGGTGGCGCGGATTACGGGCGCTGGTCGGCATTGTCGTCGCGTTCGGGGTTCTGGTCGTGTTCATGCTGCCCGCCCTGCGCGACGGGGCCGCCGCCATCCCCGTTTCGTTGGTGGCGTCGGCGGTAATCCTGTATGCGGTGATCTACCTGGCGCACGGCGTGAGCCTGCGAACCAGCGCGGCGCTGCTCGGCACGTTGACGTCTCTGCTGCTCGCAGCTGTATTGTCGTGGGGCGCAATCGAATTGACACACCTTACCGGCCTGTCCGACGATGAGACCAACGCTGTCGTGACCTATCTGGGCGGTGTGTCGATCACCGGCCTGCTGCTGGCGGGGTTCATCATCGGCTCGCTCGGCGTGCTCAACGACGTGACCGTTACGCAGGCGTCGACGGTGTTCGAGCTGGCCGAACTCGAGGGCAGTTCGCGGCGAGCGATCTTCGTCGGCGCCATGCGGGTGGGCCGCGACCACATCGCCAGCACGGTCTACACGCTGGTGCTCGCCTACGCGGGCAGTGCCCTGCCGCTGCTGCTGTTGTTCAGTGTGGCCAACCGCTCTCTTGGCGACGTGCTGACCAGCGAGAGTGTCGCCATCGAGGTCGCGCGCTCGGCGGTGGGCGGTATCGCGCTGGCGCTGTCAGTGCCGCTGACGACGGGGATCGCGGCGGTGCTCGCGACCCCGCACGCCGATACCGCTAGCGTTCCAGCAGCTCCAGCAGGTAGGCGCCGTAGCCCGACTTGAGCAAGGTCTGTGCGCGCGCGGCCAACTGGTCGTCGTCGATGAAGCCGACCCGCCAGGCGATCTCCTCCGGCACGCTGATCTTCAACCCTTGCCGACGCTCGATGGTGCGGACGTAGTCGCTGGCGTCCAGCAGCGAATCGAAGGTGCCGGTGTCCAGCCATGCCGTGCCGCGCGCAAGCACGTCAACCGATAGCCGGCCCTGGTTGAGGTAGATCTGGTTGATCTCGGTGATCTCGTATTCGCCGCGCGCCGATTTACGAAGTGAACGCGCTATTTCTATGACGTCGTTGTCGTAGAAGTACAGCCCCGGCACGGCATAGTTCGACTTCGGCGTTGCCGGCTTTTCCTCCAACGACAGTGCCGTCCCGTCGGCGCTGAACTCGACGACGCCATAGGCGGACGGGTTTGCCACCCAGTACGCGAAAATTGCTCCACCGCTGATGCTTTGGAAGCGGCGCAGGCTGGTGCCGAGCCCGGGTCCGTAGAAGATGTTGTCTCCCAACACCAATGCCACCGAGTCGTTGCCGATGTGCTCGGCGCCGATCACGAAAGCCTGCGCCAGGCCGTCGGGCTGGTCTTGCACTGCATAGCTGAGGTTGATTCCGAAAGCCGAACCGTCGCCGAGCAATCGGCGGAACGCGGGCGCGTCGTCGGCGGTGGTGATCACCTGGATGTCGCGGATGCCAGCCATCATCAGCGTCGTCAGCGGGTAGTAGATCATCGGCTTGTCGTAGACCGGCACCAACTGCTTGCTGACACCCATGGTGATCGGGTACAGCCGCGTGCCCGATCCGCCCGCCAGAATGATGCCCCTCATCAGCCCGCGAGGTCTTTCTCGGTCAGCTCGGTCGCGGCCAGCGCCGAAGCGAGGTCGTCGTGCCGGAACACCGAGGTGACGTGGTCGCGCACGACGCGGAACGCCGTCGCCTTGCCATCCTGCTCCTCAGCGACCACCACACCGTCGTGGACGTAGATCCGGCCGGGGACGGCGGCGGCTGTGTCCAACGCGCTCGCCCACTCTCGCAGGGCGTCATGTCCCTGTCCTGCACCATTCGCGTCACCGAACTCGATGTCGTCGCTGGAAACCTGAAGCAGCGTGTCGAGGTCCCGCTCATTCAGCGCGTCATGCCAGGCGAGGACGGTCGCGATCTCCGAAGTGGTCATGTTCGAAAAGTTACGCCACTCAGAACGGGGTGCGTTCGAGCCATTGGTCCCATACCGAGGCGTCGCCGAACACTTCGAGACCGATGTCGGCGGCGGTGCGCCTGCGGACAATCGCCAGCAACAGATCCTTCACGGGCCCGCGCAACGCGACATCGCCTTTACCGTGATCATGGGACCAGCTGACGCCGTCCTCGTCGTTGACGATCGTCCATTCGCCGGTCGGGCCGAGCGCACCATCCGTGGCGTGCAGGTGCAGGGTCTTGCCGCTGGCTATCGGTGGCGCGGCGCGCCTTGCTTGGACTGTCATCAGCTCAACCCACTCGCTGATCCCGTCGGCGGCCAGTTCGGGCGGCGGGTCGTAGTCCACCCCCAACGCCAGCGCCGCGTCGGCGCCATGCACCGCGACTTCGTGCAACCGCCTGCGGATCCACCAGCCTGCGGGACGCGGGCCGGTGAAGGTCCAGACCCTGGCATCCGAACCGACCCGGTCGACGGCATCGATGATCAACTGGGCGCCGCCGTTCAGCCAGTCCATCGCGCCGTCGGGATCCTCCGGTGGCTTGCCGTCTCGCACGTCGCGGGGGTCGAGCGCGTCGGTACGCCGGTCGGCGATGATCTGTGCGGCCCACCGGTTTCCGCGGCCGACGTGGCGGAACAATTGCTTTAGTGTCCAGCCGGGGCATGTCGGCACAGGGGTTGACGGGTCTGCGCTGCGGATCAGTTCTCCGAAGGCCTTGGTCTGGTCGAGCAGTGTCGCTCTGAAATCCACGTCACGAACTTACAGCGGTGCGCGTCTTGCCAAGCGAAATCGGAAGTGAGGACCACCCACGCAGAACCCGGGTTTCGCGCCTGCTGCCGTCACCGGCCAGCCGTGCGTCGGGGTAGCGCTCGAAGAACGTCCGCAAGCCCACCTCGCCCTCGGCGCGTGCCAGCGCGGCGCCAAGGCAGAAGTGCCTGCCGCCGGAGAAGGACAGGTGCTTGCCTGCGTTCTGGCGTTCGATGTCGAACCGGTGCGGGTCGTCGAAGACCTTGGGGTCTCGGTTCGCCCCTGCCAAGTAGAGGATGATCCCTTCACCGCGTCGCACGACGGTGCCAGCGATCTCGGTGTCCTTGCCCGCCATTCGTGCGCTCAGTTGAACAGGTGAATCCAGCCGCAGGATCTCTTCGACGGTGGTCGGCCACAGCTCGGGGCGTTCGGCCAACGTGGCCAGGTGTTCCGGGTTCTCGAGCAGCAGCCGAATTCCGTTGCCCAGCAAGTTGACTGTGGTCTCGAAGCCCGCCGCCAGCACCAGCCCGGCAGTGGCCAAGAGCTCCTCGTGGCTGAGCTTGGGTCCTGCGTCGCTGGCCTTGATGATCTGGCTCATCAGGTCGTCGCCGGGATTGCGCCGCAGCTCGTGCAGGTGGTTGGAGAGCCAGTGGTTGAAGCCCTCGATGCCGCGATACACCCGCTTGTACTGCGGCCACGTCAGCCCGATGTCCAGGCTTGGCGCGGCCAGCTCACCGAACTCCAGGATGCGCGGCCGCGCTTCCTCTGGCACGCCGAGGATGTCGCCGATGATGCTGACGGGAAGCTGGGAGCAGTACTCGTGCACGATGTCGACGGTGCCGGGGTCGTCGCCGAGGTTGTCGAGCAGCTTGCTTGCGGTATCACTGACCCGATCACGAAGCGCCGCAACCGCTCTGGTGGTGAACACCGACGATACGAGCTTTCGGTAGCGGGTGTGGTCGGGCGGTTCGACCGAGAGCATCGACGGCGGTTCGAGGGGGTGCAGTAACCCGGTCTTGGTGCGGTTGGCCACCCACTGCAGCGGCTTGGGCAGGTTCGATCCCATTCCGATGACATGGAAGTCGTCGGACCGCAGCACGTCGTTCACGATCTTGTGGTCCACGGTGATGAACAGCACGCGGCAACGCACGATCGGGCCCTGGGCGCGCAGTTCTTCTGTGAACGCCACCGGGTCGGCCCGCACGGCCGGGTCCGCGATCAGCCTGCCCTGCGGGTCGCCGCGCTTCGCGAACGCCTTGGACACCGCCCGAATCACGCCGTGGACGGCCAGCCACCGGATCCGCTGCCTCATGCCAGCCGAGCTTACGACTGCCACCGTTGTTCTACAAGTGTCCAACAGTCGTCATGCGGGCGTCGCGGCAACCAGCGGGATGGGCCACGTCACGGTTGCGGCTGGGTGCCTTCCACTTCGTTACGGCCGAGGGTGTCGACGAACCGCGGTCCGACCTTCTGCAACTCATCGCGGTAGCTATCGGCCCACTCGCCGAACGGCTGATGGGCCAGATACTCATTGCGGAACCGGTCGTCCTCGGAGACCTCGGTGGCGCAGAACGCGGGGATCATCAGATCGACCACCGGGGCGTTGCGCTCGACCTCGGCTAGCAGCAGGGGTTCGTTGCGGCCCAGGAACCGATCGACGATCCAGCCGTCCTCGCCCAGCCAGGCCGAGTAGCGGATCTTGGTCACGACATGCTCGGCGCGGGAAACGATCTGACCGGCGACCATCGGGTCGAGTTCGCGTTCGGCTTCGTAGCGGGTGCCGCCGGCGGCCGGACCCTTGGCGGTCATGGTTCCGATCACGTCGGCGTCTAGAAGGCCCATTGCCTCGACGAGACCGCCGGGTGAAGCGTTCAGTTCGGCGGGAGCGGGGCCCTGCAGCCGGACGCGGACCGCGTAGCCGTCGGCGGCGAACAGGTAGGCCTGCACGATCAGCATGGGCCGTGGATCGAGCGCAGTGACGGCGGGCATCTCGCGGACGTAGAACTTCCGCTCGAACTCGAAATCACCGACGTTCGACTCAGACACATCCCGACGTTAGCTCCTTGATGCCTCAATAGTTCGCAGGCGGCACCGTCTTCGCCGCCGCGCTGTTACGCACATCCGGACTTGTAATCGTGAAGTGGTTCGGACCACGGCAATTGAAACTATTCGCGTTGCGTCAACCTGATGCTGCAATCGAGGCGTCGCGGTGCGGCTGGACTAGCGACATCGACAACCGCGCTGATGAGGAGAGTGCCCCGGCAATGAGTGTTCGGAGCACCAATGACGTTCCCGCACTGCAGGGCGCCACCGCAACATTCCGGTCTCGCGGTGCGTGGGCGGCGATCGGCGATCTTGTCCTGGAATCCGGTGCGCTGCTTCCGGACGTACGCCTGTTCTACGAGGCGTTCGGCAATCTCGCCGACGATAAGAGTAATGCGGTCTTGGTGTTCCACGGCCTCGCCGCCAACAGTCACCTCGCCCGTGACACCGTCACAGACGATCCGGGCTGGTGGTCCGGCGTGGTGGGGCCGGGCCTCGGCCTGGATACCGAACGGCTGTGCGTGATCTCCGCCAATGTCCTCGGCGGCTGCTACGGATCGACGGGCCCCACGAGCCTCGCTCCAGACGGCCAGGAGTGGGCTAGCCGGTTTCCGCCGCTGACCATCCGCGACCAGGTGGCGGCGGCGGTGCGGCTGGGCGAGACACTCGGAATCACCACATGGGTCGGGGTCGTGGGTGTGTCATTCGGTGGCATGCACGCTCTCGAATGGCATGTGGCACAACAGGGTAGGGCCGAACGCGTGGCAGTAGTCGCGGCGCCCTGGGCGACGTCCGCCGAACAACTCGCGACCAACACCTTGCAGACCGAGATCGTGAAACTGGACCCGGAATTCCACGACGGGTTCTACCGCCGACTCGGCACCCGACCGCGGGCAGGCCTCGCACTTGCCCGGCAGGTGGGGATGCTGCAGTACCGCGCTCGCGACGAGTTCAACGAGCGCTTCGGCCGCGCGCGTCAGGATGTCGACGAGGGACCGTACGCGATCGAGTCGTACTTTCATGCGAACGGAGCGAAATTCGCCGAATCGTTCGACGCGAACAGTTTCATCACGCTCGGCGGCGCCAAGAGCTCGCACGATATCGGGCGCGGCCGTGGGAGCCCCGAACGCGCGCTGCAATCGTCAGCGGCTCCGCTTCTCGTCGTCGGCATCGAATCCGACCGGCTCTTTCCGTTGGATCAGCAGCGGTTCATAGCACGTCACTCGCCCGGCAGCGTCAGCGGAAACGAACCAGTGGTGCTCCACAGCGGGCACGGCCATGACGCGTTTCTCATCGACCAGGCGTGGATGAGCCGCACCCTCGGCGAGTTCCTGTTCTGACGGGCATACCGGATTCCGGTCACTGGGGCAAGTTCGGTTCACCTTGTTTTTATCCGTTCCGCGGTCCAGCAGACGTTGCTAAATTGCCTGACGGCCCCATAGCCGCTACTCCCATGACGGCTCGCTCAAGAGGCTGAATAGCACCATGAGACAACGCATCCGCGTTGGCGAGGCGATTTCCACTACGACGAACAAACGGATGCGAGACAACGTGGCAACCGGTCAAAAGCGAATCTTCACCGATGTGACACAGACGGTGGGGAACACGCCCCTTGTGCGCTTGAACGATCATTTCGCCGGGGAAGGCACCGAGTTACTCGTGAAACTCGAGTACTTCAATCCCACGGCCAGTGTCAAGGACCGACTGTCAGTTGGCGCAATCGATTTCGCCGAGCGCAACGGGCAGCTGCGGCCAGGCGGCACGATCGTTGCGGCCAGCAGTGGCAATCTCGGCATCGGGCTGGCAGCGGCCGGAGCCGCCCGCGGCTATCGCGTCGTCATCGTCATCTACGAGGACACGAGTTACGAGCGGAAGGTTGTCGTACAGAATCTCGGCGCTGAACTCGTCTTGACGCCGAAGGAAGACGGCGTTCGGGGGTCGGTGGAGGAGGCCGAGAGAATCGCCAACAGCACACCCGGCGCATTCTTCGTGAACCAGTTCATCATTCCCATCAATCGCGAGATACA
>NZ_DASSCY010000194.1:0-24542 GCF_035697385.1 Mycobacterium sp. | reverse complement strand
GCCGTTCATCGCTGCCCCAGAGCGCGAGATCTCCTCGAGCAGCAGCGTCGCCTCGGTGATGCCGAGGCCGTGGCCGCCGTACTCCTCCGGGATGGTCATGCCGAGCCAGCCGCCCTTGGCGATGGCGTCGTAGAACTCCTGGGGGAATTCGTGGGCCTGGTCTTTCTCCATCCAGTAGTGGTCGTCGAACTTGCCCGCCAGCTCAGCGACGGACTTGCGGATCAGCTCCTGATCCTCGGTCAGTTCGAAACTCATCCCGCCGGGCACTAGTGCTCCCCTCTGGTCTCAACTCGCACAAACCAGTGCGCCGATGCGTAAACGGTCCTTCCGCACCGGCGCACTGACCAAAAGTACGACTCAGTCCTTGTTGCCGGTCAACTCCTTGGCGTTCGCCGCGAAGTCGGCGAAGTTGGCGCCGCCGTGCTCGTGCTTGCTGAGAGCCTGAGTGGACACGTCGTGTCCTTCGGCGGCCTTGCGCAGCGCGCCGACGGTGGCCTGTTCACGGGTGATGTGGGTGAACGGGTCCCAGTGATACCACCGCATGGCGTTCTCAAAGGTCATCTTATTGACCTCGTCATCGGGCACGTTGTGCTCGGTGAGCACCTCGTCGAGCTGTTCGGGGGCCCCAGGCCACATCGAGTCGCTGTGCGGGTAGTCGGCTTCCCAGCAGATGTTGTCGATACCGATATCGTTGCGCAGCTGCACCCCGACATGATCAGAGATGAAGCAGGTCAAGAAGTGATCCCGAAACACTTCTGAGGGCTTCTGGTCCTTGAAGTCCTGACCCGTCCACGTCGAATGCATCTCATAGGTGCGATCCGCTCGCTCCAAGAAATAGGGGATCCACCCGGTGCCGCCCTCGGACAGGGCGATCTTGAGGTCGGGGTACTTCTTGACCGGCTTGGACCACAACAGATCCGCGGCGGCCTGCACGATGTTCATCGGCTGCAAGGTGATCATCACGTCCATCGGTGCATCCGGCGCGGTGATCGCCAGCCGCCCCGACGAGCCGATGTGCACGTTGAGCACGGTGTCGGTGTCCACCAGCGCCTCCCACAGCGGCGTCCAGTAGTCATCGTGGAAGCTCGGATAACCCATTGCGGCGGGGTTTTCGGTGAACGTCAACGAATGCACGCCACGCTTGGCGTTGCGCCGCACCTCCGTGGCACACGCTTCGGCATCCCAGATCACCGGCAGCGTCATCGGAATGAACCGCGCCGGATAGGCCCCGCACCACTCCTCGACATGCCAGTCGTTGTAGGCCTGCACCAGCGCCAGGCTGAACTCGGGGTCCTCGGTGGCGAACAACCGGCCCGCGAACCCGGGGAACGACGGGAAACACATCGACCCGAGGATCCCGCCGGCATTCATATCCTTGACCCGCTCATCAACCTGCCAGCAGCCCGGCCGGATCTCATCCAGACCCTGCGGCTCCAGGCCGTACTCCTCCTTGGGCCGGCCCGCCACCGCGTTCAGCGCGACATTCGGAATCACAATGTCGCGGAACTGCCAGGTATCCGAACCATCGGGGTTGTGCACCAACTGCGGTGCATCATCGATGTACTTCTTGGGCAAGTGGTTCTTGAACATATCCGGCGGCTCAACAATGTGATCATCAACGCTGATCAGGATCATGTCGTCCTTGTTCATGCCTGTTCCTTTCGTCGAAGGTCCCCGGCCCCCGTGAATCGCTAATGTTCTCTGTGTGAGGAAACTATCTTCTCACCGTACGAGAATCAATGTCCGATAGCTAGCCTAGGGCCATCTGGCAGCACCGTTGCCTCCCGGCGGGCAGGCCGGTGACCGGCGGATCTGGCGCCGTGCATTGACCATCCGCGCAAAAGGTGGAAACCTATTGGCGAAATATGAGAACCTGATTCTCGTCGGGGAGAGGAGAGGGCTGTGCGGGTATCACCACTGCCGGCGGACGAGTGGGACGACAAGGTCGACCACGCGCTGTCCGGCATGCTGCCCGAGGAGCGCCGGAACCCCGAGCAAGCCGGCAACCTTCTGGCGACGCTGGTCCGTCACCCCAAGCTGACTCGTGCGTTCCTCCGCTTCAACAATCACCTGTTGTTCTCGTCGACCCTGCCGCCGCGCCTGCGCGAGCTCGCGGTGCTCCGGGTGGCACACCTACATCACTGCGAGTACGAGTGGCGTCACCACGTCCGCATGGGCGGCGAGGTCGGGCTGACCGACGACGTCATCGACGGCATCCAGCGCGGTGAGGCGGCCGATGATCTGGACCGCTCGGTCCTGCATGCCGTCGACGAACTCCAGGACAAGTCGAACATCTCGGACGAGACCTGGGCGGTCCTGTCCGACCATCTTGACGAGCGTCAGCGCATGGACCTCGTCTTCACGATCGGCTGCTATGGCGCACTCGCCATGGCTATCAACACCTTTGGCGTAGAACCCGACCAGGAGGAGAGGTAACAACCGTGGCATTTTTCCCGAAACCGGCGGCTGGTAGCTGGACTGAGAACTGGCCAGAACTCGGCACGGCGCCGATCAACTACGAGGACTCCATCGATCCGGAGCACTTCAAGCTGGAGCAGGAGGCGATCTTCAAGAAGACGTGGCTCAAGGTGGGCCGCGTCGAGCGGCTGCCCAAGAAGGGCAGCTATTTCACCCGCGAGATGCCATCGGTCGGACCCGGCACGTCGGTGATCATCGTCAAGGATGTAAAAGACGGTGTCGAGATCGTCCGGTGCTTCTACAACCAATGCCGTCACCGCGGAAACAAGCTGGTGTGGAGCGACTACCCGGGTGAGGAGGTGTCGGGCACGTGCCGCCAGTTCACCTGCAAGTACCACGCGTGGCGATATAGCCTCGAGGGTGATCTCACGTTCGTCCAGCAGGAGGGTGAGTTCTTCGATCTCGACAAGGCGGACTACGGACTCGTCCCTGTGCGCTGCGAGGTGTGGGAAGGCTTCATCTTCATCAACTTCGACAAAGACGCCGAACCGCTTACCGACTACCTAGGCGACTTCGGCAAGGGACTCGAGGGATATCCCTTCCACGAGATGACGGAGCACTACAGCTACCGGTCGGACGTCAACGCGAATTGGAAGTTGTTCATCGACGCGTTCATCGAGTTCTACCACGCGCCGATCCTGCACATGAAGCAGGCGGAGAAGGAGGAGGCCGAGAAGCTGGCAAAATTCGGCTTCGAGGCACTCGCGTATGACATCAAGGGCGACCACTCCATGGTGTCGTCCTGGGGTGGGATGTCACCGCCCAAGGACCTGAGTATGGTCAAGCCCATCGAGCGGATCCTGCACAGCGGCCTGTTCGGGCCGTGGGACCGCCCCGACATCAAGGGCATCCTGCCTGACGAACTGCCGCCGGCCATCAACCCGGGCCGCCACAAGAGCTGGGGCACTGACTCATTCGAGTTCTTCCCCAACTTCACCCTATTGTTCTGGGCGCCGGGTTGGTACCTCACGTACAACTACTGGCCGACCGCGGTGGACAAGCACATCTTCGAGGCCGACCTCTACTTCGTGCCGCCGAAGAACCTCCGTGAGCGGCTCTCCCAGGAACTGGCCGCCGTGACATTCAAGGAGTACGCGTTCCAGGACGCGAACACTTTGGAGGCCACCCAGACGCAGATCGGCACCCGGGTCGTTACCGACTTCCCGCTGTGCGATCAGGAGATCTTGCTTCGCCACCTGCACAAGACGGCACACAAGTACGTCGACAGGTACAAGGCCAGCCTGAACGGAACCAACGGTCAGTCGAGCACGAAAGTCGGCGAGAAGGATCACGCAAATGTCTAAACTGCCAGAAGAATTCGCCGATCTGGAGAAGTTCAGTGACTGGTGCCTGCCCACCGAAGAGGAGCGCTACCAGAAGCGGCTGAACTCGACGATGGCCGAGATGCAGGAGCTCTACGACGCCGGCATGGCGCGTCTCGAGGACATCATGGTCTACGTCGACGCGCGCTTCCCGCTCAAGGGCATGCCGGACGATGCCAAGGCGCTTGTGCACCTCGGGCAGTCGATCGTCATGGTGAGCTTCCCCGTCGAGGTGTGGAAGCAGCCCCGCGTGCTCGACAGCGGCGCGGCGTACATCGAACTGATCAAGGAGCCGGTGGTCTGACGTGCCATTGACCCTCAGAGCGGCGGGTCTGGTCGACGTCGACGCAGGCGAAATCGTCCGACCGGGAGTCATCCATGTCGACGGCGACAAGATCGTCGGCGTGGGTGGCGACACTCCGGAGGGCTCGGAGGTGATCGACCTCGGCGACGCCATCCTGTTGCCGGGCCTGATGGACATGGAGGTCAACCTGCTGATGGGCGGGCGCGGGGAGAACCCCGGCCTGTCGCAGGTTCAGGACGATCCCCCGACACGGGTGCTGCGCGCCGTCGGCAATGCGCGACGCACACTGCGCGCGGGTTTCACCACCGTGCGCAACCTCGGATTGTTCGTCAAGACAGGCGGTTACCTGCTCGACGTCGCACTCGGCAAGGCGATCGACGCCGGCTGGATCGAGGGCCCGCGGGTGGTGCCCGCCGGCCATGCGATCACGCCGACAGGCGGCCATCTGGACCCGACGATGTTCGCCGCGTTCATGCCGGGCGTGCTCGAGCTGACCGTCGAGGAGGGCATCGCCAACGGTGTCGACGAAATCCGAAAGGCGGTGCGGTACCAGATCAAGCACGGTGCCCAGCTGATCAAGGTCTGCTGCTCAGGTGGTGTCATGTCGATGACCGGAGAGGCAGGCGCGCAACACTATTCGGACGAGGAGTTGCGGGCCATTGTCGACGAGGCGCATCGGCGGGGGCTGCGGGTCGCCGCGCACACCCACGGCGCCGAGGCGGTCAAACATGCCGTGGAGTGCGGCATCGACTGTATCGAGCACGGCTTCCTGATGGACGACGAGGCGATCAAGATGCTCGTCGACAACGACCGATTCCTGGTCACCACGCGGCGGCTCGCCGAGGCGATGGATGTCTCCAAGGCCCCAAAAGAGTTGCAGGACAAGGCCGCCGAGATGTTTCCGAAGGCGCGCACGTCGATCAAGGCCGCCTACGAAGCGGGCGTGAAGATCGCCGTCGGCACCGACGCACCGGCGATTCCGCATGGCCGCAACGCCGACGAACTGGTGACTCTCGTGGAATGGGGCATGCCGCCGGCAGCGGTGCTACGCGCGGCGACGGTCGTCGCGGCGGACCTGATCAACAAACCCAATCTCGGCCGCATCGCCGAGGGCTACCTCGCGGACATCATCGCGGTGCCTGCCGATCCGTTACTGGACATCAGCGTTACACAGAACGTATGTTTTGTAATGAAGGGAGGTAGGGTCTATGTCAACAAGAACTGATGACATCGTGGAGATCCAGCAGCTCCTCGCGAAGTACGCAGTGACCATCACCCAAGGCGACATCGAGGGCCTCGTCTCGGTGTTCACTCCCGACGGCACCTACAGCGCTTTCGGTGAAACCTATGCGCTGGAACGCTTTCCCGTGCTCGTCGACGCCGCGCCTAAGGGCCTCTTCATGACGGGGACCGCGCTGGTCGACCTCGACGGCGATACGGCGACGGGTACGCAGCCGCTGTGCTTCATCGAGCATTCGCAGCATGACATGCGCATCGGGTATTACCGCGACAACTACGTCCGCACCGCCGAGGGCTGGCGGCTGAAGACCAGGGCCATGACCTTTATCCGAAGAAGCGGCGACCACGACCACGGGCGGCCGCACGCCATCGGCCGACCTCCTGCATGAACGTCGCCGAGTTCCGGTCGGACCTGCGTTCATGGCTCGATGAGAACGACCTAACCCCGCCGCCCGGTGACGAAACGCTTTCCGGACACATGCGCCAGTTCGCGAGGGTGCAACGTGCGCTCTACGACGCCGGCTGGAGTCGCTACGGCTGGCCCGAGCACGCCGGCGGACTTGGCGGTCCGGCAATGCTGCGGGCCATCGTCGGCGAAGAAGTCGTCGGCCGCCGGCTCGCCGAGCCGGGACCGTATTCGATGCTTGAAGTACTTGCGCCGACGATGATCGACTACGCGGCTGCTGAGCTGGCCGCGGAGATGGTGCCGAAACTGCTCAGCGGCGAAGAGCAATGGTGCCAAGGGTTTTCCGAGCCGGGCTCGGGCAGCGACCTGGCATCGCTGACCACCCGTGCCGTGCAGCGTGGCGACCAGTGGATCATCAACGGCCAGAAGGTGTGGACAAGTTTCGCCCAGTACTCGCACCGGTGCATCCTGCTCACCCGCACCGGTGATGCGGATATTCCCAACCATGAGGCGATCACCGCGTTCTTCGTCGACGTCGACACTCCCGGCATCACTGTGCGCCCGCTGCGCACCATGCATGATGTCGACGAGTTCTGCGAGGTGTACTTCGACGACGTGGCGGTCGACGCGAACCGGATGCTTGGCAAGCCCGGTGACGGCTGGCGGCTGGCGATGGATCTGCTGCCGTACGAACGCTCGACCTGCTTCTGGCAGCGCATCGCCTACCTGTACTCCCGTTTCGACGCGCTGATCGGTGACGTCAAAAGAGTCGGCCAGGCCGTCGACTCGGATCTGGGCGAGGCGTATCTGGCCCTGCACACCCTGCGGTGCCGGTCCCGGGCCACCCAGCATCGGCTGGCCGACGGTCACAAGCTGGGTCCGGACACCTCGATCGACAAGGTGCTGCTCGCCGGTGCCGAACAGCGGCTCTACGACACCGCACGCGATCTGATGCCCGGCTTAATCGAACTTGACGACACAGCTTGGCGCACCGAGTTCCTGTATTCGCGGGCGGCCACCATCTACGGCGGCACCGCCGAGGTGCAGCGCAACATCATCGCGCGTCGCCTGCTGGACCTCGGGAAGGAGTGAAGTTGGCCCCGCAATCAGGTCCAGCAATGGATTCAGAGTCACTCGAATTGCTCGAAGCTGGTCTGCGCAAGACGATGCTGTCGACGTCCGGCGCTGAGCTGGATGCGGCATTGGCCGATCTGGGCTGGGCCGACATGCTGTCCGACATGCCCGATCTGGCGATACCGCTGGTGTTCCGACTCCTTGGCGAAACCGGTTCGCACGCTTCGGTTCTCAACGATGTGGTGCTGGAGACCATCGGCGGATTGCCCGGCGGAACCCCGCCGATGCCGTACTCCGGCGGCGGCTGGGTGGTGTGGGAACGAACGGCGGGCACGGAGCCGACGCTTGGCGGGCTTCCGCTGCGCCGGGTTCCCGACGGCGAGCTGATGCGGATGGGCGAGCCCCGCCGCGCCGTGGGGTGGTGGCTGGTCGGTTCGGCCAGGGCGATGCTGACCCTCGCCCGCCAGCATGCGCTGGACCGAGTCCAGTTCGGCAAGCCGATTGCGTCGTTCCAGGCGGTCCGGCACCGGCTGGCCGAGACGCTGGTGGCCATCGAGGGCGCCGAGGCGACTCTGACCCTGCCGGGGACTGACAACCCCGACCTGACCGCAATGCTCGCAAAGGCCGCCGCGGGCAAGGCCGCGCTGACCGCGGCCAAACACTGCCAGCAGGTGCTCGGCGGCATCGGCTTCACCGCCGAGCACGACCTGCACCAGCATGTGAAGCGGGCCTTCGTGCTTGACGGATTGCTCGGCAGCTCAAGGGAACTCACGCGGAAGGCCGGAGCAGGGCTGCGGGCCCGCGGCTCAGCCCCCCGCCTGGCCGACCTCTAACTACCGCGTGGGCCCACGCGAAGATGGGGACGTGCGTGTTCCCCTCGCAAGCGGTGGGCCCAGTTGGCAGACACGCCGCCACAGCACGGCACTTCGCGCACGTTCGCGGATGGTGACCGTGCGCAAAGTTCGCTGATTCTGCGGCGCGTCGGCCGTAAACACGCACGCTTGCGCAGGGGTGACCTACTTGATGTTGGCCTTCATCTCGTCGAGGTTCACCAACACTGGCCACCCGCTGACGCTCAGCGCGTTGCCATGGCCGGTCTGATGAATGTCGAACACGGATTGGATGGCCGCGTAGAAACCCTGCACATCGAGGGTCTGATTGACGGCGCGCTTGGCCTGGCGCAACGCGAACGGCGCCATCTTGGCGATCTGCTCAGCCAATGCCCTCGTCTCGCTATCCAGCTGGTCGCGAGGCACGACCCGGTTGACCATGCCGGTGCTGAGCACCTCGTCCGCGGTCATCGCCCGACCCGTGAAGAGGATCTCCTTCGCCTTGCGGGGTCCCAATTCCCAGGTGTGGCCGTGGTATTCGACGCCGCCGATGCCCATGAGCACCACTGGGTCGGAGAACTGCGCGTCGTCGGCGGCGATGATGAGGTCGCAGGGCCAGCACAGCAGCAGGCCGCCGGAAATACACCGGCCCTGGACCGCGGCGATTGATGGCTTCGGCACGTTGCGCCAGCGCAGGGTGTATTCGAGGTAGCGCTTGGCCTCGTGCTGGATGATGAGCTCGAGCGTGACCTTGTCGGGCACCGGTCCACCGCCCCTGATGTCATGGCCGGCAGAGAAGTGTTTTCCGTTGGCGCGCAACACGATCACCGAGACGTCATTGTCCTCGGCGGCGCGGGTCCAAGCGGCGTCGAGTTCGTCGAGCAGCTCGGTATTCTGGGCGTTGGCGGCCTCGGGCCGGTTGAGGGTGATGGTCGCGATGCGGTCGGCGACCTCGTAGTCGATGTACACGGCAGTCCTTAATTTCGGGGCAGGCCCAGCAATCGCTGAGCGATGATGTTGCGTTGGATTTCAGAGGTGCCGCCGGCGATGGTCCCGCCGAAGGAACGGACATAGCGCTCGAACCATCCGCTCACGTAGGCGTCGAGGTTGAGCGCGCTGTAGCGGCCCGAAATGCTCGGGTGCGCCAGGCCTTCGGCGCCCGCCGAGGCCAGCGCGTGTTCGGCTGCCGTCTGCGAGGCTTCCGAGCCGAAAAGTTTGAGCACGGACAGGGCGTGCACATCCTCCTCACCGCGCGCCGCGCGGGCCAGCGCCACCGATCCGAGCAGACGCAGCGCCTGGTTGTCCATCACCAGCGTGGCGTACCGGTCACGATCGAGGACAGAGGAGGGACGAAAATCCTCGACGAGTTCCTGGAGGCGGTCGGCATAGCTGAGCCACAACATGTTCCGCTCGTGCCCGAGTGATCCGCTGGCCACCCGCCAACCCTCGTTGAGCGGCCCGATCAGGTTCTCAGCCGGCACACGGACGTCGTTGAAGAACACCTCGTTGAAGTCCAGATCGCCTGGATCGCATACCGACGCGAACGGTCGTCGCACCACGCCGGGAAGATCGGTGGGGATCATCAGCACGCTGATGCCCTTGTGCTTAGGGACATTCGGATCGGTGCGAACAAAGGTCAGCAAGACGTCGGCGTCATGGGCGCCCGACGTCCACACCTTCTGCCCGTTGACAACGAAGTTCTCGCCATCCAGGACTGCCTTCGTGCGCAGCGACGCGAGGTCAGACCCGGCGCCCGGCTCGCTCATTCCCAACGATGCCGTCATCTCGGCCCGCAGGATCGGAACCGCCCACCGACGCCGCTGCTCGGGCGTTCCGAAGGAGATCAACGAGGCCGAGATGATGCCGACGCCCTGCGGATTGAATGTGAGGTATGCCCGCCGGCGGGCCAGTTCCTCTTGATGGACGTACTGCTGCAGGATCGTCGCGTTTCGCCCCCCGAACTCAGGCGGATACCCGGGCAAAAGCCAGCCATGATCGAACATGAGCCGCTGCCAGTGGCGTGCCCATTGCGGTATGTGACTGCTGGACCGCGAGCGCTCGAGGGCTTCGGTGTCGGACGGGAGGTGTTCATCGAGGAAAGCGACGAACTCCGCGCGGAAGGCCTCGACGTCAGAATCGAAGGTCAGCTGCACAGCACTCCCGCAGGAAGAAAAGTCGAAGGACTTCTGTTATCAACAAAATGAGAATACTATTCTCATGATGAGAAAGTTACAATCTCTGACACGTTGGCCGCGAGGGGGTCGAGGACCGCAATGCCAAGGCGATCTCCGGTACAGTCGGTTCATGTTTTCCCCACTCGGCCTGCGTCTGAGCCACCGGTGACCAGTCCCAGCGAAGAACCCGCCTGGAAGCAGCGCGCGGTCGAGCGATCGATCAAGACCGCGAAGCTCCGGGCGGCCCAACGCGTTCAGCGATTTCTCGACGCCGCCCAAGCGATCATTATTGAAAAGGGAAGCACAGACTTCACCGTCCAAGAGGTCGTCGACCGGTCACGGCAATCATTGCGAAGCTTCTACCTGCAGTTCGACGGCAAGCACGAGCTGTTGCTGGCCCTGTTCGAAGACGCGCTGAGCCGTTCGGCCGAGCAGATTCGCGCCGCGACCACCACCCAGGACAAGCCGATCGAGCGCCTCAAAGTCGCGATCGAGCTGTTGTTTGAGTCCTCGCGCCCGGACCCGACGGCGAAACGGCCGCTGTTCACCGACTTCGCACCGCGCCTACTGGTTTCTCATCCGTCCGAGGTCAAGGTCGCCCACGCACCGCTGCTTTCGCTGCTCACGGAGTTGATGGAAGAGGCCAGCGCTGCAGGTCAACTGCGTGCCGGCATCAACCCGAAGCGGATGGCGGCTATGACGATGCAGACGGTCATGTTCGTCGCACAGTCCAGTGGCGAGGCTGGGGACGGGACCATACATCCCATCACGGCGGACGAAGTCTGGGACTTCTGCAGTCACGGATTCGCCGCCAGCTAGTTGAGAATTACATTCTCGCCGACGTAGAACGTCCCTTACACTTTGATGTGTGCCCGACCTATGGGCCGATCTTCTCGGCTGCCTCGATCTCGCTGCGGAACCCGACGGATTCACGTTCGTGGGCCGCAATCAACAGCTGGAATACCACCGGGTGTTCGGCGGCCAGCTCCTCGCGCAGTTTCTCCGGATCGCATCGCTGACCTGCCCCGATAAGGCCGTCAAGTCGCAACACGCCGTATTCGCGCGGGAGGGCCGCGCCAACGAACCCATTCGATATGAGCTCACGCGCAACCACGAAGGCCGGTCCTTCGCCGCGCTGACGATCACCGCACGGCAGAGTCGCGGCGTCGTGGCCGCGTCCTCGATCAGCATGCATGCCAGCGAGGGTGGACCTGAGCATCAGGACATCGCCGAGAGTCCCGCCCTCCTCGGCCCCGAGTATCGGGTTTCGCTCGACTTGATTCCTTGGGAGACCCGTGCCGTCGTCGACCTCAACGCGACCGCCACCGGGCCACCGCAGTTCGAGTTCTGGATGCGCACCCCGCCCACCACGCCCGACCTGGCGCCCGCGCTCGCCGCATACGCCACCGACCTCACTCTCATCGGCACCGCACTGCGTCCGATCGACGGCGCCAGCCAGCGAGGCAATGGCACCACATTCACCTCGGCTGTCACCTCGCACACCGTGTGGTTCCACCGGCCGTTTCGAACCGACACTTGGTTGCTGCTGCGCCAGCACAGTCCCCTGTTGGCCCACGGCCGCTGCTTCGGTCGCGGCGACGTCATCACCGAGGACGGCACCCTGGTCGCCTCGTATGGGCAAGAAGCACTCCTGCGATTTGCGAGCTGACTGTGACGGAGCCAAACCCCTTGCGTTACCGCGTAGTCCAGTGGGCGACCGGTACCATCGGCCGCTACGCGCTGCGCGCGATCATCGAACACCCGCACATGGTCTTGGCAGGTGTCTACGTCCACGGCGTAGACAAGGTTGGCCGCGACGCCGGCGAGTTGTGCGGTACAACCTCCACTGGCGTCATGACCACCAACAGCCTCGACGACATCGTGGATCTCCGCCCGGACTGCGTGCTGTACATGCCGAGCGTCCTCGACCTCGCCGAGGTGTGCCGACTGCTCGCGTCGGGCATCAACGTCGTGACGACCTGTGGCACCTTCCACCATCCGCCATCCTTGGACCCCGACATCGGTGCGAAAGTCCAGAGGGCGTGTGACCTCGGCGGCGCATCAATTCACAGCACCGGCAGCAGTCCCGGCTTCATCACCGAGGCCATTCCCTTGGTCTTGACGTCGATTCAGCGACGAATCGACGGCCTCACAATCGACGAGTATGCCGATCTGTCGCAACGCAATTCGCCGGAACTGCTGTTCGACGTGATGGGTTTCGGCCGTCCCGCCGGCGTGTTCGAGCAGTTTCGCGCTGATTACCTGCGGTCCAGTTTCGGGCCGTCACTTCGGCTCGTCGCGGACGCGATCGGGCTGCCGCTGGACGCCGTGGAGGCCAGCGGTGAGCTGGCGACGGCCAGCACGGACACGACGATCGCGGCGGGCACACTGCCCGCGGGAAGTACTGCCGCCCAACGAATTACGATTGCCGGCCTCCGTGCGGGCAAGACACTTCTGCAGTTCCGTGCCACCTGGTACTGCACGACCGACTTCGAGCCCGCATGGGATGTTCGCGACACCGGCTGGCACGTGTCGGTCGACGGCGACGCGCCGCTGGAGGTCGACATCCGCATGCCGATACCGCTGGATCGAATGGCTGCCGTGACGCCGGCCTACACCGCCAACCGCGCGGTCAATGCTCTTCCGTACGTGTGCTCGGCCGGCCCAGGAATCCACACCACGTTCGACCTACCCCAGGTCGTCACCGCGCTAGACGAGAATAAGGTTCTTCTAAGCGGAGAGTACAAATAGTTCGAAATGAGTTGACCATTGACACCCGCGCGTAGCCGATGACAGAGTTGTGAGACAAATGATAGCCATATGTCTTACGAGGCTGGTCCAGCGAGAGGTAGCGCCGTGACGATCAGTGCAGAAAGTGATGTCCACTTCGACCCCTACGACGTGGACCTCAACGCCGATCCCTATCCGATGTTTCGCCGGTTGCGTGAAGAGCAACCCCTGTACTACAACGCGCAACACGACTTCTACGCGATCAGCAGGTTCGCCGACGTCGACGAGGCACTGGTCGACAACAAGACCTTCATCTCCGGCAGGGGTGCGATCCTCGAGATCATCAAGGCCGACATGGAGATTCCGCCAGGAACGCTGATCTTCGAAGACCCCCCGATCCACGACATCCATCGCAAGCTGCTTGCCCGGATGTTCACCCCGCGCAAGATCATGGCACTCGAGCCCAAGATTCGTGAGTACTGCGCGCGCAGCTTGGACCCGATCGTCGGCTCCGGCAAGTTCGACTTCATCAAGGACTTCGGCGCGCAGATGCCGATGCGGGTGATTGGTTTACTGCTCGGCATCCCCGAAGAGGACCAGGAAGCAATCCGGGACCACTCGAACGCGACCATGCGCACCGAGGCGGGTAAGCCCCTGAAGGTAGCGTCCGAGGGTTTCGATGACGGATCGATTTTCGCCGACTACATCGACTGGCGGGCCGACAACCCCTCCGACGACATCATGACCGAGCTGCTCAACGTCGAATTCGAGGACGAAACGGGCATAACGCGCCGGCTGACCCGCGACGAGCTGCTTCTGTATGTGAATGTCGTTGCCGGAGCGGGGAATGAGACCACCACGCGGCTGATCGGCTGGGCAGGCAAGGTACTGGCCGAGCACCCCGATCAGCGCCGCGCACTTGCCGAGGACCATTCGCTGATACCTCAGGCAATCGAGGAGCTGCTGCGCTACGAACCACCCGCGCCGCACGTGGCGCGCTACGTGAACCGCGACGT
Source organism: Mycobacterium sp. (assembly GCF_035697385.1). Taxonomy (GTDB): domain Bacteria; phylum Actinomycetota; class Actinomycetes; order Mycobacteriales; family Mycobacteriaceae; genus Mycobacterium. The sequence continues at coordinate 10,969 of NZ_DASSCY010000194.1, read as the reverse complement.
CGAGTACTACGGCCAGACAGTTCCCGAGGGCAGCGTGATGTTGATGTTGATCGGCGCCGCCAACCGCGATCACCGTCAATTCCCTCCCGACGGAGAGGGTTTCGACATTCACCGGGTGGCGCGTCAGCACCTGGCTTTCAGCGTCGGCACCCACTACTGCCTCGGCTCGGCGCTGGCGCGCCTCGAGGGACGCATCGCGCTCGAGGAGATCCTCAAGCGATTCCCCGAGTGGGAGGTCGATCTCGACAACGCGGCGTTGTCCCCAACGTCGACCGTGCGGGGATGGGACGAAATGCCCGCATTCATCAACTAAAACCGCTTCTGACAGTAAGGAATTGAGGTAGATCATGACGGGACGTGTTGAAGGTAAGGTCGCGTTCATCACCGGCGCGGCACGCGGCCAGGGGCGGGCGCACGCGGTTCGGCTGGCCCAAGAGGGCGCAGACATCATCGCCGTCGACATCTGTAAACAGATCGACAGCGTTCGAATTCCGTTGTCCACACCCGAGGATCTGGCCGAGACCGCCGATCTGGTGAAGGGCCACAACCGCCGCATCTACACCGCCGAGGTCGATGTCCGCGACTACGACGCGCTTAAGGCCGCGGTGGATACCGGTGTCGAGCAAATGGGCAGGCTCGACATCATCGTCGCCAACGCCGGCATCGGCAATGGCGGCGAGACGCTGGACAAGACCAGCGAAGGCGACTGGACCGACATGATCGACGTCAACCTCGGAGGCGTGTGGAAGTCGGTGAAGGCCGGTGTCCCGCACATCCTCGAAGGCGGCCGCGGCGGTTCGATCATTCTGACCAGCTCGGTCGGCGGCCTCAAGGCCTATCCGCATACGGGCCACTACGTAGCCGCCAAACACGGTGTGGTGGGCCTGATGCGGACTTTCGCAGTCGAGTTGGGCCAGCACAACATTCGGGTCAACTCCGTTCACCCGACCAACGTCAACACCCCGTTGTTCATGAACGAGCCGACGATGAAGCTGTTCCGTCCCGACCTGGAGAACCCGGGCCCCGACGATATGAAGGTGGTCGGGCAGTTGATGCACACGCTGCCGATCGGCTGGGTGGAGCCCGAGGACATCGCCAACGCGGTGTTGTTCCTCGCCTCAGACGAGGCACGTTTCATCACCGGTGTCACATTGCCGGTCGACGGCGGCAGCTGCCTCAAGTAGCGCGACGTCACCACCGCGGTTCTGCCGCTTGAATATCCGGCGGTCCTCGGGCGCTAGCTTCACCCGGTAGGACCGCCCAAGACCGGCGCCGTCATCGTCGATGCCCCGAGGCGCCGGTGATCGATGATCGATGATCGATGATCGAATTCTGCACGGACTCGACCACCCGTGCCGCTTTGTCCTGCCGATTCACACTCAATGAGGAGAAGCGATATGCCTGTAGCAATTAACCGTCGGTTCTTGGCCCGATCAGGCGCGCGACAGATGCTGCGCGCCGCTATGGCGTCAAGCGCGGCGACAATAATGCTGGGTGGCGTCGGCGTCTCGATCGCCAACGCCCAGCCGGCGCCGACCTCGCTTCTGTGTGGGTTCTCGTCGCCCGGGGACGACTCGGGCGCCGAGGTCGATGCGATCAAGCAGCTCAAGGCAAGCTACTTCTCGAACGTCGATGCGAAGAACTGGACCGCTCTGCGCGAACTCCTCGCTCCCGACGTCACGGTGGACACCACGTGCAGCGCCGGGCCCATCCTTATTGGCAGGGACCCGTTCATCGCGTTCCTACAGCTCACGCTCGGTGGCGCCACTACGCACCATCAGGGTTACGACCCGCATGTCAAGCTGACGTCCGCGACGACTGCCGAGGCCCTGTGGACGATGGAGGATGTGCTCGTCTTCGGCGGCACTCTCGGGGTGCACGGTTACGGCCACTACAGCGATCGCTATACAAAGGTCAACGGCAAGTGGGTGGTCAAGTACTCCAAGCTCACCCGCACCCGCTTCGATCTGACCAATCCCGACGGCACGATGATCCAGGCGGACGCTCCACTCGCTGACGTCGTAGCCAAGGTCAAAGCGGCCACCGGGCAGTAGCCGTCAACGCCTGACCCCTTCCCCGAAACGGCCCGATCGCCGCGGGTCGGTGGTTCGATAGAACCGTTGACCGCGAATGGGGTGGGGACGTGAAGCGACTCAACGGCATGGACGCCATGCTCCTGTACAGCGAGACGCCGAACCTGCACACCCACACGCTCAAAGTGGCGATTGTCAACGCCGCCGAATTCGACGGCGAGTTCACCTTTGATCTGTTCCGTCGGACGATCCAGCGTCGGCTGCACCTGCTCGACCCGCTGCGCTACCAGCTCGTCGACATCCCGTGGAAACTGCACCATCCGATGTGGCTGGAGAACTGCCCTGTCGATCTGGACTATCACCTGCGCCGCGTGCGCATACCCAGCCCGGGCGGCCGTCGCGAGCTCGATGAGGTGATCGGCCAGATAGCGAGCACGCCACTGGACCGCAACCGCCCGCTGTGGGAGTTTCATTTCGCCGAGGGCATGGCCGACAAGCGGTTCGCACTGATCGGCAAGGTGCACCACACGCTGGCCGACGGGGTCGCCTCGGCCAATCTCCTTGCCCGGCTGATGGATCTGGCCGGATCGGCGCAGGACGAACGCGACGACTACGAAACCTGCGACCCGCCGTCAAAGGCGGAGTTGTTGCGGGCGGCCGCACGCGACAACGCCGAACATGTCGCCGCCCTGCCGGGTTTGATGAAGGATGCCGTACGTGGGATCTCGCGGCTCCGGCGGCGTTCACGGGAGCGCAGCCACTCCCCCGAGATGGCCAAGATGTTCAAGACACCACCGACATTCGTCAACCATGTGGTCTCCCCCGTGCGGACGTTCGCGACAGCGTCGCTGTCGCTTGCCGATGTCAAGGAGACCTCAAAATGCCTCGGGATCACATTCAACGACGTCGTGCTGGCGATGGCGGCTGGGGGCCTGCGAGAGCTGCTGTTGCGCTACGACGGCAGGGCCGACCAGCCGATCCTGGCGTCCGTGCCCGTCAGCACCGATTCGTCACAAGACCGGATCACCGGCAACGAAATCAGTGGATTGGCGGTTTCGTTGCCGGTACACATCGACGACCCGCTGGAACGCGTGCGACTGACGTCGCTGGCCACCGCACGCGCCAAGGAGGACAACGAACTCCTCGGCCCGACGTTGCACGGGCGGATGATGGACTATCTTCCGCCGCCGCTGGCACCTGCGTTGTTCCGATGGCAGTCAAAACGCGCCGCTCACAACAGGATCATGAACGTCGCGGTGTCCAGCGTGCCGGGACCCCGCGAGTATGGACATCTCGGAGGAGCCACTGTCAGCGAGATCTACTCCATCGGCGTGCTGTCGCCCGGCAGCGCCTTCAACATGACCGTGTGGAGCTATGTGGACCAGGTCGACATCTCGGTGCTGTCCGACGACCGCACCTTCAACGACGTACACGAGGCGACAGACGCGATGCTCCACGGACTCGCTGAGATCCGGCGCGCCGCCGGACTTCCCGGTCTCACGCCCGTAGGTACCGCGATGGCCCCGGCGAGTGCGGCCGGTTAGTCAAGGTGCGCGCGCAGATCCTTGCGCAGTACCTTCCCGGTACTGCCGCGGGGTAGCTCCTCGAGAACCGTGATCTCGCGCGGCACTTTGTAATTGGCGAGATTGTCGCGCACGTGTTGCTTCAGCGTGTCTGCCGTGGCCGACGCGCCCTGTTCCAGCACCACGAAGGCCGCCAATCGCTGGCCGTACTGCTCGTCGTCGACACCGATCACCGCCGCTTCAGCCACCTCCGGATGGGCCATCAATGCCTGCTCGACCTCGATGGGGTAGACGTTCTCGCCTCCCGAGACGATCATCTCGTCGTCGCGGCCCACCACGAACAGTCGTCCGGCCTCGTCGAGATATCCCATATCCCCCGACGCCATGAATCCTTGGTGGAAATCCTTGGTCTTTCCCGATGTGTAGCCGTCGAACAATGTGCCGCTGCGGACGAAGATCTGGCCGACCTCTCCGATCGGCAGGTCACGGAAACTCTCGTCAAGGATGCGAATCTCGGTGCCGGCGGCGGGCTTTCCTGCGGTATCGGGTGCCAATCGGAGATCGGCGGGGGTGGCGGTCGCGATCATGCCCGCCTCGGTGGCATTGTAATTGTTGTAGATGACGTCGCCGAACTGGTCCATGAACTTGGTCACCACGTCGGGCCGCATCCGTGAGCCCGACGCTGTGGCGAACCGCAATGACTTGCATCTGTAGCGGTTTCGCACGTCGTCGGGCAGCTCCATGATTCGGTCGAACATCACCGGGACGACGGCCAGCCCGGTCGCCCGATGCCGGTCGATCAGTTGCAGAGTGGCTTCCGGGTCGAACTTGCGGCGGGTGACGATCGTGCACGCCAGCAACGCCGCGAACAGCAACTGGGAGAAACCCCATGCGTGAAACATCGGCGCCACGATGACCGTAGCCTCCTCTGCTCGCCACGGAGTGCGATCGAGAACCGCTTTCAGGTCGCCCGCGTCGCCGCTGCCTTCGGATCGCTTGGCGCCCTTCGGTGTTCCTGTGGTCCCCGACGTGAGAAGAATGATGTCGCTTTTGCGTTCACTGGGTCGCGGGCGCCGGCCTGCGTGGGACTCGATGAGCTTGTCGAGGGTCAGTTCCCCGCCGGGTTCATCAGTCCAGCCGATGATCCGCGTCGCGTCGGGCATGTCGGCAAGTGCGGTGTCGACGATCCCGGTGAACTCGTCGTCGTAGATCACGACGTCCGCGCCCTCCCGCGTCACCACCTCCGCCAAGGCAGGCCCCGCGAAGGAGGTGTTGAGCAGCAATACGTCGGCACCCGTTCTGTTGGATCCCACCAGCGCCTCGACAAAGCCGCGATGGTTACGACACATCACTGCAACACTTTTCGGCGCACCGCGTGGCATGGCCTGCAATGCCACCGCGAGCGCGTCACATCGGTCGTCGAGTTCCTTCCAGGTCAGCTCCCCGCGCTCGTCGATCAAGCCCGGGCGATCCGGGCACCGCTGCGCAGCGGTCGCGAAGCCGACCGTTGCCGTCATCCCGACACGGCGCACAGCGGCACCCATACGCACATACTTGTCAGGCCGAAGCGGTGCGATCAGCCTTGCCCGCCACAGTGTTTGCAGTAGCCCAAGAGCGTCCGCCATGGCCGTCAACCCAGTACCGGGAACCGGCGTTCGCGGGCAAGCTCATCGACGGCGGCCTGCATCACCGCCCGCACATGAAGGTCGACCTCATCGACGTCCGGATCCTCTCCGAACTGCGCGGCGATGTGGATGGGCTCCAGCACCCGGGTCACGATCTTCGCGGGCAGCGGCAGGTTCGGCGGCAAGATGACACTCAGACCGAAGGGAAAGCCGATGCTGATTGGCAGGATCTCGATTCGTGCCCGCTTGAGACCTAGGCGGCGTGCGATGGAATCGCCTCGCGCCAAGAATAATTGGGTTTCCTGACCCCCGATGGACACCAATGGCACGATCGGCACGCCGGTCTCGACGGCGGTGCGCACGTAGCCGGTGCGTCCGCCGAAGTCGATGACGTTCTCTGTCAGGGTTGGCCGGTACGAGTCGTAGTCGCCGCCGGGGAAGACCAGCACAACGGCACCGTCCCGCAACGCCTTGGCGGCGTTCTCGCGATTCGCCTCGATGACGCCCGCGCGGCGCAACCAGTCACCGACGTTGGCAATGAACACGCCATAGTGGGCGAGGGTGTACACGGGTCGGTCGAAGCCGAACTTCTCGTAGAACGCGGGCGCGAAGATCAGCACATCGGGGGTGAACATGCCGCCCGAATGGTTGGACACCACGAGTGCACCACCGGCGGGCGGGAGGCGATCCAGATCGCGGACCTCGGCGCGGAAGTACCGCTTGATGACTGGGCCCACCCAGCTTGTGATCTGCCGGGTAAACCCGGGATCCCACTTGGCGACCTCAGGCTGATCCGCTCTGCTCATCTAATGCCTGTTCCGCATCTCGCCCCCGCCCAAACCTGATGTGGGCCTAACCAGCGGATATGATACTCTCCGAAAAAGAGAACGTCATAGTTTCAGGAGATTCATGTCCGACACTGTGCTCGTCACGGGTGGCTTCGGCCTGGTGGGATCGGCAACGGTCGCGCACCTGGCGGCCGAGGGCCGCACCGTGGTTGCAGCCGATCTCGACACTCCTGCCAACGTTACGAAGGCAGAGGGGCTGCCCGACGGGGTCGACGCCCGATGGGCCGATCTGACAGACCCAGCCGCGGTCGACCGCCTTCTCGCCGAGGTGTCCCCTGCAGCGATCATCCACTTGGCTGCGGTCATCCCTCCGCCGATCTACCGCAACGCGAAGCTCGCGAAGAAGGTCAACGTGGGTGCGACCAAGGAGTTGGTGCGCGCCGCAGAGGCAATGCCCAACCCCCCGCGCTTTGTGCAGGCGTCAAGCAGCGCCGTCTACGGTTCTCGCAACCCGCACCGCAACAACGGTCCGGTCCGTGCGGACACCCCGCCGCGGGCGGTGGATCTGTACAGCGCTACCAAGTTGGAAGCCGAAGAACAAGTGCGGGCGTCGAGCCTGGAATGGGTGGTCCTGCGAGTCGGCGGCGTGATCAGCGTCGACCCGAAGGCCATACCGTTCTCAACCGACGCGCTGTACTTCGAGAGCGTGTTGCCGACCGACGGACGCATCCACACCGTCGACGTCCGCGACGTCGCGGCCGCGTTCGCGGCGGCGACCACCGCAGACGTCGCACGTGAAATTCTCCTGATCGCCGGCGATGATTCGCACAAGTTGAGGCAAGGCGATGTCGGCGCAGCGTTGGCTGCGGCACGCGGGCTCGCCGGTGCTCTGCCGGCGGGCCGGCCAGGTAATCCGGACGACGACGACGCGTGGTTCGTCACGGATTGGATGGACGCCGCGCGGGCGCAACAGGCGCTGTCATTCCAGCATCATTCGTGGCCCGAGATGCTCGAGGAGATGCGCGATGCGGCCGGGTGGACTCGTCACCTGCTGCGGCCGGCGGCACCGATCGCAAGGGCGGTTCTCAAGCGCCGGTCGGCGTATTGGAAGGCGCCCGGTCAGTACGCCGATCCGTGGGGCGCAATACGGGCGAAATTGGGCGAACCCGCCCCGGATGGGCCCTACGACCGCTCCTAGGACATAGTGTTCGCGCCGTGGAGAGTTTCGAAGGGCGCGGAGCGGTCATCACCGGCGGTGCCAACGGGATTGGTTTGGCGACCGCCAAAGAGTTCGCCCGCCGTGGCGCGCGCGTGGTGCTGGCAGACATCGATCAGTCCGCGCTGGACGACGCGGTCGCGCAGCTGCGCAGCGATGGGGTCGACGCGTACGGCGTCGTGTGCGACGTCCGAAAGCTCGACCACGTCAGCGCGCTGGCCGATGAGGCCTTCCGGCTTCTCGACGCCGTGCACGTGGTGTTCAACAACGCGGGCATCGCGTACGCCGGACCGATCACGGAGACCACCCACGACGACTGGCGGTTTGTCATCGACGTCGATCTATGGGGACCCATCCACGGCGTCGAGGCGTTCCTGCCGCGGCTGATCGCCCAGGGCGACGGTGGCCACATGGTGTTCACGTCGTCATTCGCGGGGCTGATTCCCAATGTCGGACTTGGCCCGTACTGCGTGGCCAAGTACGGCGTCGTCGCGCTCGCCGAGACGCTTGCGCGCGAGGTGAGGCCGGACGGTATCGGCGTCACGGTGCTGTGCCCGATGATCGTCGAAACCAACCTGCTCGCCAACACCGAACGCGTGCGAAGCGCGGACTACGGCCCGGCCCACTCGGAGGCCGAGACCGTTCAACAGCTGGCATCCGCGCCGGATGACGACTCGGTGCTGCGCGTCGAGGATGTCGCGCGCCTGACGACCGAGGCGATCCTCGCGAACCGTCTCTACGTCCTTCCGCACCGTGCGTCGCGCGATTCGATCCGGCGCAGATTCGAACGCATCGACCGCACCTTCGACGACCAGGCCGCCGAGGGCTGGACTCACTGACTTTGAATACGCGTGGCTAGCAACGCAGTCCATTCGGTGAGGTAGCGATCGTCGGGAACGCGCGCCTCGCGCTGGTGGAAGAGGCTGGTCGCGAAGCGGGCGCCGAGAATTCCGTTGACCCCGAGTGCGGCCAGCACAGCGCAGTCTTGCCGGGCAAGCGTCGGCGCCCATGCGGCGATCCAGTCGGCGAGTTCTGCGTTGAGCCCATCAACAAGTGCGGCGTAGGCGGTGTCGAGGCGCGCCGATCGTCCTGCCGGAGTGCGCGCGGCGATCTGCAGTAGCTCGATCTCCTCGTCAACCACGGAGAGTAGGTACCGGCCGAGGACGGTGAGTTCGGCGCGAAGGTCGTCGAGCCCGGCGAACAGCGTCCGGATGTCGTGCATGGCGCGCCGCCGGTCCAGTTGACGATCGATGCCGGCGTCCAGAAGCGCCTCTTTGGATCTGAAGTGGTGATACAGCGCGCCGGAGCCCGCGGCCAATCCCGCTGCCGCTTCGATCTGCGAAACGCTGGTCGCCTCAAAGCCCTTCGCGCTGAACAACCGCATGGCCTCGGTGACCAGTCGTTCCCGTGTCGGCGCCGATACTGACATTTGACCTCTCCCAAGTGATCACTTATCTTGATCAAGATATCACTTACCACGCAGGGTCGGGGCGGGAGGCAGCATGCCGCATCAAGACAACCCTGTTCCGCGTGGGCGAATACGGCGAACGATGCCGCTGGCGGGTTTCACGGCACGCGCGGCCGGCGGGCGGCTTGTTGCCGGTCTGCAAGGCAAGGCGGGTCAGGACGGCGCAGTCGAGCGGTTTCACGAGCGCACGGCCGAGCGCTACGCCGAACTACTCGGGCACTCCAAGGGTGCACTGATGAAGGTCGGCCAGATGATCTCGATGATCGATGCCCGCGGCCTCGGCTCGGGGGGATTTGCGCCGTACCAGGAGGCTCTGACTCGGCTGCAGTCCGATGCCCCGCCAATGGCTCCCGAACTGGTGCATGCCGTACTCGACACCGAACTCGGCTCTGCCGTTGAGCATTTCGCCTCGTTCGAGGATGAGCCGATGGCGGCGGCGTCCATTGGACAAGTTCACCGAGCCGTCCTTTGCGACGGTCGTGAAGTCGTGGTCAAGATCCAGTATCCCGGAGTGGCACAGGCGATCCGCGCAGATTTGGCCAACACCGAACTGGTAGCGACGTTTCTACGATTCGCAACATCGGCCTCGGGGATGGTGTTCGATCCGCGGAAGCTGGCACGCGAGTTGACGGTTCGGATCGGCGAAGAGGTCGACTACCGACGTGAGGCGGCCAACATCGCGGCTTTTGACGACCTCTATCGCGATCACCCGTTCATCCGCATCCCCGAAGTCGTGCCCGCCGCATCCAGTGACCGGGTTCTGACGATGACCTACCTGGACGGAATGGACTGGGCGGCAGCACAACAGGCGGATCAGGACCTGAAGAACACCTGGGCCGAGGTCATCACCCGATTCAGCAACGCCAACTACCGGCACGCCAACCTCATGCACTCCGATCCCCACCCCGGCAACTACCGCTTCAATACCGACGGCACGGTCGGCTTCGTCGACTTCGGCTGCGTGAAGATCCTGCCCGAATCCATGCGCCGAGCGTCGGTCGCCATCGTGCGCTGCGCAATCGAGAGGCGCACCGACGACCTTCGTGCCGCCATGGTGCAGGCCGGCTTCATCACCGCCAATTCCGAACTGACGGCTGGGGAACTGCAGTGGTTCTGGTCGCAGGTGTTCTACGAGATCATCGTCGCGCCGCAACCGGCGACGTATTCACCCGAGAGTCCGGCCCGTACCGCGCGTTGGGTGTTCGGTCTCGACTCCGCCAACCCGTTGACGCGCATGACCGCACCCGACGACCTCGCCTTCGCGCCACGTATTCAGACTGCGGTAAGCAATGTGTGCGGCGCCCTGCACGCGACTATGCCGGCCCGCGCGATCGCGGACGACATGGACGGCGTCGCGGAACCCATTACCGAGCTAGGAAAGTTACACCACGCCTGGGTACGAGAGCGCGGTCTGCCGTCAGCCTTGGATGACCATGACCACCCCTGAAGTTCCGCGCGGACGCATCCGGCGGACGATGCCGCTTGCGGGATTTACAGCGCGCGCCGCCGGCGGCCGACTTGTTGCCGGGCTACGGGAAAAGGCGGGTCAGGACGGAGCCGTCGAACGGTTCCATGAACGCACCGCCGAGCGCTACACCGAACTGCTCGGGCACTCCAAGGGCGCACTGATGAAGGCCGGCCAGATTCTGTCGATGGTCGACGCTCGCGCGCTCGGCACGGGCGGATTCGCTCCGTATCAGAAGGCCATGAGTCGGCTGCAGGCAGATGCTCCGCCGATGCATCCAGCCCTGGTTCGTGAAGTCCTCGACGCCGAACTCGGCTCTGCCGTTGAGCATTTCGCCTCGTTCGAGGATGAGCCGATAGCGGCGGCCTCCATTGGGCAAGTTCACCGCGCCGTGCTTCGCGACGGCCGCGACGTTGTGGCCAAAATCCAGTATCCCGGTGTCGCCCAAGCAATCCGCGATGACCTGTCCAACACCGAATTGGTGGCCACCTTCTTGCGCTTTGCAATGGCGGCTTCAGGCATGAAGGTCGATGTCCGGACCGTGGCGCGCGAGGCGGCGGCGCGGATCTCCGAAGAGGTCGACTACCGGCACGAAGCCGCTATGATCGCCGCGTTCAACGAGCTCTACCGCGGTCACCCATTCATCCGCATCCCCACCGTCATCTCCGAAGCATCCGGTGACCGGGTGCTCACAATGACCTACCTCGACGGAATGGACTACACCGCAGCACAACAAGCGGACCAGGATCTGAAGAACACCTGGGCCGAAGTGATCGCACGATTCATCAACGGCAACCACCGCCACGCCAACCTGGTGCACGCCGATCCCCACCCCGGCAACTACCGCTTCA
>NZ_DASSCY010000193.1:0-9663 GCF_035697385.1 Mycobacterium sp. | reverse complement strand
GGCCCGCTCACTACCCTTATTGCGCACCGTCACAGGCAGTTTGCCGCGCGTCAGGCTGGTGAACTCGGTATCTCTGGTGAACGTGCCGAACGTAACCTCGATCTCGTTGTCGAGGATCTGCTCGGTGTTTCCGCCCGTTGTCTCACTGATCATCTCGTCGACACCGCTGGACATTTGGCTGACGAAAAGAAGCGGAACGATGTACACGATGATTCCGACCGCCACCACCGCGATGCTGACGATGACCGCGATCAACACACCGTTGTTGCCCTTCGCGGGCCCAGGCGGCGGATAGCCGTATCCGTAGGGCGTCATCGGTGCCTGCGGTCCGTAGTCGTATGGCGGCGTGCGGTGCTCGTACGAACCGGGTTGCCAGCCGGACTGCGGTGATGGGTAAGACATTTCGTTTGGTCCTTTCGTGACGAGGCGCGGGCGCGGCGCAAGATTTGCCGCGGGACGAAATACGTTGGGGTGTAACGGATCGATTAGGCGGGCTCGCGGCGGACCTTGTAGCCGCCGTGTGCGGCCAGGGACTGCAGCTGGCGCAGTGCGAACTTGCGGCCCCGTCCGCCGCCAGGGATGTTCACCCCCGACCACATACCCTCGGCCCCGGGGGTTTCCACGGCCTCCTTAGCGCACAACCAGCGCCGGGGGCATGCGCGGCACAACTCTTTGAGTTCAGGGTCGTCACCGCCGTCGGCCCACCGATCAGGGTCGGCGCTACACGGAGTAGCAGCGGCGCCGGGCAGGGCATTGGTTGGAATAGTGTTCAAGGACATGATGATTCGCCTATCTGTGGTCTCGGGCTCCGGATTCACAACGGCTGGCTATCAGCCTTGGCGGCGATCTCCTGGACGAGCTTGGCGCCTTGGCCTTCGGCTCGACCCGACGAGCAAGACATCACGTCGATGAAGATGTCGCGGTAGGAGGCGATCGCACGCTCGCAGGTGCTGCCGCCGTTGGCGGATGTTTGGCCCAGGGTGACGATGGTGCGGTCGTCGTTGACCCGCGGCGCGTCGAGGACCCACCCACCGCTGGTGGAGCTGACAGTGAGGCCCTTGCAGTCGTCCCAGGCGTCGGCCGTGGCTTCCAGGTGCGCAAGGGATTCCGACTTGCTGCCCAGCTGTACGACGGCCTCCGAGACGAGCAGGTTCTGCTTCCGGCCGTCGGAAATCACCTTGAAGGCGACATCCTGTGGGTCGGTGCCGGCGTACGCGGCGGCCTGGAAGGGGGCGTAGGCGCTGGTGCACTCGGAGGGGCGCACGGCGGTGTGTCCGAGCCTGTTCCCCGACTTGATCTCGACGAGATTGCGAGCGCCGACGACTGCGGCGACCTCCCGGTCGGTGAGCAGCAGAGCCTCCAAGCTCGAGGGTCCGGTGAACGCCGGCAACGGGGCTCCAGGTGCGGCGGCGGCGGTACCTGCACTGGCCGCTGCGGCGATGCCGGCGAGCACGCTTGCGGTGGCCAGTCGCACGACCGTGCCGCGCGTCCTGGTCGCCTCACGCCGGGCGAGAGTGCTGATGCTCTTGTTCGTGACGGTGATGGTCATGGCTGGCCTCTCTGAAGCGAGTTAAATTGAAGCAGTGCGAGGACTATAACCATAGCTAAAGTTGAAGCGCAAGCCCTAGCATCTGAAGCGGGCTCGACGATGAATGAAGCGCGACCAGACAAGTTGCGCCTGAGCTGCGCAGATAGGCGATTGAAGCCCGCCGAAGATGCCGACGAAACGGCCCAGCGCAGCAGTGGCAGACGCCGCAACGCTGCAATATGGTCGACCGTAGAGTGCGTAGCCGCTTGCATCAGCGCTGCAACTCGCGCTAGCGTTTCAGGTGTCGCGCCACCCTGGCGCCACGAACGCATCCAGAGGCCAGCACGAGAAGGGGGACGGCCATGGACATCGCCGCCCATGACAGCCACGCGGCAGCGCCCGTCGGCGAGGACCTACTGGTGTGCTTCAACGGTCAACGAGTGCTCCGCCGCGTTGCCGATGGCGAATTCATCATCGGCCGCGAAGTCCCCCCGTCGCACGTTCAGATCGACCACCCCGGGATCTCCCGCCTCCACGTACGCCTCCTGCCGGGTGCGCGCTGGGAACTCATCGATTACGACAGCCGAAACGGTGTGTACGTGCATGGGCGCCGGATTGAGCACGAGACGCCGATCACCGACGGCATGACGGTGCACCTCGGCGCCCCCGACGGGATTCCCGTCAGCTTTCACTACATCGGCGCCGAGCAGCACACGCCGATCCAACTCGACCCGAACATCCAGCGCACCGGTCAAGCCGTCGTGGAGCGGTATGAAGAACTCGGACTGTCACCACGAAACCTCCACCGGGACAACATCATCGACCAGGAGGCGTTGACCGAACTGATTTCGGGCCGCAGGTGGCCCGACCAGGCCACTCGCGCCGCACTCGAAGTCGCGTTGGCGTGGCCGGCGGGCACGCTAGACGCGATCCGCGAGGGCCAGCCCCACGGGGAGATCACCGATGTCATCACCCCGACTGTTGGTCGTACACTCCTGGTCGATTCGGCCACCCTGGCCCTGGCCGACATCGATGCCGCTATGGCGGAGCTGCCACCGGCCACCGACCCGTGTTTCGCGGCGCGAGCCGAACCTGTTCGGCGCCGCTTGGCCGAACTTCAGAAATCGCTGGCCGCTGCCACGGGCGACGAAGTCGTGGAAATGGTCGACACCATCGCGCGCGTGTACGCCCGACTGCTCATGCGTATCGCGATGCAATAACCGATTGATCGCTGTTGTTCAGACCCTCTGGCGCACATCGCTTTCAGCGTCGGCGGCGCCAGCCTCCTGCCTATCCGATTGCGGTGCTAGGCGGCGGGAGGAAGGTGCGGCGCAACGGTCGGCTGAGCAGCGACAAGGACGTTACGCGCCCGCCATTCGGCCAAGGTGCGGGCAAGGATGCCGTCGGGGTCGCCCCGGCGTACTGCGCCAACCAGCTCCGCCTGCGACTCGCCGGCCGCCAAATCGGGCGTTTGCACGCTTCGCCACCCAATCGGCTCGACCGCGCCGGACAGCCGCTCAACGGCAGGCGCTTGAGGGGCATCCGAGGTGAGCGTGATCCGTGCCCAGGGGCCGGCAAGCTCGATCGACCCAGCCGCACCTGCCCTTTCGGCGTAGCAGAGCCAGACCGCTGACCCGTTCGATGGCGGTGGCCAGTGAATCGGAAGCGGTGGCGTGCGACGCAATTCCCAACCCGGCCCGGCGACGGTATCGGCCCAGGCGAAGTTGGCCGCCTGCGCCACCGCGGCAGTGCGCGCGTGCAGATCCCGACCAGGCGAACCCTTTCGAGAAATCCGCTCCAACCCGGAGACCAGGGAGCCGGCCGGAAGACATACGCCCACAACCGGGGCCGCCAACAGCCACGCCCACAGCCATATCGGCCGGATACCGCCGTCGACCAGGGTGGCGAAGACGGTCACCACTACCTGGCCGGTCCACAACATACCGACGGGGACCATGGCGGCGATGCCGGCGGCTAGTCGGCCTTCCCAGAGCATGTCCGGATCACGTTGGCTTCCAGACGAACTCGTGAAGTAGCTCATGACGACGGCGACGAGGACACCGAGTGTCAGCGCGAGGAGGCCTAGTGCGTCCACGTGCGCCTCGCCACGGCGCGTGCATGTACTCGCGGGTGCGTCAGGAGTTACACGCCCAAGAGTCGACGTAGCTTCCCGGGAGCCTGCTCTTTGCGTCGGCGATTGCCGCAGACAGCGTCGGCCCGTAGCCGCCTTGAAGAGTGCTGCCGTCGAACACCACAGCGCCGCAGTCCTTGAAGCTGCTCAGCACCTCGCAGCTGGAGTAACCGCAGTAATCCAGCGCCGACTGCTCGGCGTCGGACCGCGTCGGGTAGTTCCACGTCGATGCACCGGCGCCGTTGTCCGCGTAGGCAATCGCCCCGTAGTACAACGCGGCTCCCGCTGATGGAGCACCGCCCAGACTGATGGTCGCCGCGCCTAGGACACCCGCGGCCATCACCACCGCGCCCTGCAACTTGGTCACCTTCATAGCTGAAATCCTTTCCTGGGCGCCATGTCGGCGCGCCGGAGAATTGAAAGAGTTTGGAGTGTCGGAGTTTTGGGGTCAGGGGGTAACCGCAGGCTTGGTGACGTTGACCTGCTTGCCGAAATCAGACAGCGTCATGACCAGCTTGGCGTCCGGGACGGGCTGGATCTCGGCCTTCACCAGGTAGTGCGGCTCGCTATCAGAGATCCACACCGTTATCGGCACCGTCTGCTCTTTCTCTGGCGCCTTGCGCGCGCCGGCCAACTCGGCGATGTCGTTGGTGGACGCGGTACCGGTGATTTTCGTCGTCTTGGTCCCGTTGATGTCCTCGGTGCCCTCAACCTTGGGATCCTTGATCTTGGCGACCGCGTTGGCCAGGCCCTTCTGCGGATCGAGCAACACCGACAGGTTGTAAATCGAGCTACCCGGCCCGTAGTCAACCCAGGTGCCGGGCTCGGCGATGTCGGAGTAGAGGTGACCTTCGGTGTAGATGAGCTGGGCGTCCTGGCTCTGCTGACCCATCTGGATGGACGCAGTACCGGTGGCCGCCACGGCGGGTTTGGATGCCACGTCGGCCTCGAGCTTGGTGACCTTGAGGTTGGGAATCTTGCCCTCAGCGGTGATGACGAAGTGGGCGCCGGTCAGGTTCTTCATCGCCTCGGACGATTGCTGGACCAAGGTCGCGGCGTCGGCGCCGCTCGATGTGTCTGAACTCGACGAGCAGCCCACCAGCGCGACCGCCGCCGCGGCGGTTACCGCCAGCACAGCACCGAATCGAAACCTCATACACTCTCTCGCTTTCTGTCAGCCAGCACTCGGCCATCCCGGCGCTCCTGTGGGTCTCACATTAAACGGTCAGCTACCCCACCACGGACACAACTTTTCACCGGTGCGCTGGCCGCAGACGCTCAAGGGCGATTTGCTGCAACTGGACTGAGCGCCGCGGCTAGGAGATCTTGTCGGTGATCTGCTTGACGATGTCGTGGGCCTGCTGGCCGCCTGAGAAGGTGCACGCCGCAACGTCGATGACGACATTGGAATCCGTGGCCAGCACATGCTGGCAGGAGCGGCCGGGCTCGGTGAAAGTCGCAGTGAGTCGGCCTTCCACGGAATTGGACTTGCCAACGGTGATTTGGCGTGGCGCCTGGCCGTTGGTCGTGAGCGTTACCGCGGCGTTGGCGCAATTTCGCCAAGCGTTGATCTGCTCGTCTTGTACCAACGCCGCGTCATCTGCGCTCGGGTAGCTGGTGACGAACTGGCTGACACTGATGTTGGGATCACCGGGGTCTGTCAGGTCACTGCCGGCCGTCGTGGTGAAGTTGGTACCCACGTACGCCTGGGAGTTGCCGGCTTCAACGGCGCTCACGCATGTCTCCGGCGTCGCGGTGCTCACGCGGTGAGCCGTCGCCGGTGAAGAGGTGGCACCTGCCAGCCCAGGCGCCTGGACCACCGAGCTGACCGTCTTGGCGTCAAGGAGAAGCCCGGCCAGCTGGTCGGCAGCGACCAGCTGCTGCGGTGGCGCGGCACCCTGTGTTGGAGTGCCGGCCAGTGGCGAATCCACAGCAGCATCACGGGTTTTGCCGCCGCGAGTCAGCACCGACAGGCCCGCGATGAATCCAGCGACGAGGACCACCACCACGACGACCCCGGCGGCCTTGGAGGCACCACTGCGTGTCCGCTCGCCGGGACCGGCGTCCTTGGCGGGTAGGCGCAACCTGCGCCATACCAGGATGGCGGCGACGATCCCCAACATCAGCAGCACACCCATGTCGAGCAGCCACCATTTGAGGGCGTGGTGCCACAGCGGGTCATCGACCGTGACCAGTGGCGCGACCTTGAGTAGGTCGATGGTGGAGGCCGACGCCGCGAAACCCCAACGGGCAGGCAGAAACCACGATGCCTGCTCCAGACCCACGCGCGCGGTGACCGGAATCAGGCCACCCGAGAACACGATGCTCAGCATGATCACGACCACCAGCACAGGCAGGATCTGCTCGTTGGAACGCGCGAGCGACGACCACAGCAGCCCGAAGATCGCCGAGACGATAGCGGTCAGCGCCAGAGTCGCGTACAAGTCGTAAACCGGATTGCCCAGTGCCACAGCACCTTGCGTGGGTCCGCCCTTGCCGTAGACGACGATGGCGGTCACGATCGCGGTTTGGATCGCGGCGAACCCGCTGTACACGACGATCTTCGACGCCAGATACGCACCTGCCGACAATCCCACCGACTGCTCACGGCGGTAGATTGTGCGCTCACCGACAAGGTCGCGAATTGTCAACGCAGTGCCCATGAAAACGGCTGAGATGTTGGCAAGGATGAGCAGCTGGGTCGGCTCGTTGGGCGCCCCGCTGGCAGTTGTGGCCACACCCAGACCGACGTTGCCGGGGACCACGAGTGACAGCGCGCCCAGGACGAACGGCAGCAGCACCAGGAAAACGGTGTATCCGCGGTCGGCGAAGATCAGCCGCACCTGTCGGCGGGCCAGGGTGAGCATCTGGCGCCCGGTGCTGGTGTGGGCCGGTTCGCCGAGCGGTCCGGCCGGGGCAGATGGTGCCGCGGGCCGCGCAGCGTCGGGGTTGCGGGCAAGAAACGCGGCGTGTGCGTCTTCTGGTCGAGTGGACACCCAGGCGAAGATGTCGGCCCAGTCGGTGGTCCGCATAGCGTCGCCGATCGCGGCTGGCGGACCGGCGTAGGCGGTTTTGCCACCCGGCGCCAGCAGCAGCACCTGGTCGCACATGTTCAGGTAGGTCAGGGAGTGGGTGACGACAACGACGGTGCGGCCGGCATCGGCGAGGCGGCGCAACATCGACATCACCTGGCGGTCCAGCGCCGGGTCCAGTCCCGATGTCGGTTCGTCGAGGATCAGCAGCGACGGGCCGGTCAGCAGCTCCAGCGCCACCGAAGCACGTTTGCGTTGCCCGCCGGACAATTTGTCCACACGCTTCTTGCGGTGCTCGGTCAGCTCGAGCTCACCAAGCACGCGGTCGACAACCGCCCGCCGGTCAGGCTTGCTCGTGTCCGGCGGCAACCGCAGTTGTGCGGCATAGGACAGCGCCTGGTCAACGGTGAGCTGTCGGTGCACGACGTCGTCCTGGGGGACCATCCCGATCCGTGACCGCATCGACGCGTACTGAGCGTGTACGTCGTGCCCGTCGAATGTCACCTGGCCGGAGGTGGGCTGGACAGCGCCGCCGAGCAGCTTGATCAGCGTGGATTTACCGGCGCCGGAGGGCCCGATCACCGCCGTGAGGGTGCCTGGCCGCGCGGTGAACGACACGTTGGTCAGCAGCTGGTGGCCGTCGATGGCAAGGCCGAGTTGGTGAGCCTGGACGCCGCCGGTCGCCTCGGTGGTCTTCTGAACCGCCACCGTTGTCCCACCGCTGAAGGTGAGGTCGGTGTTGCCGATGGTGATGACGTCGCCGGCCCGAAGCGTGACAGCGGTGACGCGGACACCATTGACGAAAGTGCCGTTGCCGCTTGCATTGTCGTACAGCTGCGTTCCAGTGGGCGCCGGGACCAGATAGGCGTGCGTGCGTGAGGCCAGCGGATCATCAACGACCACAGTCGATGTGGAATGCCTGCCGATGGTGATCGCTCCCGGCGGCGGCCCGGACGGGCGCTGCGGCATCATCTTCTTGACCGCCCCGGTCATTCGCCCGACCATGTCGGCTTCGGTCTCGACGGGCGGGCGCACCGGGGGCGGCGTCGACGGGGGAGCGGCCGCTGGTGCGTGCTGCGGCGGTGGTGCAGGCGGCATCTGACGGGGCGGTGCCGGCCGCTGGTGGCGCGGCGGTTGCATCGGCGGTGCCGCGGGCCGCTGCGGCGGCGGTGTGGGTCGCGGAGGAGGCGGAACGGGCGATTGCCGCGCGGGCCGAGTTGCCGTGGGCGGTGCCGGTCGCGGTGGTGCGACCTGCGCGACCCGCACCTGCTGTGTGGTGATCCGGAACGTCAGTGGTGGCCCATCGGGGGCGCCGAGAGTGATGCGCACGTCGTCGTCGATCGGCACAGTGCTCACCCGTGTCCCGTCGACGTAGATGCCGTTGCGGCTCTTGTCGATCGCGACCCACTGTGTTCCGTCGGGGTGTAGCACCATGTGGACGCGGGAAATCGCTTGCTTGGCAGCGATATCAACGCGGATGTCAGTATCTGCGTCGCGGCCGACCGTAACGTCCCTACCTGGGGCGAACGTGAACATCGCCTCGCCGAGCCATACGACTAGCGGAGGAGCCATGGTCCCGGTCACCGCATGCCCTCGTCGCCGGGCATGCAGGCGATGGCCGTTGCGAACGACGTGTCAGCGGCAAGACCCACGAGTACTCTCCTGTGTTCGAACCGGAAACGAGTACCGTTCACAGCCCGCATTTCGCCCCACTTCTGCAGCTACCCGTAGGCACGGATGATGCCACCGGTCGCATCTCCCTCGACACAACCAACATAGTGGCCGACGAGGGTGTCCATCGACACCGGTTTCAGATCGGGAAACAGGTGGCCGAATTCCTCGGTGGAGTCTTCAACCATCGTGGGACTCACGACATTAACGCGATAACGGCCCTTCAACTCCAGCGCCGCCGACAGGACGAAACTGTGTAGCGCGCCGCTGACCACTCCGCCGGAGGTCACTCCCGCCGCCGGCTGGTCGGCGAAGATGCCCGACGTCAAGGTGAACGATCCCCCGGTGTTCACGTAGTGCTGGCCGATCAGAACCAGATTGGCCTGTCCGAAGAACTTGCCGCGCATGTTCTCAAGCAGCCGGTCTTCGGTCAGTGTGCCGAACTCGTCGAGCGGTCCCGATGCGGCAATGCAGACCACCGCATCAAGGCCAGGCGTCGCGCGATACATGGCCTCGACCGAATCAGCGGAGGTGATGTCGACGCGGACATCGCCCGAATTCCTTGCCGCGACGACGATTTCGTGTCTTTCGGCCAGCGCTGGCGTCAGCCGTCGTCCAATGGTTCCCGACCCACCGACGATCAATACACGCATCGCTCAGTCCTTTCCGGTCAACACTTTCTCGGCGGCCTTCGGGTAGAGCAGTTCCAGCTCGCCGAGGTTGGCCGCCGCGGCGGTCAACGGCAGCGCCGCGGGAACCGCGAGCTCGTCCTCGGGTGCGTCGGCGCGCAGCGCCAGCACGAAGTCGTCACTGATCGACTGCAATGGCTGACCCGTATCGCCGGTCACCCGAGCGCAGATCACCTCGGCGTGAGTCTCGAGCACTCCGCGGGTCTGCGGATAAACACCAAATGGCGGAGGCACGATGTCGGCGATCAACTCCGCTGCGGCCCTCACCCGGATCGCCCGGTTCGCCGCCCGCACCACAGGTGCCCGCATATCCGTCTTGCCGCCCGTCTCCGAAAGATACTGGCGCACTGCATCATCGACGGTCCGCGACGCCGACAACGCCGCATGGCTGAGCGCGATCACCCGATCTGTTGCCTCTTCCGACGCACCCCGGGTGACCCGCAGCACCGCCGCCTTGAGGAACTTGGCGCCGACTGCGCGGGAGTCCTCGATCGCCTTGGCCACCGTCGCCGTCGCGCCTCGCGGCCACAGCAGCACCGACACCACGATGCCCACCAGCGCGCCCACCACGACGTCCTCGACACGGATCAATCCCACCTGCCACCCCGTCGG
>NZ_DASSCY010000192.1:0-14059 GCF_035697385.1 Mycobacterium sp. | reverse complement strand
CGCCGGGGCGATCGCCAACACAGCGCGGGCCTCCGCACTGGCGATCCCCAGCGCGAATTGGCTGAAGGTGGCCAGGAAGGTCGGGTAGAACTCGCGCAGCAGCGAGCGCAGCTGGTTGTGCGCCTTGGTGCGTGCCCAGATCGCGTCCTGGTGCGCCCGGGCCAGCACCGCAATGGCCTGGCACAGTTCAGTGTCTGCCGGAAGGCAGCGGTGCAGATGAGCATCAACGCGCAGGATGTTGGCCAGGGTCATCGCATCGGCGTGATCGGACTTCGACCTAGCCACCGAGTGACGCTCGCGGTAGCGGGCCACCGCCAGCGGGTTGATCGCATACACCGCCCGGCCCGTGGCGCGCAGCGCGGCAACCAGCAGCCCGCGCGGTGTCTCGATCGCGACCGGAACCGGGTCCTCCGCGCAATCACCGGCAGCAGTGAGCAATTCGATGAGCTCGGCGAACCCAGTGGGGCCGTCGACGATGCGCTTCTTGGCGACCAGCTGTCCGTCGCTGTCAACGAGGGCGACGTCGTGCTGGGCTTCGGCCCAGTCGATGCCACAGAACATTTTCACGTCTTCCGTACCTCCTGATTGCCGGTTATTGATGCTGGTCACATGACCCTGAGCGGGACGCGCAGCGCTCTACTTACGAGGCTCGATGGCCTTCCCTCCGATGAGCTGTTCGCGATCCCAGCAACCCGCACGGCGTCGGTCTTCGTTGAGAGCTCCACGGCTCGCGAAATCTGAGACGTTGCTTCCGTGCGGGCGGGCTGCAACCACGGGTCAATCCCACCCATGACCTCCTTGCGGCCCCTGCCGCGACACGCACGGTCTTGTCTAAAGATTCAGCGAGCGCCCGAACTGAGCCAGGCGTTTGCCACGGCAGAGGGTGCAAGGGGCGAACGACCATCGGCCCCACCACGCCGGTCTGTAACGGGACCTCGGAGATCTGATAACACTTAGGCATTCAGCCGGCGGGACTGACGGCCGTTCGCAAGTAAGTAGATGACGGTCTCGCAGATGACACTGACGAGCAGCGAGGAGTCCCGCCAGCATCGCTTGCACTGGCTCGCCGAACAGGTCATGAACTGGTCGGGCGTGCCGGTCATCCACGTCAGGCCGACGGTGTTTCTGGACAATCCGATTTTCACCTGGCTGGCGGCGGCGTCTCTGCGTGAGCGAAACGTCTTGGGTCTGCCATTCGGGGCCGGCCGGACGTCACCGATCGCCGTCAGCGACGTCGCCCGAGTGGTCTCAACGGTTCTGCTGGATCCAGTGGGCCGCATCGGCGACGTCTACGAGTTGACCGGTCCGGTGAGCCTCGATATCGACGGATTGGCCGCGCAATACGCTCGTGCGCTGAGCCGTCCGATAACCGGCGCGGACATCCCGCACGACACCTGGGTCGAGGAGGTTCTCAAGCCCCTCGGTTTACCTGCGCATGTTCAGCAGCACCTCGCCACGATGGCGCAACTACATCGTGCGGGCCGCTACGACCGAGCCACCAAAGACGTCGAAAAAGTGACGGGCACACCGGCTTTGACGGTCGAGCAGTACATCACCACGCAACTGCAGCTATTCACCTAGCGCGGCCTTAGTCCTCCTTGCGAATCAACCGCTGCAGCGCCTCGCGGTCGGACGCCAGCAGCTCGTCGATGCGGGGCTGGTTCACATCGCCGACGATGATCTCGCCCACCTCCTGGTAGACGTCGCGGAAGATGCCGTGGGACTTCATCTTCTCGGTCTGATAGATGTTGTCCTCGGTGGGCGTCACGTAGTACACGATCTCAGCCTTGAAGCGGTGAATCAGCCAGACGTGGATCAAGTCCATCAGGCGCTTCTGGCGCAGTTTCTCGGCGAACGTGTTCTGGTCACGCACCGTGAGAATGCTGCGGCCGTGCCGATCCTTGATCGGATCGACGACGACGTTGGCGAGCATCTCCTCGTCGCCGCCTTCGGAGTAAATGCCCAGCTCGAGCACGTCGGAGCCGGCCCGGCGCGGCCGGAGCTGCACGCGCAGCTTCTCGCCGAGCTGATAATGGTCGCTCCACAGCGCCAGCCATTCCTCCAGCAGCTTCTTGGGCACCTCGGTCTGCACGAGATGCTGATGCTGCGTGGATCCTTCGCCCATCGCCTTGGTGGTCGCCGTGCGCCCGGACGAGGCGGCCAGCGCGGCGTCGCTTCGCGGTCCGCCGACGAGGGTTTGCGGTGTGCGGTAGGGAGATTCGACGAGTCGCATCTTGCGTTGCAGGCGCGCGAGCGCCAGCATGCCCTCCTGTCGCAGCGAAGTAGCGAACTCCTCGCAGGCGACGCCGTCGACCTGGTGCCCGCCGTAGGTGATGAAGTTGAAGACGAACCCCATCTTGCCGAGTTCCTCAGGGAACGCCCGCATCTCGTCGTCGGTCATGCCGGTGGTATCCCAGTTGAACGAGGGGGACAGGTTGTAGGCCAGCATCTGGTCAGGGAACTCGGCGTGGATCGCGTCGGCGAACTGCCGCGCGTCGGCGAGGTCCGCGGTCTTCGTCTCCATCCAGAGGATGTCAGCGAACGGCGCAGCGGCCAGCGACTTGGCGATCGCGTACGGAATACCGCCGCGGATCTGGTAATAACCCTCAGGTGTCTTGGCGCGCTCGCAGTCCCATGCGACGTCGGCGCCCAACTCCTTCGCCTTCTCCCGCGCGGAGTAGAGCGGTGCCCGCGCGGCGAACTTCCGCCAATCTGCGGCGCTCATCTCGGCCGGCTCGCCCTCCCGTTCGCGGAAGTCGAGCAGATCCCCGACGGCCTCGCCATAGGTCTGCAGGCCCGCGTCGACCTGCCAGACGTCGACGAACTGCGACTCGACCTTGTCGAACAGGGCGTCGACTGATTCATCGGCGCCGTCCTGCCACGCCTTGGCGGCCTCGGCAATCGCGTTCTGGATGCCATGGCGTTGCAGCCAGGCGTCGGCAGCGGCGTACTCGCCCTCGGGAAGTGCGTAGAGAAGATGTCCCCGTAGGTCCGTGACTCCCGAGTCGTGGAACCGTCGCATCATTGCCAGGAAGCAGGCCTTGTACGACGGGATCTTGAGGTTGGTGACGCCGAGGAGGAACGGCTGGTCGCGCTCGTCGGCGCGGCTCTCGAGCAGGTTGGCGGCCTCGGCATCCGTGCGCGCCACGATGATGCCCGGCACCCGCATGATGTCGAGCTGGAAGCGGGCGGTGTTGAGGCGCTTGATCTGTTCGTCCGACGGCACCAGAACTTTGCCGCCCTGATGCCCGCACTTCTTCGTACCGGGACGTTGGTCCTCGATGTGGTATCCCGGCACGCCGGACTCAACGAAACGCCGGATCAGGTTGCGCACGTGGGGATCACCGCCGTGGCCGGTGTCGGCGTCGGCGATGATGAACGGACGATAGTCATAGGCCGGGGTCGCGGCACGTTGCTCATCGGTCATGCGCAGGCGCAGGTATTGCTGATTGCGGTCGGCGGTGAGAAGCGCGCGCACTAGTCCGGCGGCCTCGTCGGGCACCTGGCTCAAGGGGTAGCTGGCCAGATCGGGTCCTGGATCCTCGCTGATAGACCCCTTCGCCGAGGTCGCCCAGCCGCCGAGATAGATACCTTCGATCCCCATGCGCTTCATCACCACGGCCTGGCCCGGCGAATAGGGGCCGAATGTGGTGATGCTTTTCTTCTGGGCGAAGAGCTCGCGCAGGCGGGGGTAGAACGCCGTCGCCGCCTCACGGGCGACGGTGTAATCCGCGGGGATGGTGCCGCGCTGCTCTACAACTTGACGGGCCGTATAGAGGCGAATGATCCCGTCGAACCGCGGACTGTCGAAGTATCGCTGCGTGGCGGCGATGTCCCGCTCGAAGGGTGTTTGGGGCGCTGCATCTGCTTCGATGATGGCCATAAATTCACAGTACGGCGATGGTCACGCTGACAAGTGCGGAATCACCCGTGGTTTGACAGCGGGGATGACTCATGGTTCTCGACTCGCCGGGAAGCCACTGCTCAGTGACCCAGGGACCCTGCCGAGCGAGCTCACGCGAGGTTCTTGTCGAGTTCCTGCTGCGGCCTGCCGTCAATCGGTAGCTTTCCGCCACGGCGCGAAGGGGTTGGCCGAGTCGCGCAAGGCCGAACGCAGCTGCGGAAAATGCCGCAGCAACACCGAGGTCATCCCGTTCTCGACGATCCAGCGGTAGCCCGTCGGGCTGTACACCTCTGGCGTGAAATCGTCGGTGAGGAACCGATCGCTGTTGAGTCGCCGCGTTGCCATCAGGATGAAAATGCGAAACGCGGTATCGCTGAAACCGAATCCGGCAGGGCGCTTCTCGGCGAACATGCCGACGATGGTGTCGACGTCCTCGATGTCTCCGTAGAGCTCCTGCAGCGTTTCTTGCATCGCCACATCATCGGTCAGGTCGGCGAAATCCTTCACCGGCAGCAGGTGCAGCTGTCGGCGGAACTCGTTGTATCGGGGCACGCCCAGCTCGCGAGTACGCAGGATGTCGGTGGCAGCGAGGTCGGTGTACTTGCCATCAGGCCGCTGAAACTCCTGCAGGTGTTTGGGAAAGTTCTCCAGCACGATCGCGCCCGGGTGCGACGTACCGAACGTGTAGAACAGGTTCGCCAGATCCGCCTCGGCCAATACCGCCTTGCCGGCCGGGCCGCTCAGTTGGCGCAACGTGAATCGGTCTTCGACGTTGTCGGTCTGCCAGTCCCGGATCTCGTAGTCGTCGGGAATCAGCGGATGCATGCGGTAGACGATCGAGAACTCTTCGGTCAGCGAGTACGGCACCCCGAAGTGGTCCACAGTGCCCCCGGTGATGCCGCTGATCAGGTCGTTGGAGCTGATGCGGCCGAAGGTGTCGCGGATCTTCTGGCCTGCGATCCCGTACCAGTTCGCGCGTAGTGCAGCCACGGTGGTCGGGTGGCTGATGACGCCAGGCGTCCACTCCACCGTGTGGATCTTGGCGACCAACGCGGCCAACACGAGGCGAGCTCGTTGGAACAGCTCTTCGTCCTCCCAATGCGGATTCTCCGCGGCTAGAGCGTCGCAGATGCTGTTGTGCTCGAGGCAGAACAGCACGCCCATCATCGCCAGCCCGGTCCAGAACCCGGGTATCAGTGACGGGTCGACGCTGGGGTCGATATCTGGGTCGGTGAGCAATGTGGGCAGGCGGTCAGACACGTTTAGCTTGCCGCCCTTGCCCGATCGCAGGAGCTTCTGCTGCTCCAGCGAGTCGCCGTAGATCACCGAGCCGTCCCACCATGCGGAGTGCTCGTTGACGAACGTCGGCGGGAATGACTCGTCGTCAGTCCGCGTCGGGTCGGCGATGGTCGCCGGGATCACCAGTTCGGGCTCCGGCCACGCGTCGTCAGGTTCAAGCTCAGGCGTGAAGGCGCGGGTGAAATCCCCATGGCCGTGGCTGATCCAGTCTTTGACCATGAACTGAATCCATGTGGCGGCCAAGGTGTTCAACCCGGTCGCCGGGATGAACTCCTTGCGTGTGAGAACGCGGCGGCTGACAGTGCGGGGATTGGGCGTCATCAGCCGCTCGCCGGTTTCGGGCCAGGCTTTGTCGAGCGGGATGTTGCGGCCGAAGCGGGCGCAGGCCATGCCCATGCGCGGTTCGGATAGGTCGTTGTACGTCCCGTCCGGTTTGCGCGCGGTCAGCACCGCGCTCGTATAAGGATCGATCGGCGGCAGGTTTTGTGCGGGAACCGCGTTGGTGTCGTGCAAGTTCTTCGCGCGCAGCTTGTCCCGCAACCCGATCAGCACCAACAGGCCCAGCGACTTGGGCAGTTTGTCCCAGCCGATCCGGTGGTCGATCGCCTGCGCGGCCGCCATGAAGCCGCGATGCAGCAGCCCGGTTCTGGATTTCTTTGTGGACGTTGCGTTTTCGGTTGTCGACATGGTGTCCTCCTAGGGCGGTGACGGTGCATTTATGAGACTGGGACCAGATCCGCGGCTGCTTGCGACTCAACGTCAGCGAGGATGACGTCGGCGGCCTTTTCGCTGATCATGTAGATGGCGGTGACGATGAAATAGCCTGGGATGCGCGGGAATACAGAGGCGTCGACGATCCGTAGGCCCGAGACGCCGCGCACCCTGAACTTGCTGTCGATCACCGATGGCGGGTCGTCGTCCGGTCCGATCGCGCAGGTGCCGCAGGCGTGGTGCCCCCATGCGTTGTCGCGCACAAACTGCCGGATGTCGTCGTCGGTGGTGACATCGGGGCCCGGCCAGATCTCCTGGCCGCCGCCCCAGGTGGTGAGGCGGTCGGTGAGGCTGCGCGCGAATTTGACTCCGGCTACCACTGCCTCGAGGTCGACGCCGGAGTCGTCGGAGCCCTCCTCGAAGTAGCGGAACCGGATGTCGGGAGGTTCGAACGGGTCGGCCGAGCGCAGCCGGACCGTACCGGCGCGGTTGTTGGTGCGCGCCTTGAGGATCGTCCAGGTAAGCCGGTTCCTCTTGCGCAAGAGATCTTCGGCGTAGCCCACGCGGTAGCCCCGAAAGTCGGCCGGGAGGGTGAACAGGAACAGATCCGGGATGTCCAGCGTGGGTTCGGAGGCCGCGACGACGGCGAGCAGCGCGCCGTTGGTGCCGTACGGGCCCCTGCCGTTTTCCCACTCGGCCAGCCGCGGGTCAGGCTCGCTGTCATCTGGCCTCGGCGGTCGGAAGCGCCCCTTGAGCAGGTCGAGATCCTTTGGCAGATCAGTCACGACGGTCACCTCGTAGCGGTCCTGGAGGTTTTCGCCGACTCGGGGGGAGTCGACGAGGACATCGATTCCGGCGGCACGCAACTCGTCGGCAGGTCCGATCCCGGACAGCTTGAGCAGTTGCGGAGTGTTGAACGCGCCGCCCGCCACGATCACCTCACGGGTGGCGACGGCGACCTGCGCTGGGCCCGGCGTCGTCTCCGTAGCGTGCGGGTCGGCTCGGTACAGATGTGATCCGGTGACAAATTCGACGCCAGTGCAACGCTTTTGTTCGTCAAACACCAACTGAGTCGCGAAGCAACCTGTGAGTATTTGCAGATTCGCATCCGGCGATTCAGCCATCTCGAGCAGCGGCTCACGGGTACCGCGCCGACGGGCGGCTCCCACAGCCAGCGGGATCAGCCAGATGCCCAGTAGCGATCCTTTCTTTTGCACCGCGGCGATGTTGGGGTCGAACCACCGTCGAGACAGCTTCTGCCAAGCTTTGAGTGGGCCGCCCTGCTGCCGGCTCAGTTCCGCTTCGGCAGCTGCCTTGATCGCTTTGACGAGCTGCCGATCCTTCACCACCAGACGGGGATCGGCGATCGACGTCGGCAGCCAGCCGTCGAAGCCGTGGCCGCGAAGGTCGAATACGGCGAACAGGCGGCCAAGGGGGGCGAGCAGCGCTCCGATCCACCTTCGCCGGTAGGTGCAGCGTTCCAGTCGCTCGAAGTACTTGCGCATCGGCGCGGCAGCCCATGACGGGTCTCCGGTGAGGTCGGCGATGGCGTCCCAATCGGAATCATTGGGGCATACGGTGATCATCGCGTTGTGCGCGGTGCACCCGCCGATCGTGGCCGCACGTGGATAAAGCACGCCGCCGCGCGCGGCGTCGTACTTGTCGTCGCTTTGGGCTTGGGTTTCGTCGTCGTAATGCGAGACGAAGAAGTTCCACGACATGTCCGCGGACTCCGAAGCGAAAGCGTGAAACACCGGAACGTCGTAGACCAGGCCGGTGGTCTGCCCGCCGGCCTCGATAACGATGACGCTGTGCCCCGCCGCGGCGAGACGCACCGCGAGCGGCCCGCCGCCGGCGCCGGACCCGACGATGACGTAGTCGGCCGTCGGTGACGAACTCATCGCGAGCGTGCCCGTCGCACCAATAGGTTCAGCAGCACGGCCAACACCACGTTGATGCCAGACGCTGCGACTGCGAGTTTGGCGCCGCGCGAGGGCAGCTCGCCGCGCTTGAGGACCACGACGGCCGCGGCGGTGTCGGCGCCGTGTACGAGCACCGCCTGCCGGACGAGGGGGTCGCGAGGATCGTCGTCGGCGCGCAGCAGCCCGACCCCGAGCAGGATGGTCCGCACGCCGAACAGTCGCAGCCCGTACCCCAGACCTGGACTGGTCCTGGTTTGCACACCGAGGCGCCCGCCCAAGACATCGGGCGCGAACAGCGCCAACGTGCCGTTGACGAGGCGGATCAACCCCAGCGCGATACGAGTCGTACGTCCGGCGCGGCTGGCTAGTGAACTCATGGTGGGCCGACCTTCTGGTAGTTGCTGAGGTGCCCAGTGTGGAGCCGGTGTGAGCCGATGGCGTGAGTAGTCGACTACTTGTCCGTTTGCTGGCCGACTACTCGACCGCGCTGGCTAGGCGCGAAGCGGTTCAGCCTCGGGGGAAACGTCGGGCTGCGACCGGCCGGAGGGGACCATTTGGCGGCGGCGCGATGGCGAACCGGTGAACACAGGTAGTCGAATACTCACGACGCCGCCGCCGGACCAGGCGACTGTACGCAGACGAACGTGTCAAGGAGGAGTTCTGTGGTCGCAAGCCTTGTTCTCGTCGAAGGTGACGACGTCATCGAAGAGGACCTCATGATTCTCCTCACCAGGACCGAAGAGTTCCAGATCGGGCGGGTGGACGGTTTCGGCTTCCTCATCCATTTCGTCACCAGGTCGGAGCGAGATCACGACGCCGCCATCGCGGCGCTGAGCACGGAGGTCCCGAACGTCACGGGGATCCTCACGCACGACACCAAGCATGGCGTCTAGCGGGGCGACGGCGGTGACACACTCATAGGCGTGGCAGTAGAACTTGTCCGCAGCGACCGGATGTTCTCGGGAGTGCCGTATGCCTACGCAGCGACCGAACCTGGGACCGGCCTGATCTTCACCGCCGGTGCGTGTCCGCTCGATGATCAGGGGCGCGTGGTTTCTCCCGGCGATATCGCCGCGCAGATGCGCCGAGCGGTGGCGAATCTGCGGATCGCATTGGAAGAGTGCGGCGCCGGGCTGCGCGACGTGCTCAAGACAACCGTCTATGTTTCCAGCAGCAGTCGGGATGATCTCGTCGTCGCGTGGAATGAGGTCGCCGCCGGATTCGGTGACCACGACCCGCCCAGCACATTGCTTGGCGTGACGGTTCTGGGTTACCCCGACCAGCTTGTGGAGATAGAGGCCGTCGCCGTCGCGCCGGGGTCCTAGGAGGACGCGCGGCCGCGGGCCTGCTCGAGCTCGGAGACAAGCGCATCGACCTCGGCGCGCCGCTCGGCCGGGACCGTCAGCGAGTAGAAGGTGCCGACGTTGACGATCACCTGCAGCAGCTCTTCCTTCTCGCCACCGAAAATCTTTTTGCGGCGGCTGATTTCCTTGATCTGGGTCCCGGAGTACTGGTCCGCCGGATTGCGGCCGCGCGACGACCCGCTCCTGAGCTTCTCGACCCAGTTGCCGTCGACCACGATGCTCTCGCCGTTGATCCCGTCGATGCGAAACACGAGGCGATACTAGCGGGAATTACCGCGAATCCAACCCGACCGGCGCGAATATGGTGGTGCAGATGGAAACCCAGCAGGCACCGTTGGCCAACGTCATCGAACTCGGCGTGCGTGACTTGGCAGCGCAGCGCGACTTCTATCGGAGCTTGGGTTGGCCGCAGCTCGAATCCGACGTGTTCACAGTCTTTGAGTTGCGCGGTGCCGTGCTCGCGCTGTTTCCGGTTGAGCGGCTTGCCGAGGAGTCCCATGTACCAGCCGATTTCAGCAACGACAGTATCCGCTTCAGGATTGCGGTGATCGCCGAGCGCCCAGAAGAGGTCGACGATATCGCCCGTCGGGTCCGTGCGGCGGGAGGAACCGTCACCAGGGAGCCTGGCGACGCGGATTTCTTCGAAGGACGTTCGATGTACTTCTCCGATCCCGAGGGCCACTGCTGGGAAGTCGCCTGGACACCTCCGAACAACCCGATCGTTGCTGCCGCACGTCGCGCGGCGGGACGCTAAGACCCAGCCCACAAGCTGGCTGCGTACCCCTGGCCCGAGGTGCGCGCGGCGGCCTTGGCAGACTGTGCGCATGGCACAGATAACGTTGCGTGGAAATCCGATCAGCACGGTAGGGGAATTGCCTGCGGTTGGATCGCCGGCTCCCGGCTTTGCACTGACCGGCACCGATCTCGGCGCGGTCAGTAGCGAGCAGTTCCGCGACAAGCCCGTCCTGTTGAACATCTTTCCTTCGGTGGATACGCCGGTCTGCGCGACGAGCGTGCGGACCTTCAACGAGCGCGCCGCGGGAAGCGGTGTCTCCGTGCTGTGCGTATCGAAGGATCTGCCGTTCGCGCAGAAGCGGTTCTGCGGTGCGGAGGATATCGAGAACGTCACGACGGCATCGGCGTTTCGCGACAGCTTCGGCGAGGACTATGGCGTCACCATCGCCGACGGTCCGATGGCAGGGCTGCTCGCCCGGGCCATCGTGGTGGTCGGTACCGACGGCAACGTCGCCTACTCAGAACTGGTGCCAGAAATCGCCACTGAGCCCAATTACGATGCGGCGCTGTCGGCACTGAACTCGTCGGCCTAGTTTCGCGGGGCAGCCCGCGCTTACGCCGGCGCTCGAATTGTGACTTAGCCGCAATAGGCGGTTGACCAGCGATGGGTCACCGTTGCGTCACGGTATTGCAACTCATTGGCCTTGTGCCACACGGCAATTAGGGCAATGGCACGATGGTGTTGTACAAGTGATTCTTGTGACTGTTGTGAATCACAGTCAGCACCACGTGTTCGCGCCAGGTCGCAGAGAGTTGGATTTCGGATGAGACGCATCTATGCCGTCGTGATCAGTCTTGCCCTCTTGGCGGTGACGCCTGCTCTCGCGACCGCTTACCCGTACCCACGGCCAGCGGGCAACCAACAGGCGATCGATTACGTGATCGCGCGGGCGCTTGGGCAGCGTGGCGTTCCTTTCTCGTACGGAGGCGGCAACGCGTCAGGGCCGACCCGGGGGAGCGGCACTGCTGCCAACGCAGTCGGATTGGATCCGACTGGCAATGTCGTCGGACTCGACCCAGCCGTCAACGTCGTCGGATTCGACGCGTCCGGTCTCATGGTGTATGCATTCGCAGGCGTCGGCGTCAAACTTCCCCGGTCCTCGGGGGAGCAGTACAAGGTGGGCCAAAAGATCCCACCCGATCAGGCATTGCCCGGCGATCTGATCTTCTACGGCCCCGATGGCAACCAGAGTGTCGCGCTGTTCTTGGGCAACGGACAGATGCTGGAGGCCACCGACCCCGCCGTCACGGTGTCGCCGGTCCGCATGACCAACTTGGCTCCGTACCTGAGCCGAATCATCGCGTGAGACGAGCGCGCCTCACGGTCACCTGATCTGCACAGGCGACCATGAGGCAACGGCTCGTATATCCTTGCGCCGGAGCGGCTTTCGCAGACCCAGCGTGCGACGACCGTCTCAGCTCGGCGGCCCCATGGTGATGGTGCGGACCCGGTTGCGAGTTTCTTCCGCGGCACCGCTATCGAGGCTCGTGCCGACGACCTCGATGAAGGTCCTCGAACCCTCGGGTCGACAGGTGACCAACACCGCAACACCTTCTCCGTTGAGGCTGCCTGCGCCTCCGATGTGAGGATGGGCAGTGAACGTTACCTGTAAGCCGGTCTCGCGGATCGCAAACTCGGCGTCCCGCAAGGCTTCTGCCTGTGTTTTTGCCCGTGTATCTGAACCCACGTGGATAACGGGAGCTGAACCCGCCATGATTGACTCCTATTGCTTGATTGATGACATCCGTGCGCGGGCAACGCGCACGATCTGATCGTCGGTTGCCGTCGCCGCAAATGCATGAGTAGCCGACTACTCGAACTTTCTCGAGAACCGCACGCACGGTCCTCCTGCTACCCGCAACGGTGAAACCGAGCGGGGCCCTTGCTACTTCGCGTCACTGTCGCTCGGTGGGCAGTTGGGGATGCCGGCACGGCACCCCTCGTCAGCTCCACAGGCCGATCTCGTCTTCCTGGGATGGTTCGACATTGTCGCTTGTATGCGGGCACGACTACGTGCGGGGGAGCAGCGAGATTTTCTGCCAGATCTTGTTGGAGAGCTCGGTCGTCAAAGTCTCGATGGTGGCGATGGTCTCGAGCACGACCCCGTCTGAACTGTGCTCGCCGCATAGCGCCGCCGTCTTGGCGGTGAGGCTCAGCATCTCCGAGCAGTAGTCCAGGTAGTGGTAGAGCTGATCCGCGTCCAAGCCGTGCAGGACACTCTCCGCGGTCGCCACATAGGTCGGACTGATCTGCTCGGGATCTTTCGAGAGTTGGTGCATGTCGATGACATGCGCCAGCGAGCGCAGCCGGTGAAGCAATGCCAGGAGTGTCCGTCGCTCGAGGCGTTCGGGAAGGGCCCAGAGGAAGAGCACTGCGATGGCTGCGAACACAAGGTCGTTGATGAAACTCTCGACCAGCCCGACCCAGTCGGCGTTTCGCTCTAACCCCTCGATGATCGCCGCGCGCAGGCTGAAAACCAGCGCTAGAAGCGTGGCCACGATGATCGTGATGCTTGTGGCACGGGCGGCCAGCGTCGTACGTCGCAAGCGAAGGTGTGACTGGCCCGCCTCGGTCTGAACCCGATCCACCAGCTGGCCGAGGTCACGCACGGCCTTGGTCAGTCCGCGCTCGCCGAATCTCGCGTGTACGCGGCGTTCGAGGTGCGCCACAGTGGCCCTGACATGACCAGCGGCTAGCTGGATCTCGTCGCCCGCTGGGCTCGTATGTGCCACGCCATGACTGTAGGGCTAATGACTGTCGCGAAACGCGAAAACTCGGCGTCAGCCGAGGAGGCCAGATCCTCCTCAGGCCACAGGCATCATCCCGACGAGGCTGAGCATCACAACGATGCCTGGCAGCAGGTTGTTCACTTGATGGGCGACGATGCTGGCCAGAAGAGAGTCAGAGTACAAGCGGGCCAGTGCGATTGGGAGGGCCACCACCAGCAGGAGGGGCGTGCGGGTGAATTCCAGATGGGCCAGTGCGAACACCACA
This sequence comes from Mycobacterium sp., assembly GCF_035697385.1. GTDB lineage: Bacteria > Actinomycetota > Actinomycetes > Mycobacteriales > Mycobacteriaceae > Mycobacterium. The sequence continues at coordinate 1,069 of NZ_DASSCY010000192.1, read as the reverse complement.
GTGGTGATCGCCAAGGTGACCCACCGACCCCAGCGCCAGTCCAACGCTCCCCACAGCAGCCCGCGGTAGATGATCTCTTCGCACGCCGGCACGACGAGTACCACGATAAGGAGCACAACCACCGCCCACAGCCAGGACGCCCGAATGCTGCCGAAGACCTCTGCCGCCGCAGAGCTTGCGTCGGGTCCCACGATCGAGATGTAGAGCATGGAAGCTGGCAGTGTGACAAACAGCCCACCGATGCCGAACAGCAGCCCAATTCCCAACCCTCGCCACGTCCAGTGCATCCGCAAGTCGGTGCGGGGCCCATTGCCGCGCAGCTTCGTGATGAACATGGCCAGCCCTGCGGCGAGTATCGCGGGCAAGGTCACCACCATGGCGATCAACCCGATTGGCAACGAACTGTCACCGCCAAAGAACACGACAAGAGCCACCGAGGCAAGCACGTAGACCACCTCGACCAACACGAAGGCGCCCAAACCCCAACGGTGAGTGCGCTTTACAGGGGCACGGTTGGCACGGCCCTGCACAGTTTCCATGGCCGCCGACCTTACTCCTGGTCAGGGGAATCGTGATCAGTCAGCAGCCGCCGACGCGGACCAACCGCGCCTATCACGACGACGAATGACGGCCCGCCGCACTCGTCAAGCGAGATGCGGCTCCAGCTCGGCCACCAGGTTCGCCTTGCCGCTGAAGCCGATCACGCGGTGGACTTCCTCGCCATCCTTGAAGAGGATCATCGCCGGGATGCCGCGGAAACTGAAGCGTTCCCAGATACCTTCGAACTGGTCGACATCGATCTTGCGGACGACGATCCGTCCGGCCCACTGCTCGGCCAAGCCGGCCAATACCGGCGTCACCATGCGGCACGGCCCGCACCACTCGGCCCAGAAGTCGACCAGCAACGGGACACCCGTCGAACTCTCGGCGCTGATGTCGTCGGGCGTGATCGCGGTCAATTTGTCGCGCGCGGCAAGGTAGGACTGTTTGTCCTTCTCCTCCTGCGCCAGCACATCGCCCGACACCGGCTCGCCCGTCGATCGCACCCAACTGGTGATCTCCTCGAAGC
>NZ_DASSCY010000191.1:0-44759 GCF_035697385.1 Mycobacterium sp. | reverse complement strand
ACCAACCTTGACAGCACCGCGACTTTTGGCGTCGCCGACCGGTCCGCCGCCAGCGTGTGAGCCGGCGCCTCGTCAAGGCCGTTGCGCACCACGGCGATGTGGTTCGGGTTCACCCCGAGGCCGGTGAGATCCCTTGCCGATGGCAGCGACACGGTGACGTACTGGTTGCGACGGTGCAGCCATGGTGACAACCGCGACTCGACGAACCAACCGAAACGAGCCATCGCGGGCCCCGCTACCGGCCACTGCTCGCGGTGGCAGTGGTGCACGAGTACAGCGACGCGGCGGCCGTAGGCCAGGCGCGCCAGGAACGGGATTCCGTTCTGGGTGTCGATCACGACGTCGGGCCGGACCTTCCGCAGCGGTCCGAGCCCGATGCGCGCGAGGACCATCGCCAAGCCCGCCCAGATGTAGACCGAATAGGAGCCGCCCGCGCGATGGACCCGCACACCGTCGGTGACCTCGTGTCGCGGCACGCCCGGATACCGCGCGGTGCGCAGCGTGACCTTGATGCCGGACTCGGCGAGCTGCGCGCCGATGCGCTGAAGGTAGGCCTCGCTGCCGCCACCCTGAGGGTGGCCGGTGTCGCGCCAGCACAGCAGCAACACGGAACGGACGGGTCGGCCAGACATCCGTGCCAGCGTAGCCGCTGCGTATGGTCGGCTTGATGTCCGCTACCGAGCTTTTCGCGCGGCGTGCGACGTTGCCGCGGTCGCTGCGGCTGCTCAGCGAGTTCCGCTTCGAGCAACGCGACCCCGCCCGGTTCTACGGATCGCTCGCGAGGGACACCGCCGCGATGGTCGCCGATCTGTGGCGCTCGGCGAATGGAACGTCGCCGGCGGGCCGCACGCTGCTGGACGTCGGCGGCGGGCCCGGTTACTTCTCCGCCGCTTTCGCCGACGCCGGGATCGACTACATCGGCGTCGAGCCCGACCCAGCCGAAATGCATGCCGGACCGGGCGTGACCGACGGCTCCACCTACGTCAGGGCGTCGGGCATGGCGCTGCCGTTCGCCGACGCCAGCGTGGACATCTGCCTGTCGTCCAATGTCGCCGAGCACGTGCCGCAGCCGTGGCGGCTGGGCCGCGAGATGCTGCGAGTCACCAAACCCGGCGGCTTGGTGGTGTTGTCCTACACCGTGTGGCTGGGCCCGTTCGGCGGCCACGAAATGGGGCTGACGCACTATCTCGGCGGTGCCAGAGCGGCCGCGCGGTATGCCCGCAAGCACGGCCATCCACCGAAGAACAACTACGGCTCGTCATTGTTCGACGTGTCGGCTGCCGACGGGCTGCAGTGGGCCGCGTCCACCGGAGCATTGATCGCCGCATTTCCCCGCTACCACCCGCGATGGGGTTGGTGGATGACGAAAGTGCCGGTGCTCAGAGAGTTCCTCGTGAGCAATCTGGTGCTGGTCTTGCGGCCGCCAGCACCTGTTGACTGAAACAGGTTCTCGTTTCGTCGATCGCTAGGTAGGGTGGCGCACATGACGCAGGGCATCAAGGATCAAGCGACCGCCTACAAGACGGAGTACGACAAGCTGTTCATCGGCGGCAAGTGGGTGGAGCCGTCGACCTCCGAGGTCGTCGATGTGTATTCACCGGCGACCGGCGAGAAGGTCGGCCAGGTGCCGCTCGCCGCCGAGGCCGACGTCAACGCGGCCTGCGCGGCCGCACGTAAGGCGTTCGACGAGGGCACGTGGGCCGAAACGCCTCCAGAGGAACGGGCCGCGGTGATCGGCCGGGCGGTCAAGCTGGTCGAGGATCGCGCCGACCTATTCAAGCATCTGCTCAAGCTCGAGACCGGCCAGCCCGCGACGATCGTCGACATGATGCAGTACGGCGCGGCGGTGTCGACGCTGCAGTACTACGCCGGTGCGGCCGACAAGTTCGCCTGGACCGAGATCCGCGACGGCATCTACGGCCAGACGCTGGTGCGTCGTGAACCCATCGGCGTCGTCGGCGCCGTCGTCGCCTGGAACGTGCCGCTTTTCCTGGCCGCCAACAAGCTGGGCCCCGCACTGCTGGCCGGCTGCACGGTCGTGCTCAAGCCGGCCGCGGAGACGCCGCTGTCGACCAATGCGCTCGCCGAGGTGTTCGCCGAGGCCGGCCTGCCCGAGGGCGTGCTGTCGATAGTGCCCGGCGGCCCGGAGACCGGCCGCGCGCTGACCGCGAATCCTGAACTCGACAAGTTCACCTTCACCGGCAGCTCCGCGGTCGGCAAGGAGATCGCCAAGCTCGCTGCCGAGAAGCTGAAGGCCTGCACGCTGGAACTCGGCGGCAAGTCGGCGGCCATCCTGCTCGAGGACGCCGATCTGGACGCGACGCTGCCGATGCTGGCGTTCTCCGGCGTGATGAACTCCGGTCAGGCCTGCGTCGCCCAGACCCGCATCCTCGCGCCGCGCTCGCGCTATGACGAGGTCGTCGAAAAGGTGGCCGGTTTCGTAGCCGCGATGCCCGTCGGCCTGCCCGACGATCCCAACGCCGCGATCGGTCCGCTGATCTCGGAGAAGCAGCGCGAGCGCGTCGAGGGCTACATCAAGAAGGGCATCGAGGAAGGCGCTCGGCTGGTCACCGGCGGTGGCAGGCCCGAGGGTCTCGAGACCGGCTGGTTTGTCCAGCCGACGGTGTTCGCCGACGTGGACAACTCGATGACCATCGCGCAGGAGGAGATCTTCGGCCCGGTATTGGTGGTCATCCCCTACGACACCGAAGACGACGCCGTGCGCATCGCCAACGACTCGGTGTACGGCCTGGCCGGCAGCGTGTGGACGACGGACAACAAGAAGGCGTTGGAGATCGCGTCGAAGATCCGCACCGGCACCTACGCGGTCAACATGTACGCGTTCGATCCCGGCGCGCCCTTCGGCGGCTACAAGAACTCGGGCATCGGCCGCGAGAACGGACCGGAGGGCATCGAGCAGTACGTGGAGCACAAGAGCGTGCTGCTGCCATTCGGCTACACACCGGAGTAACAGGCGCGAGCTAGAAGGCTTCCTCGCGCAGGTCCATGATCGTCAGGTCGACGCTCTCGACGATCTTGCGTTCCGCGGTCAGTCGCGGCAGTACGTTCTTGGCGAAAAAGGTTGCCGCGGCGACCTTTCCGTCGTAGAAAGCGTGTTCGCGGTCGCCTTTATCGCCGTCGAGGGCGGCCAGTGCGATCTCGGCTTGCTCGAGCAGCAGCCACCCGATGAGCAGGTCGCCGACGGCCAGCAGGAACGGAACCGACTCCAGCCCAAGGCGATACACTTCGCGGGCGTCGCGCTGCGAATTGACCAGGTAGCCCGTCAAGGCAGCCACCATCGCCTGCAGATCGGCGAGCGCAGTGGCCAACAGGGTGCGCGCATCGGCTAGCTCGGGCCTGGCCGTGTCGCTGCCGAGGAACTGCTGAATCCGGCCGACCACATGCTGCAGGGCCACGCCCTTGTCACGGGCGATCTTGCGGAAGAAGAAGTCCTGCGCCTGGATCGCCGTGGTGCCTTCGTACAGTGAATCGATCTTGGCATCGCGGATGTACTGCTCGATCGGATAGTCCTGCAGGAAACCTGATCCGCCGAACGTTTGCAGCGATTCGGTCAGGCACTGATACGCGCGCTCGGAGCCGACGCCCTTCACGATCGGCAGGAGCAGATCGTTGACCCGGTGTGCCATTTCGCCGTCGGCGCCCGACACGATGCTTGCGACGGCGACGTCCTGGTGGGCAGCGGTGTAGAGGTAGAGGGCCCGCAGCCCTTCTGCGTACGCCTTCTGGGTGAGCAATGCCCGGCGCACGTCGGGGTGGTTGACGATCGCGACGCGGGGCGCCGCCTTGTCGGTCATCTGGGTCATGTCTGCGCCCTGTATGCGCGTCTTCGCGTAGTCCAATGCGTTCAAGTATCCGGTGGACAGCGTGGCGATTGCCTTGGTGCCCACCATCATTCGCGCGTATTCGATCACCTTGAACATCTGCACGATGCCGTTGTGGGTGTCGTTGACCAGCCAGCCGACGGCAGGAGATCCGTGCCGGCCGAACGTCAACTCACACGTGGCGGAGGCCTTCAGCCCCATCTTGTGCTCGAGACCCGTGACGTAGACCCCGTTGCGATCACCGGGCTCACCGGTCTGCGGATCGAACAGAAGCTTCGGTACCAGAAACAGGCTCAAGCCTTTCGTTCCCGGCCCGGCACCTTCAGGGCGGGCCAGCACCACATGCATGGTGTTCTCGAACAGGTCGTCGCTGTCGCCGTTGGTGATGAACCGCTTGACGCCGTCGACGTGCCAGGTGCCGTCGGGCTGTTGGATTGCCTTTGTCCGCCCAGCGCCCACGTCCGACCCTGCATCCGGCTCGGTGAGCACCATCGTGGCCGCCCAGTTGCGCTCGATCATCAGCGACGCCCAGTGGCGTTGTTGTTCGTTGCCGATGTCGTACAGGATGTCGGCCATTTTCGGGCCGGCCAGGTACATGAACGCAGCGGGCTGAGCGCCGAGGGCGAACTCGTTGATCGCCCACTCCACCACCGAGGGAGCGGGCACTCCGCCGATGTCCTCGACCATGCCGACGCGGAACCAATCCCCGTCGTACCACGCCCGGAACGACTTCTTGAACGACTCGGGCAGGGAGACGGTGTGCGTCGCCGGGTCGAATGTCGGCGGATGGCGGTCGGCGTCGGCGAAGGCTTCCGCCAGCGGCCCTTCAGCCAGTCGCGACGCCTCTTCGAGCATTTGGCGGACGGATTCGCCGTCGAGGTCACCGAACTCGCCGGTGGCCAGCGCCTTCTCGAGATGGAGCACTTCGAAGAGGTTGAACTGCAGGTCGCGCACGTTGCTCTTGTAATGGCCCATGAGTTTGCGCCTTCCGCTGCCTTGGCTACGGGCTGACCGTGGGGCTATGGCCGACAGACGAACGCGGCCTGGTGGGCCGCGGCTGGTTCTGCGCGAAGCCGGTGCAGGTGCCGAAGTGTCCGCCAACGCATGGGACGCCGTTCATCGTCGGAACCGGCCCGCCGGACACCACCGTCGGCGCCCCGTTGTATCCCGGGTTGTCCGCCGGGTCAGCGTTCGCGATGGGAGACGAAATGAGCGCCGCGACGCAGAGGCCGGCCAGCACAGACCGACACAATTGCGGATGTCCCGTCATGCCAACCCGCTTTCCTAGGCCTGACCCGAGCCTACGGCTCGGATCCGGGCTGAGCTGGCAACTTGCGATTATGCATCGAACCATAATCGGGCTGATGACGGCCTTGGAGCGTGGGGGCGATTTACGCCCGTTCACCAGGTGTTTACCTAGGGCAGCGTGTGACCCGGAATACATTTGTTGTGCACGTGTGTTATCAGTTCTATGCTCCAAAGCATAGAAAGCGAGGCGCACGATGTGGATCGTTGAGGTCAACTTCGCCGGGCGTCAGTTCACGCACGAGGTGCACGGTCGCGGTCGACCGAAGTTCCGCTTCAGCCCGCGCGGTATCGGCTGGCGTTTGTCGCAGCTCCGTGATCAGCGCGCGGCCTGAATTCACCGAACCGGCTGGAGGGTTCGTTCTGTCCGCAAACGCGACCAAATCGCAGTCCAAGCGAGGCTCGACCCGCACCAAGATGCTGGTCAGTGCCGCCGAGGTGTTGCGCGAGCGGGGCGCCGCTGGCGTCACGATCGACGAAATTCTGGCCCGCAGCGGTGCGCCGCGCGGATCGGTCTACTACCACTTCCCCGAGGGCCGAAATCAGATCCTGACCGAGGCTCTGCAGTACGCCGGTGAGGCGATCACGGAGGTCATCGACGAGGCCGCCACAAAGGGCGGGTTGTACCTCGTACGCCGCTTCGTCGAATTCTGGAAAGATCTCCTCGTCGAAAGCGACTTCACCGCAGGTTGTCCCGTCGTCGCCGCGGCGATCGGCTCGGCCGATGAGGAACCCCAGCTGAGTACCGTCGCCGGCAGCATCATCAGCCATTGGCGCGACGCACTCACCCGCGCGTTCGTCGCCGACGGCTTCGACGAGTCCGACGCCGCCTCCCTGGCCATCATGTGTATCGCCTCACTCGAGGGCGCCGTGGTGTTGTGCCGGTCCACACGCCTCGTCGATCCATTGCTCGATGTCGCAGGCCAGCTCGAATTCCTGATCAAGTCAAGGGAATTCGTCCGCCGTTACGGGCTACCAACGGTTGAGCGTTAAGCCTTGCGCCACCGCGCGCAGACGAATTCGCGGTTGACGGCCGATTCGGCCAGCACCCATTCCGAACGGATCGGCAGCACCCGCGAACCGGCGCCAAGCGAGCACGGCGCATAGCTGACGATCATCTCGTCGATCAAGCCCGCGGTCGCGAACTGGGCGGCCACATCTCCCCCGCCGACGACCCAGACATCCTTGCCCGCCGCCGCGGACACCAGCTTCGGATGCAGCTCCTCGACGTTGCCGTCAAACGTCTGCACCGGATGCCCCTCGACGATGATCTGCGGGCGGTGCGTCACGACCCACGACGGCTGCTCGTACATCCACTTGCCGGGATGGTTCTTGACGATCCATTCGTAGGTCGCCGAGCCCATGACCACTGCGCCAATGGATTTGATGAACGTGTCGTAGTTGAACGGCCCATCCTTGTCGATATCACGGGACGTGAGCCAGTCCAGGCTGTCGGCCTCGTCGACGATGTAGCCGTCCAGGCTGGACGCGGTGTAGTACACGGTCGTCATGTCAGCTCCTCCTCATCCAGTCGAGTGGGTCCCCCATGTCGGTGCGCACCCCGTGGCGCGCCAGCATCGCGCGAGCCAGCCCACGGCGGTGGGCCGAATAGGTCAGCACGTGCGCGACGATGCCGTACAGCTGAAACGACTCCGGCGGGTCGCAAAGCGCGTCGATGACGGTGTCACCAAGCCGCCCCTCGGCGGTGTAGTCAGAAACCATTGCACTCCAACGGTTTCCGATGTCATCGTGTAGAGCGCCCAGTTGTTGGGGTGTCGTCGACTCCGGCAGGGTGCCGTCCCGTGCCGGGAAGTCGCAGCCCTCGATCGTGGCCAGCCACACCTCCTTCGTCCACACGATGGCACCGAGCACCGCCCCCACGCTGGGTTCGGGACCGTCCCATTCGAGGATCACCTGCCCGGGTGAAATCTCCTCGGCCCATTGACCTTTCGACAGCTGGGCGGCCTGGCCGAGCAGATATGCGGTGTCGGCGACGTCGTGCGCCACCATCAGTTGAGAAATGTCAGGCTCCTTGGTGTCGCCGTCGCTGTCGAGCCACAGCGACTCCGGTGGATGGAAATGCAAGCCATTGGGCGCCGTCAACCGGAATTGCACGTCGGCCGCCCGCGACGGCGGCACCCCGAAGGTGCGGCGGAACGCGCGGGAGAACACCTCGGCCGAAGACCAACCCTCGTCGGCAGCCACCGCGGATACGCTCTGTCCCTGATGCAGCCGCCACGCCGCGCGCTCGAGCATGATGCGCCGGCGCAGCGCCGCAGGCGACTCGCCGGTCAGCCGTCGCACTTCCCTGGAGAAGTGGAACTCCGACGCGTAGCTACTGCGTGCCATGTCAACGACGTCGGCGTTGTCGGCGTCGACCACCGCATCGAGCAGTTCCCGCAGCCGGTCGCGGCGTGATCCCTCGCTCACGATCACCGAGTATCGTCGGCCGCCCGGCAGATGGACATGACGATTCCTGCTCAGGTGTCGAGGACCTCGTTGACCCGCGCCTCCAGATCCACCCGATCGCCGAGATCGGTCAGGTCGATGCCGAAGCGGTTCGTCAGTGCGTCAAGCACTTCGGTGGCACTGTCGAATCGGATCCGCTCGGTCTGGCCGCCGCGGTGAATGGCCAGATGGCGTCCGCGCAGATTCCAGCGGGCGTCGTCGGTCGCACGTGCTGCCGACAGGCCGACGACGAACACCGACTTCGGGTGCGTCGAGACATACCAACTTCCGACCTCGAGGTCGATCCGCGGCTGCGGACAAGTGGTGAACGTATAGAGCGCCTGCCACTCACCACGGATTTCGGCCTCCAGCAGTAAATCGTCGCCGTGCTCGCGCAGCCGGTACGGCTCGTGGCGGGTTTGTTGCACAGGTCCTGCTTCGAGCCGGATCGGGGAGGTCAGCGTCTGCCCGCCAAACCCCACGTCGACAAGGAATCGCCCCTCGACGCCTGGCACCGTTACCGACAGCACCTGGTGCGTCTGGGCCGGTAGCGGGCCGTTGGGGTTCATCCACACCACCCGGCCTGCGAGCCGCTCGACCCCATAGCCCAGCCCTTCGAGGACGTAGCCCATCAGGCCGTTCTGCTCGTAGCAGTAGCCGCCGCGGCGGCGCTGCACCAGCTTGTCCGTGAGCGCGGGGGCACTCAGATCGGCGACCGGGATGCCCATCAGCGGGTCGAGGTTCTCGAACGGGATGGCTTGGTTGTGGGCGGCCAGCAGCGCGTGCAGCGTCTCAACCGTCGGCGCCGCCGGTCCCGAGTAGCCGACGCGGCCGAAATACCCGGCCAGATCGGTGGTCGAGGTGTCGGTGCCCGCATCGATAGTCATGGGCCCATCCTGCGACCTCAACGCGGGTTCAGGTCAACTTCTGCGGTGGGACACTGGACGCATGGTGGCGCATTTGACCGAAGATCTGCGCGAGGATCTGCTGGCCCGGTGGTCGGAGTCGCACAGGAAGCACCACACCGTCACGCATCTGCACGAGATGCTCGACGCGATCGGTGAGCTCGCCGATGCGGGCCTTGTTTTCGACCGAGAGGCGGTCGAGCTGGCCACCTGGTTCCACGACGCCGTCTACGAGATCGGCCGCGACGACAACGAAGAACGCTCGGCCGAACTGGCGCGCGACCTGCTGGCGTCATCGCCGATCCGCGACGAGGTGGCGCGTCTCGTACTGGTGACCAAGACGCACAAGGTTGCCGACGACGACATCAACGGCGCCGTGCTGTGCGATGCCGATTTGTCGGTGTTGGGCAGCGTCCCGAGCCGATACCGCGCATACGCCGACGCGGTGCGCGAGGAGTACGCCGACGTTCCCGACGAGGTGTTCAAACCCGCTCGGGCACAAGTGCTTACGGCGTTGCTGGACGGGCCGCTGTTTCACACCGAAGCCGGCCGCTCGCGGTGGGAAGAATCGGCTCGCCGCAACGTCGCCGAGGAGATTCGCGAACTCACCCGCTAGGGGCGACCGCGCGATGGCGACTGCGACGCCACCCCGTGCCTCAATGGTGTGCCCGGTTCTGCGGCCGTCGACTCCTGGACCGGCGAACCACCGGGAGTTCCGGTGACGCCGGGCGCCTTCGTCGGATCACCGGAGGACGGCTCGGCGCCGCCATGCAGTTCCTTCAACCGCGCGTGCAGCAGTTCCAGGACCGGTATGCGGTTGCCGTGAGCTTCCTCGTGGTCGAACAGCGTCCGCACCTGAGGTTCCTCCAGAGAGCGAATACGATGCCGCAACTCGGTGAGGGGCAACTGGTCATAATCCGCAAGCGGCAGTTCCTCGCTGTGTGCCATGCCGTATCTCCTCCTTATAAGTGGGGCAGGCCATCGACCGGCTGCGCGATCCCGTCTGCGCGTCGGCTGCGCAACTGGACGGCCAAGGCAGCAACCGCGCCAAGTCCGACGAGCACCAGCGTCGGCCACATCGACATCTGCAGTAACCACAAACGCCGTTGCGCCTTGACGATTCGTTTCTGGGCATGCCGCGCCCGGGTGAGCGTCTTCATGACTAACGGTTGCCCACAACGGCGTCGCGGAAACACCCCGGGGGCCGCTCTAGTCGCGAATGTGTAGCGGAATAGGTCAAGAATCTGCACTAGCCAGAGGTGGGGATGGTGCGGTCTACTATCCCTACGTTTGCTGTACCTGGGGAGGGAGTCACAGTGGCGGGATACGGTCAGTTCTGTCCGGTGGCCAAGGCCATGGAATTGCTCGACGAGCGGTGGACCGTGCTGGTGGTTCGCGAGTTGCTAGCGGGGAGCACACATTTCAACGATCTGCGGCGTGGGGTGCCCAAGATGTCGCCGACGCTGCTGTCCAAGCGGCTGCAGACCTTGACCCGCGCCGGCGTGGTGGAGCGGTCCGAGGTTGATGGCCGCACCGTCTACAACCTCACCCCGTGCGGGCGCGAACTCGTCGGCGTGGTCGAAGCGCTCGGTGCGTGGAGCGTGCGCTGGATGAGCGATCTCGTCGAGAAGGACCTCGACCCCAGCGTGTTGATGTGGGACATCCGTCGCACGATGCCGATCGACCAATGGCCGCGGTCGCGCACCGTCGTGGCCTTCCGGTTGACGGGCGCGCCGCCCAAGGCGTCGTCGTGGTGGCTTGTCGTCGCCAACGGCAACGCCGAGGTCTGCGATTTCGACCCCGGCCACGACGTGGCTGCCACAGTTTCCACCAGCCTGCGCACACTCACACAGATCTGGCGCGGTGATCAGTCCTGGCAGCGGGCGATGATGTACGGCTCGGTCGATGTCGACGCCCCGACCGACGTCAGACGTGCAGTGCCCGCCTGGATCGGTCAGTCGACCTTGGCGGCGGTGCCGAGGCCGGCCTGACCGATCAGGTGCCGGTCCACTTCGGCGGGCGCTTCTCTGCGAACGCGATCGCGCCTTCCTTGGCGTCGTTGCTGCCGAACACCGGCAGCAGGATCTGCATCTGCTCGGCGAACATGGTCTCCGGGCTCCACCCGCGTGAGTCGACGATGATCCGTTTGGTCGCGGCCACCGCAAGCGGGCCGTTGGCGGTGATCTTCTCGGCGAGTTCGATCGCGGCGTCCAGCGCCGACCCCGGCTCGGCGAGCACGTTCACCAGCCCGAGTTCATGGGCTCGCTGGGCGGGCAGGTTTTCGCCGGTGAGCGCGAGTTGCATCGCGATCGCGTACGGGATGCGTTGAGGCAGGCGCAGCAGGCCACCGCCGCCGGCGACTAAACCGCGCTTCACCTCGGGGATGCCGAACGCCGAGTCTTTCGACGCCACAATGAGATCGGTGGCCAGCGCCAGTTCGGTCCCGCCGGCCAACGCGTAGCCCTCCACCGCCGCGATCAGCGGCTTGACCGGCGGACGCTCGGTGAACCCCATTCCGCGGCCCTCGACGACGACGTTCTCTCCACGGGCGAACGCCTTGAGGTCCATGCCTGCGCAAAAGGAGCCGCCCGCCCCGGTCAGCACGCCCACCGAAAGGCCGGTGTCTCCGTCGAGGCGGTCCATCGCGTCCGCCAACCCGCGGCTCACCGCGGCGTTCACGGCATTCTTGGCCTCGGGTCGGTTGATCGTGATGATCAAGATCCGGTCGCGCTGCTCGACGAGGACAGGGGACTCGGTGCTGTCTGCTTGGCTCACGCCGTGATGCTAACCGCCGACCTCACGCGGGCGGCGACGCCGCCTGCAGGCCGACCTCCGACATCGCGCACCGGTTGTTGCCGTCGGCGGATCCGAGCTTGGAAATCCACACCAGCACGTTCGAAACCGGGGCCGGATCCGTGATCGGGATGCGGTTCTGGCCGGGTCGCACTTGTGTCGGCGGCGTGAGTTCGGTGGTCTCGGCCAGCGTCTTCGGTTGGTCGCTTTGCGCCGCGCGGATCTGCACGACGGTGCCGACGCAGTCCAGGTCGACGGTGACCACGCCGGGCGGCGTTGGCTTTTCCAGCTTCAAGAGCAGCCCGACGCCCGACTTGAATTTCGGGAATGGATCCGCGTCGTAATACCTGTCGGTCGACCAAGCGGTGCCCGGATTGTTGTCGATCGCCGCGCCGGCCTCCTCGGGACTGTCGGGCGATCCGTCTGGCGAGAACACCGAGGCCGCCGCCGGCTGCACCCGCTCTCCGCCTTTATCTACGGTCTGCTCCGGCTGCGGTGCCGACGATGTCGGGGCCATTGGGTTCAAACCCAGCTTTTCCGGATCCATCGCCACTGGGTCGTCGTGCTCACCGAGCATGCTGTTGAGCGACGATGCCAGCGCTATCACTGCGACGACGATGATCGCCGCCGCTGTGCTCATGCCGACGCGCATGACGGATCGACGGGCCGCTGCGGCTTGTTCGTCCGGCCCGAAGCTACGAAAGCCTGCGTAGTAGCCGGGCGCAGGCACGTCGAGTGGCGGCATGACCCGACAATCCGACCCGTCGGTGGCGTCCGCGGCAGCCTGCCGAAGGAGCGTGAGAAGTGTTGCCGCGCTCGCTATTCCACCTTCTTCACGCAACAGACCCGTCACGGTGGTGGAGACGAGGAATGGTATCTGCGGATCAATCACGCAGGGTTCCGCGGGACGGCCCTCGGAGTCGAACTGGGCGGGCGCCCATTCCGTCACGTCGCAGGCCGGCCAGCAGTTGAGCAGCAGGGCATACAGCGCGCAGCCGATCCCACGCAGATCGGTCCGCGGCGTCGCCTCGAGCATGCTGGCCGGGAACGCCAACACCACATGACCGTCAGTGGTCACCCGTAGCCGGCTCGGGTGGTCGACGGAAAGCACGAGTCCCGCTCGATGCGCCTCCTCCGCGGTTGCGGCCAGAAACTGCATAGCCGTTGCGGCCGCGACAGGCGATGGTCCGGTATCGGCGATCTGCCGCAGTGTGCCGCCGGGAATCCATTCACAGACCACGACCCCGAAACTGCCGGTGTGAAGTACGTCGAGCACGCGTGCGACGCCGCGCTCTCCGATGCCCTTGAGCCGGACGGTGCGCGCCAGGATTTCGTGGACGAACTCGACCGGGAGCTCGCCGTCGGGGTCGACGAGGGTCAACGCCACGTGCTGACCCGACGCGGCGTCGACCGCCTGCCAGAACTGCAGCCGCGGCCGGCCTCCATGCCACGCGAGCAGGCGGTAGCGGCCCCCGGCGATGGCGGTTCCAGGGAGAAACTCCGTCATCGCTGGACCTCGCCTCATCAATGGCCGTCGTCCCGCCCGGCCGCGACGCCGCGCCGGGGGACGTCCCTCCCGGTGATCTGCCCAACGACATAGCCCCGCACCCGGCGTTCTAAACCGCAAAAGCGTCGCGACCAGCTCGGTGGCGGGGAAGGATGGCCCAGGTACCATCTAAAACTAGAACACGTTTCAATTCGACCCAGGGGGACCTATGGCCGCGGCCGATATCGAGCCATCGGAGCTGACCAAGTGGGATCCGAGCCTGACCCAGCGCGTAATGGGAATTACCCGGCCGTTCCTGCGGCGATACTTCCGCTCGGAGGTGCGCGGCCTGGACCACATGCCGCCGGGCGGCGCGTTGGTGGTGTGCAACCACTCCGGGGGCATCCTGCCGATGGATGTCCCGATTCTCGCCGCCGAGTACTACGAAGAGCACGGTTATGACCGGCCGATCTACACCCTGAGCCACGACATGCTCATGACAGGCCCGACCGGTGACTTCTTCAAGCGAATCGGCTATATCAGCGCCAACCACGCGAATGCCGACGAGGCGCTGCGCTCCGGTGGCCTCGTCGTGGTGTTCCCCGGCGGCGACTACGACGTGTACCGGCCGACGCTGACCGCCAACAAGATCGACTTCGGTGGTCGCACCGGCTACGTCAAGGCCGCCCTGAACGCCGGGGTGCCGATCGTGCCCACCGTGGGAATCGGCGGACAGGAAACGCAGATCTTCCTGTCGCGCGGCACCTGGCTGGCCGAGCGTCTCGGGCCGATAGCGCGGCTGGCCCGCGCCAAGATCGTGCCGATCTCATTCGGCTTCCCGTTCGGGCTGAGCGTCGTCGTTCCCCCCAACGTTCCGCTGCCGTCCAAGATTGTCATGCAGGTCCTGCCGCCGGTAGACATCGTCGCCGAGTTCGGCGAGGACCCCGACATCGACGAGGTCGACGCCCACGTGCGGCACGTCATGCAGCGGGCGCTGGACAAACTGGCCAAGGAGCGCCGGCTCCCCGTGGTGGGCTAGCCGACGATGGCACTGGACCGACTCAACCAAGCGCTGGGCCTGGTCGCCACCATGAGGCGTGCCGGGTTGATCGCGCCGATGCGGCCCGACAAGTACCTGCGCATCGCCGCCGCGATGCGGCGCGAAAACATGGGCATCACTTCGGGTTTCGCCAGCTCCGCGCAACGATGCCCCGATCGTCCCGGCCTCGTCGACGAACTGGGCACGCTGACGTGGCGTGAAATCGACCAGCGGGCCGACGCATTCGCCGCCGCACTGCAAGGATTAAACGAAACCCGCGCTCGGCCGGATGTCGCCGCTGGCGCGGCTCCGCTAGTAATCGGCATCATGGCCCGCAACCACCGCGGCTTCGTCGACGCGTTGATCGCCGCCAACCGGATCGGTGCCGACGTGCTGCTGCTCAACACGTCGTTCGCCGGGCCCGCTTTGGCCGAGGTAATCAATCGTGAAGGCGCGGATACATCCCTGGCAATCATCTACGACGAGGAGTTCACCTCCACCGTCGACCGTGCGCTCACCGACAGCCCGGACACGACGCGCATCGTGGCCTGGACTGATACCGATGGCGACGTGTTGACCGTCGAGAAGCTGATCAGTGAGCACACCGGCAAGCAGCCTCAGCGCGCCAGCTCAAAGAGCCGAGTCGTCCTGCTCACCTCCGGCACCACCGGAACTCCCAAGGGCGCCAGGCATTCCGGCGGTGGTCCCGAGGTCCTCAAGGCCATCCTGGACCGGACTCCGTGGCGGGCAGAAGAACCCGTCGTCATCGTGGCGCCGATGTTCCATGCGTGGGGTTTCTCGCAGCTCGCGTTCGCGGCGTCGATGGCTTGCACGATCGTGACCCGTCGCAAGTTCGATCCCGAGGCCACCCTCGAGTTGATCGACCGTCACCGCGCCACCGGGCTGTGTGTGGTCCCGGTGATGTTCGACCGGATCATGGAACTGCCCGACGACGTCCGGGCCCGCTACAGCGGCCGGTCGCTGCGGTTCGCCGCCGCATCGGGCTCGCGGATGCGGCCCGACGTCGTCATCAAGTTCATGGACCAGTTCGGCGACGTCATCTACAACAACTACAACGCCACCGAAGCAGGCATGATCGCCACGGCCACGCCACAGGACCTTCGGGCCGCGCCCGACACGGCGGGCAAACCCGCAGAAGGTACCGAGATCCGCATCCTTGACGCCGATTTCCGTGAGGTGCCGACCGGTGAAACCGGCAGCATCTTCGTGCGCAACTCCACCCAGTTCGACGGCTACACCTCAGGGAAGACGAAGGACTTCCACGAGGGGTTCATGTCATCGGGTGATGTCGGCTACGTCGACGAAGCGGGCCGGCTGTTCGTGGTCGGCCGCGACGACGAGATGATCGTGTCGGGCGGAGAGAACGTCTACCCGATCGAGGTGGAGAAGACGCTGGCCGCTCACTCCGACGTCACTGAGGCGTCGGTGATCGGGGTGGACGACGAGCAGTTCGGGCAGCGGCTTGCCGCATTTGTGGTTTTGAATGACGGTGCTGCGGCTACACCGGAAGAACTTAAACAACACGTTCGAGAGAGTTTGGCGAATTACAAAGTGCCCCGAGAGATTACGATCCTCGACGAGCTGCCGCGCAATAGCACCGGCAAGATCGTCCGCCGCGACCTACAAGCCCGCGTCAGCGGTGGGTAGGCGCCGCTTTCCGCTGCTGCGTGCGGCCGCGGAACTTCTCAACGCCGCCAACGGCGCGCAGCCAGTCGGGCGTGAGGGATACATCACCCTTCCCGTGTTCGCGTTCGGCTGGCCCACCACCGAGATGTCGCCGCTGTACATGGCCGGCTCGATGCTCGATGCACTGCGCCGTGGCAGGCGCGGCGACTTCAAGGGCTGGCGTGGCCGAATCGCGTTGCTGCTCACCGCGATCGCCTGGGCGCTGCTGTGGCTGACTCACCGCCGAAATGTGCAGTCGCGGCCGTACTTCGAGGAGCCACTGCGCGAGGCGCTGGGCGATGACTACGAAAGAATCGCCGCGAAATCGCAGCCGGCTAGGCGTCGTGTCCGCGTCGGTGTGTGGCCCAACGAACTGGTGCGTCGCCGCTATGTCGAGAAGGCGAGCATCGTGCAATACGGTCCGCACCGTCGGGTGAACCGCGCCGACATCTGGAAACGGGCCGACCTGCCGAGGGACGGGCGTGCCCCCGTGATACTTCAGGTGCCCGGCGGCGCATGGGCGATCGGCATGCGGCGGCCACAGGCCTACCCGCTGCTCAGCCACCTGGCCGAGCGCGGCTGGGTATGTGTGTCGATCGACTACCGGGTGAGCCCTCGTCATACCTGGCCGGACCACATCGTTGACGTCAAGCGCGCGCTGGCCTGGATCAAGGAGAACATCGCCGACTACGGCGGCGACCCGGACTTCGTCGCAATCACCGGCGGATCGGCAGGCGGTCACCTGGCTTCACTGGCGGCGCTCACCTCCGACGACCCGCAGTACCAGCCAGGATTCGAGGATGCCGACACGTCGGTGGTGGCCGCTGTGCCGATCTACGGCCGCTACGACTGGTTCACGGCCAAGGGGTCCGGCCGCAAGGAGTTCATCGGCTTGCTGCAGAAGTTCGTGGTCAAGAAGCGGTTCGTCGACAACAAGCAGGTGTACCTCGACGCGTCACCGATCAAGCGGTTACGCCCTGATGCACCACCGATTTTCGTTCTGCACGGGCAAGACGACTCCATTATTCCTGTCCAGGAAGGCCGTGAGTTCGCCGAGGCGCTGCGCGAGGTCTCCCAGTCAACCGTCGCCTACGCCGAGATCCCGCACGCCCAGCACGCATTCGACTTCTACTACGGGTCACCGCGGGCGCACTACACGGCCCAAGCCGTCGAGACGTTCCTGTCCTGGGTGCACGCAAAGAAGCGTGCTGTCGCGTCGAATGGCCACTCGGCGGTGGACGCTACTGCGCCATAGCGGATTCGACGACCGTCAGCTCCTCGGGAAGTCCTGCGGCCTTACGGATTTCGATGAACGCCTCGATCATCGCGTCCGTCAGCTCGTGCGGGTCTTCCAGTGTGGACCCGTCGGACAGCACCGAGATGTTGAGCTGGTCGACATAGCTCCACACCGTGATGTTGAGACCACTGCCCGTGGTCAGCGGACCCACGGAGTAGAGCTCGGTGACCAGTGCGCCACCGACCCGGCCCGGTTCGCGCGGACCGGGCACATTGGAGATCGGCAGGTTCAGCACCTTGTTCTGGCCGTCCTTGTTGGCCAGCCAACGGAACACCGCCTCCGCCGGGGCCGGCGGGAAATACGCCGACCACCGGCTCACCAGTTCCGGACCGATCAAGTTGTGACTCTCCTTGGCGGACAACGCGGCTTCGCGGGCGTTGCGCACCCGATCCAGCGGATCCTCGCAGTCGGTGGGCAGCGCCACCAGCACGCCGGTGAATCTGTTGCCCGAGATCCGGTCCGGCGAGAAATCAAAGCTCACCGGCACGGATGCCAGCAGGGGATGGTCGGCGTGGCCGTCGTAACGCAGCAGGAGTCGCCGCAGTGCGCCGGCCGAAATCGCCAGCACCATGTCGTTGATGGTGACACCCAGGTGCTTGCCGGTGTGCTTGACATCGGCGAGCGCCAGCGTCGCCGTGGCGAACTTGCGTACGGGATCGACCTTGTGGTTCATGAAGGTCGGCGGCGGGGTGAACGGACGGGTCAGCTCGGGCGACAGCTTCCGTGAGCTGCGCCGCACCCGGGCCATCCCCTGCGCGGTGTAGCGGACCACGCCCGGCAGCCGCCCGAGTTGCCGGAGGTGGTCGGCGAACGCCGTCCGCACCAACTCGCCTTGGGTCGGCGCCGGGTCCGTCGCATAAGAATCCCGGTCGATCGGCGGGCCCTGTCGCGGATCCATCCCGCGCGCCAACAGATTGGCCGAGGCCACACCGTCGGCCAGCGCGTGATGGATCTTGCCAAGCACAGCGATGCGGCCATTGGCCAGGCCCTCGATGAAGTACATCTCCCACAGCGGACGGTTGCGATCCAGCGGCGTGCTGGCGATCTTGCCGACCGCCTCGTCCAGTTGGCGGCGGCCGCCCGGGCTGTCCACTCGGTACGGCCGGACGTGATACTCGAGGTCGACCTCGCAGTTCTCCCGCCACATCGGGTGATGCATCTTGAGGGGAATCTCGACCAACTCGTAGCAGAACGGCTCCAGCTTGTGTAACCGCCCGCGGATCACCTTGCGGAAATCGTCGATACCGAACTTGCGGGTGCCCAGGTCGGAGATGTCGATCACTGCAAGCTTGAGGGTGTGCATGTGCACATCCGGCGTCTCGCTGTACAACAGCACAGCGTCCCACCCGCTAAGCCTCTTCACCTCTACCTCCTACGTGGAGGCGTCTATACAACCTCTTTTGCCCCGGCGACGGTCCGGTTTCGGTGAATCTGGTTGAGGAACAAGCCGATTGCGGTCGCCATCGAGCCGGTGCGGGCCCCGTCGATCATGTCGAAGGCGTGACCGGCGCCCGGCAACTCGGCATAGCTCACCACTGACTGCGACACCGCCCGCAGTCGCTCGACGAAGCTGCGGGCCTGCTCGACGGGAATCACCGAGTCGCCGGTGCCGTGGATGACAAGGAACGGCGGCGCCTTGGGATGAATCCGCGCGATCGGCGAGGCCTTCCGGAAGATCTCCGGGTGACGGGACATCTTGCGCTTGACGACGACCCGCTCGAGGAAATCCATGAACCGGGCGCGTTCCGCGGTGGAGCGGTCCTCCCAGTCGTAGCGACCATAGATGCCGACGACAGCGTCGACCGAGGTGTCGGAACCCTCCGGCAGTTCGGCCTGCATCTCTGGGTCGTTGACGGTCAGCCCGGCCAGGGCGGACAAATGCCCACCGGCCGACGTACCTGCTACCGCCACGAAATTGCGGTCGCCACCGAACTTGTCGACGTTCGCCCGGGCCCACGCGATGGCGGCCTTCACGTCGGTGATGTGGTCGGGCCAGCGGTGGTGCGGAGCCACCCGGTAGTCGATGGACAGGCACACCCAGCCCATCTCGGCCAGATGCGACATCAGCGCGTAGCCCTGCAGCATCCGGCTGCCGTGAATCCAGGCCCCACCCGGGACGAAGATCAGCACCGGCGCGGGCTCGGCGGGCAGATCTTTGCGCCGCCATACGTCGAGCAGCTGTGACGGATGACTGCCGTAGCGCACCGATGAGCGGTACACGCTGCGGCGATGCTCCCGAAGCTTCCACAGCGGCGGGGCGCCCTCTGGGGCGGGCCACTCGATCGCCAGGTCCTCGGCGCGCACGATGCCGCGCAGCGCGGCATCGACCACGTTGTGGGTGGCGTCGCGCTCCAATCGGCGCACCTCAGCGTTGCCGGGGCTAAGCCAGGACTTCGCGGTGGCTTCCAGGAATTCCGGCATGTGCCGGTATCCCCAGATGCCCATGGCGGTCATACCGCCAAGGGGCTCAAGGTGTTTCCCGATAACTGGGAGCGAAGCCGATGCGACGCTCATCGCCAGCATGTAATCAGTAGGACCGGCACGCAGCAACCACCTGGCGCGCGCCCACATGTCCGGTCGTACCGTCATTTCGCGACTGTACCCCGCGGACGGATTCTCAAACGACAACATTCCGAAGATGTCTACTCATGACATTTTCAAGATCAGCTGTGACCTGCGTCATATGTACTGCTTCCGGGTCCTGCGCGATAGCTTTACTTGACGACCGTCAAACGTAAAGAGGACTTCCACCGTGAGTAAGTCAGCACTCGCCATCACCGAGGAACACAACGACCTGGCCGACGCCGTGTTCGGGCAGTTGAACCGCCTGAACAGCCGCGCTGCCGCGCGCTCGACGCTCGAGGGCGGATCTGCACATCCCGCCGACGTATGGTCGGCGGCCACCGATCTTGGATGGACCGGGCTGGCCATCGCCGAGGAACACGGCGGTTCGGGTTACGGCCTGGCCGAATTGGCAGTGGTTCTGGAGGCGCAGGGCCACGAGCTGTGTCCAGGACCGTTCCTGCCGAGCGTGTCCGCGGCGGTGGTTCTCGACCGGTGTGCGCCGGATTCGCTTCGCGCACAATTGCTTCCGGGACTCGTCGATGGCAGCACCATCGGTGCCGTCGCGTTGTCCGGCAGCGTCACGATCGGTTCCGACCTGGTGGTCACCGGCGAGAGCCCAGCCGTGTTGGGCGCCCCCGACGCCGACCTGTTGGTGGTCGCGGCCGGAGAAGACCTCGCAGTGCTCGATGCCGGCGCCGAGGGCGTCACGATTACGTCGCTGACCGCGCTGGACACCACTCGCAGCGTCGGGTCTGTCGAGTTGCGCGGGGTGAATATCGCCGAGGATCGTGTGCTGCGTGGTGCCGCGCGAAAGGCGCGCACGGTCTTCCGCATCCTGGCATCCGCCGAAGCGGTGGGGACCAGCTGGGCGACGCTGGAGATGGCCGTCGAATACGCCAAGGTGCGCGAACAATTCGGCAGAACCATCGGCACCTTCCAGGCGGTCAAGCACCACGCAGCCAACATGCTGGTGAACGCCGAAGAGACCACTGCCGCAACGTGGGACGCGGCCCGCGCCGACGACCTCGACAGCGCCTGGTTCGCAGGCGCGGTCGCCGCATCGCACGCCATCCGCACCCAAATCTTCAACGCACAAAACAACATTCAGCTGCACGGCGGCATCGGCTTCACCTGGGAACATGACGCCCACCTCTACCTGCGCCGGGCCCGCACGCTGGCCGCACTCATGGAAGACGGCGCCGACCCGCTGTTGGACGTCGTCGAAGCGCAGCGCAGCGGCCAAGCCCACGGTGCGTCGTTCACGCTGCCGCCGGAGGCCGAGGAGCACCGCAGCAAGGCCCGCGAAGCCGTCGCAACAATCAGGTCCCTGCCCGACGACAAACAGCGTGACTTCCTTGTCGACTCGGGGTATCTGGTGCCGCACTGGCCCAAACCGTGGGGCCGCGCCGCCAATGTGCTCGAGCAGCTTGTCATCGAGGAGGAGTTCTCCGGGATCGAGCGGCCGGACATGGGCATCACCGGGTGGGTGGCGCTGACCATCGCCCAGGCCGGAACCGATGACCAACGCGAGCGTTGGGTGGAGCCGGTGCTGCGGGGTGAGGTGATGTGGTGCCAGCTGTTCTCCGAGCCCGGCGCGGGCTCCGATGCCGCCGCTGTGCGCACCGTGGCGAAGAAAGTCGACGGTGGGTGGCGGGTGACCGGCCAGAAAGTGTGGACGAGCCTGGCGCAGTTGTGCCAGTGGGGATTGGCCACCGTGCGCACCGACCCCGACGCGCCCAAGCATGCGGGCGTGACGATGATGGCGATCGATATGAAAGCCCCTGGCGTGACGGTGAATCCGCTGAAGGGCATCACCGGGGACGCCCATTTCAACGAGGTCTTCTTCGACGACGTTTTCGTCCCCGACGAGGACGTGGTGGGAGATGTGAACAAGGGCTGGCTGGTGGCCCGCGCGACGCTGGGCAACGAGCGGGTGTCCATCGGCGGCGGTTCCGGCGGTACCGTCGGCTTCAGCCCGGATCACCTGATCAAGCTGCTCGACGCCTCGCCGTCGCCTGCGAACTACGTGCGGCGGGCCGGTGAGTGCATTGCCGAGACGCATACCTTGCGGCTGCTCAACCTGCGCCGGGCGAGCCGGGCCATTGCGGGGGCCGAGCCGGGCCCGGAGGGCAACGTGACCAAGCTGCTGGTCGCCGAGTCCGGTCAGCGGATCACGGAGTTGGGTATGGAGTTGGCGGGGCCGGCGGCCGTGGTGGAACAAGCTCCGAAGCTGACGCGCAGCTATCTCGGAAACCGGGCGATGACCATCGCAGGAGGCACGTCGGAGATCACCCGAAACACGATCGCGGAGCGGATTCTCGGCCTGCCGCGCGATCCGCTGCTCAAGTAGGAGGAAACACAGTCAGTAACAACGTAGGTCGCTAGGTTGACCGCTTTGATGCCGCGGATCGGTAGCGACCTGGCCGTACCCCGTAGCTTCGGTGAAACGCCGCGCTGAACGCGTACGGGTTGGCATAGCCCACCCGTGCTGCGACGGAGGCCAGCGGAGCGTCGGTCTTCTGCAACAGGTCAGACGCCAAGCACAGCCGCCAGCATGTCAGATAGCCCATCGGCGACTCTCCCAGCGCGCGGCTGAACCGCCGCGAGAGCGCCGAGCGCGACGAACCCGACTGCTGCGCAAGCGATTCCAACGTCCAGGACGCGCCAGGGTGGTCGTGGATAAGTTGCAGAGCGCGGCTCACCACCGGATCTCTGTGGGCGGAAACCCACGCGGGCGAGACGTCCGGGTTGGCCTCCATCCATTCCCGGATCGCCGTTACGGCAAGCAGATCCAGCACGCGGATCACGACGGCGTCGCGCCCTGCCCTCATCGCGTCGCTCTCCTCGGTGAGAATGGCTGTGAGAGCGGCGGTTTGCGCGTTCGGGCCTGCGACGATCACGTCCGGCAGACCGGTCAGCGCTCGGTCGCACACGCTACCGCCCACGTCATACGCGCCAACCAGGATGTGCTTCGGACGAGCCTGCGCGGCGTCACCGTGCAGATCCACCTCCGCCGTCGCGACAATGACATCGCCGGACGCGAACGGCCGGCGACCCGACGGACCGCTCACCCATCCGCCGCCACCCAACGGCACGACGACCATCAGAGCCGACCCGTCGCCAAGGTCCACCTGCCAGTCATCGGAGTCGACCTGGATGTGGCGTGCGCGGGGGCAGGCGTCCTCGAACAGCGTGGCAAGTGCGTCGGGCATGGCCTCAGCGTAGCTGTCGTGGGACGAATACGTATCGTTCGGAGCAGAACAAGCATTGTTCGTCCCGCCTTGCGGCGGTTCAGTGGTGAGCATGGCAGAAGAACACACCGTCGGGATCGTCGGCACGGGCGCCCTGGGCTCCGCGCTGGCCGCCGCCGCACTCGATAGCGGCATCACGACATCCGTATGGAACCGCACTCCCGGCAGAGCCCGCGCCCTCGTCGAAGCCGGCGCGACGCTGCGGCCGACGGTCGCAGACCTTGTCGCTTCGACGGCCGTCGTGGTCATCACCGTCAGCACCTATGACGACGTGCGTTCGGTGCTGACCGAGGCCGGTCAAAGTGTACGAGGCCGAACGATCGTCAACCTGTCGTCAGGGACGCCGTCGGACGCGGTGGCCGTCGCCGAGAACGTCGGTAGCCGTGGCGGCCGCTACCTCGACGGTGCCGCCATGAGCGGCACCCGATTGGTCGGGGATGCGTCGGCGAAGTTCTTCTACAGCGGCGACGGCGACGCATTCTCCCGTTACCGAGAAGTGTTGGAAGCCTTCGGTACTCCGCTGTTCCTCGGCACCGACCCCGCCGCAGCGTCCGCATACGACACGGCGATTCTCGGAATGATCCTGGGCTTCCTCACCTCGTCGTACCAAGCGCTGGCGTTACTGCAACGACAGGACATCGACGTCGAGCACTTCCCGTCGGTGGTGCGCGACTATTGGCCCTTCGTCGTCGGCCTCTTCGATCGGCACACCACCCAGATCCGGACGAACGCGATCACGGCCGACGACGGAACCATCGACGTCTACGTCGATGCCATCCGCCATGTGATCGACACCGGAGCCTCCCTTGGCATCGACACATCGCTGGCCGAGGCGATCTCCGGGCTGTTGCAGCGCACCTCGGACAACGGCCACGGCGCCGACGGCCTGCCCTACCTCGCACAGACCCTCAACGCGATCGGAGCACCCCTATGACAGCGTTCGAAGACATCCGTGCCGACGTGTCGTCGATCATCTCCGACACCGTCTACACGACGATGACGACCGTCGACCGCAAGGGACGCCCGCGTTCCCGAGCCCTGATCGTCGTGTGGCAACTCGACCTGCCCGAGCCGGTCGGCTGGCTGGGCACCTACAAGACGCCCATCAAGACCGCACATCTCGAGCACAATCCTCACGTCAGCACGGCGTATTGGAGTCGCAGAGAGGATGCCGCCTACCTCGACAGCGTCGCGCGCTGGGACGACGACCCCGAGACCGCGCAGGCGGTGTGGGACATGTACCGGCGTGGCAGCCCCCGCGGGGTCGGCTACCGGCCCAGCCAATTCTGGAAGGGCCCCGACGACCCGGAGTTCAGTGTGTTGCGCCTGGATCCGTGGCGCGTACAAGTGCTGCCCGCGCGTGATCTGATGGCCGGGAAGCCGTCACGGATCTGGCGCAGGTAATACTGGCTAGGTGCCATCCAGCGATTTCCATCCTGACCTGCGCCGCATCGCTCGCTTCATCCCCAAACAAGTGGTGACACCCGTGACGCTCCCGATCTTGCGGATGGGCACCCGGCTGATGGGCCGTCACATCCCCGATGATGTCGAGGTGCTGACCCTGGCGTCCGGTGTCGGTGTGCGGCTGTACCGACCCACCAACGCGACGGGTGTGGGTCCGGCGCTGCTCTGGATCCACGGCGGCGGCTACGTCATCGGCAGCGCCGCGCAGGACGACGAGTTGTGTCGCCGGTTCGCCCGCGAAGTCGGCGCAACGGTGGCGTCCGTCGACTATCGGCTGGCGCCCGAAAACCCCTATCCCATACCGCTGGAGGACTGCTACTCGGCGTTGGCGTGGCTCGCCGGGCTCCCCTCGGTCGACCCGGCGCGAGTGGCGATCGGCGGGGCCAGCGCCGGCGGTGGGCTGGCCGCGGCCCTGGCCTTGCTCGCCCGTGATCGCGGCGAAATCCCGTTGGCGGCACAGCTATTGGTCTATCCGATGCTCGACGACCGCACCGTGGACCGGCAGGGCCTGGACAACCCAGGGCATCGGCTGTGGAATCAGAGCAGCAACAGGTTCGGCTGGGATGCGTACCTCGGCGATGCGGACCGCGACGTCGCCGTACCAGCGCGGCGCGAAGACCTCAGTGGATTGCCGCCGGCGTGGATGGGTGTCGGCTCGCTGGACCTTTTCCACGACGAGGACGTTGCCTACGCCGAGCGGTTGAAGGCCGCCGGCGTGCCATGCGAGGTCCAGGTGGTCTCCGGCGCCTTCCACGGCTTTGACGCGATCGTCCCGAAAGCCGAAGTATCGCAAGCGTTCTTCAACGGCCAGTGTGCTGTGTTGCGCCAGGCGTTCGCACCCGCCGCTGCCTAGCGTTCGTAGACGACCTCACCGGCGATCACCGTCGCGGAGACCATCCCTGCGGCGAGCTCGCTGAGGACCTCGGCCGGCGAGGCGGCGAGCACGACCAGGTCGCCCGGCTGGCCGGCCTCGATGGCGCGGGCCGCTGTTGGGCTGCTGGCGGTGCCGAAGAACATCGTCAAAGCCTCACGCGCAGAGACACATTCGCCGGAGCCTAACACAGCACCGGTGGCCGTGGTGCGACGGACCGCCGCCCGCATGACCGCCCATGGATCGGCTTCGCCGAACGGCATGTCGGTGGACAGTGCAACCGGCACACCGGCCTCCTTCAATGAGGCCACCCGCCACAACTCATGATGCTCGTCGGCGCTGACGTCGGTGAGATATTGATCGCCGCGCTCGGCGACGAAGTTGGGCTGCGTCACGACGGTGACGCCAAGGGCAGCGAGGTCCGCGACGGCGTCGTCGGGTACCACGGCGGCGTGTTCGATGCGATCGTGCGGGTGACCACCAGCCGACTGCAGGGCCGAGAGGGTGACGACGAGCTGCGCCGCGGTCACGCAATGCACCGCGACGGGCGCGTCTTGGGCGTGTCGCTGCACGATGAACGCGGTCAGCTCGTCGAGGTCGAGGTCGGTGTCGTGCAGGATCCGCTTGCCGGGGGCCAGGCAGTGCACGCGCTGGCGTAGTTCGCCGTGCCGATGCGCTTCGATCAACTTGACGATGTCGCCGACCTCGAGATCAGGTGTGGCGTCGGTGACGCCGGTGACGCCGTACTTGGACAGCTCTCGGCTGACCTCGGCGAGGCCGGTTTCGTTGCGCTGCAAGGTATCCGACCAGCTGCGGTCGGCGCTGTGCAGCCGCCCGTCGGGATGATCGGCCAAACCGACCCGGGCAAGGCCTGCCGAGTTCAGCGTCCACAGCACACCACTGCGGTGCTGAACCCGCACGGGCACCGACGGCGACAGTTCGTCCAGCACGGCACGATCCAGCGGGCCTGCGACCGCTTCGTGATACCCCACCGCCCTGATCCACCCGTCGCCGCGGACCTCGGCGTGAGCCAGTGCGCGGGCTAGGTCTTCGCGGTTGTGCACCTCGGCGGGACCCACGCGCGTCGACGTCAGTGCGGCGGCCGCCGAGTGCAGATGGACGTGGTGGTCGTGCAGGCCAGGGATGACCGTTGCGCCCGCGGCGTCAAGCACCTGCTCACCGTGTTGGGGGGTGAGCCCGTCGGCGACTTCGCTGATCCGCTCGCCAAGTCGGATGTCGGTCGTGGTGCCGTCGAGCAGCGTCGCACGTTGAATCAGCATGAAGTCAGCCGTCTTTCGGCCACCAACCGGTCGACGGCGGCGTTGTCGTCGCCAAGAGGTGATGCAGGCACGCGCGGCTTCGGTGTTGTGGCACATCGTGTTTCGGGTTGCAGCGGCTGGGCCGCGTAGGTGGCGGCGACCGCGGCCATCGACATCTCGATCAGCTCACCACCGCCGCGGTTCAGCGACTGCGCGACCGCCAGCGCGGCATGCAGACCGGTCAGCGGGTCGGCGATGGCATCGCCGCAGAACTCCGGGTCATCCTGCGCGCTGCGGACCAAGCCGCCGGACACTGCGGCGTCGTCTCCGAAAGCGACCCAGTCGGCGCACTCACCGTCGGTGCCGTGGCCGGTGATTCGCAACCAGACCCTGCCGTCGCGCGGTGCGACGTCTGTCGGCCCCACGCCGCGGCGAGCCAGCGCGGCGGGGCGCGAGGACTCGATCACCACGTCGGCGGCTTCGAGCAGCCGTCGCAGCGCCGTGGGCTCGTCGAAATCGGCGGCGTACGAGAGCTTTCCGCTGTTCATCCAGTCGAAGAACTCGACAGGACCGGCCCGCGTGCCGTCAGGCCTATTCGGGCTCTCGACCTTGACGACGGTGGCGCCTGCTCGCGCCAGCAGCTGCCCGCACAGCGGGCCCGCCCACATGGCGGACAGGTCGACGACCAACAGCGTCGACAGGGCACGCGGCGAAGCAGGCGCTCCCAGTCGACTGATCTGTGGTGGGGCGGCGGGCGTTTCGCCGAGGGCAGCGACGGGCAGGCCGAGTAGGCGCGCGCGGGCGGTGACATCGGAGGCGTCGTGCTCGGAGATCCAGCGCTGTACGGCTCGCCACGGATCGCCGCCGACGGCATCGGATTGCACCAGCGCCGGGACGGCGTCGACGTCGTCTGGCCGAGAGAGCGTCAGGGCGCACCACCCGTCACGGCTGGCCATCAACCTCGTCGCGCCGCCTGCCGAGATGCGGCCCGCGGGCGTCAGCCCCAGCAGCGCGGCGCGGCCGGCGATGACTTCCTCTGCGTTGACAGAGACACCGGTGAGCCTGCGATAGGCGTCGGCCACCTGCCGGGCCTGCGACAGCACGGCGACAGGGATGACCAACGACGTCACACGCTCATTGTGCGTTCTGTCCGCTTTCTACCCGCGAGCAGACGCAGAATCGCACGGTTGCCCCTCGGGTAATGCGATTCTCTGTCTGCTCGCGCTAGAACTGGAGGGCCGTGAACCGCCAGTCCAGCACTTGGCGGTCGGTTTCCCCAACGGCGTACACCAGCGACCTCAGATTCAGCACACCGCCTCGGCCGTCGGGCAGCGCGGATGCCCCGTCGACGTGCAGCTCGCTGTAGAGGGTGTCGCCCTCGTGCACCGGGCCGGTGTGGTCACAGGACTCCCAGCCCAGCACCGTGACCAGGTTGGGCAGCAGCCTTGTTGCCTGCGCCATCGCCAATCCGATGGTATGCCCGCCGTACACGAGCCGCTGGCCACCAACCCGCCAATCATGGTGCGTCGCAGCTATATTCAGGGTCAGGCGAGCAAGCTCAGGCGCGCCGGTCACCACGTCTGCGGTGCTGTGCAAGACCGTACCTGCGATGTCGGCGTCGAATCCGGAGCCGGGCACCTTCTCGCGATAGGCGTCGGCGTCCCAGTCCGCGGTCGGGTCGTGGGTTGGTGCGGGATCGCTGCCGATCGTCGACAGATCGTCGGCACGGCCCGTATCGGCGGCCCCGTCGCGCAGCGGCAGCATCGCGCAGCGATAGAAGTCCAGCACCAGCCGACCGATCTGGTCGACGGTCGTCATGCGCAGCGCCGCAAGGCCGGTGGGCGCGCGCCCCGGCTTGGCGGAGTTCTGCAACAGGGCGACCACCTCGGTGCGGGTGAACAGCGAATCGCCGATCATCGGGAACCGGTGAAACCGCAGCCCCCGGTAGAACAGGTTGGCCTTGACTCGCTGTGTCGCCAGCGTGCTCTGGCCGATCGCGACATCGCAGACGAGGGCCGGATGTGCCAGCGCAGCCGTCGCGCCGGTGACGACATATGCGAGCTGAGCGTCCAGGGCCAGCCGCAGCCGATCGCCGAGGATCGACTGATGGACGGCCGCCGCTCCCGCCGTCAGAGTCATCGAGGGCGCGGAGTCGAAGACCTGGCCCACCTCGAGTTCATCGAAATAGGGGCCGCCGGGAATATGGCCGTACAAAGTCACAACTGCCCATGCTGGCATTGTGGACCGCAAAGTGTCAATATGGCCGTACATATGTTGAACGCAGAAGAGACCATGCTGGTCGAGACGGTACGGGCATTCGTCGACCGCGACGTCAAGCCCACAGTGCGCGAGGTCGAGCACGCCAACGAGTATCCAGAGGCGTGGATCGAGCAGATGAAGCAGATCGGCATCTACGGTCTGGCGATCCCGGAGTCCTACGGCGGCTCACCGGTGTCGACGCGGTGCTACGTGCTGGTCACGCAGGAACTGTCGCGGGGCTGGATGAGCCTGGCCGGCGCGATGGGCGGGCACACGGTCGTCGCGAAGCTGCTGGATTTGTTCGGCACCGAGGAGCAGAAGCGCACCTATCTGCCCGTACTGGCGACCGGCGAGGTGCGCGCGACCATGGCGCTGACCGAACCGGGCGGCGGTTCGGACCTGCAGAACATGAAGACCACCGCGGTGCGTTCCGGCGGCGAACTGGTGATCAACGGGTCCAAGACATGGATCAGCAATGCCCGCCGGTCGGGGTTGATCGCGCTGCTGTGCAAGACCGACCCTGCCGCACGCCCCGCACACAAGGGCATCTCGGTGGTGCTCGTCGAGCACGGCGACGGCCTCACGGTGTCGCGAGACCTGCCGAAGCTGGGCTACAAGGGCGTCGAGACGTGCGAGCTGACGTTCGACGATTGCCGTGTTCCGGCGTCGGCGGTTCTGGGTGGTGAACCGGGCAAGGGTTTCGCGCAGATGATGAAAGGCCTTGAGACAGGCCGCATTCAGGTGGCCTCCCGCGCGCTGGGGGTGGCCACGGCCGCACTTGAGGACGCTCTGCGATACGCCCAGGAGCGGGAGAGCTTCGGCCAGCCGATCTGGAAACACCAAGCCGTGGGCCATTATCTGGCCGATATGGCCACCAAGCTCACCGCCGCCCGCCAGCTGACGCTGTACGCGGCCGACCGCTACGACGCCGGTGAGCGCGCGGACATGGAGGCGGGCATGGCCAAGCTGTTCGCCTCCGAGACGGCGATGGAGATCGCGCTGAACGCGGTCCGGATCCACGGCGGCTACGGCTACTCCACCGAATTCGACGTCGAACGCTATTTCCGGGACGCGCCGCTGATGATCGTCGGTGAGGGCACCAACGAGATTCAGCGCAATGTGATCGCCGGACAGTTGGTGGCCCGCGGCGGCATCTGATGAAGACCGAACCGGCGTATCAGACACTGCGCGAGCAGCTTCGCGACGAGATAGCCGCCGGCCAATACCGCGACGGCGTCCGGCTGCCCACCGAATCCGAACTTGTGGCGCGCCATGGGGTTTCGCGGCAGACGGTGCGGCGGGCGTTCGTCGATCTGGTTGCCGAGGGCGTGGTGTACCGGGTGCCGGGCCGCGGCACCTACGCCAGCGAATCGGGTCGGCGTTACCTGCGTCAGCTCGGCTCGATAGAAGACCTGATGAGCCTGTCCGACGACACCACCATGGAGGTGCTCCACGGGCTGCGGCGCCGAGTCGACGTCGATGCCGCGAGCCGGCTGCGGCTGGACGATGACATCGTGTACTCGGTGGTGTTCCGCAGGCTCCATGACGGGGTGCCGTTCGTGTCGACGACCGTCCACCTGGCGCCGACGGTCGCCCAGGCGGTGCAGGGCGCGCCGGATCTAGCCGACGGTGCGGTCGGCACCAACACCGTCATCGGCCTACTCGAGCCGCATCTGGCAGATCCGATCGCCGAAGCGGCGCAATCGATTACCGTGGCATCGGCCGACGAGGCGATCGCCGATGCGGTGGGCTGCATGTCCGGTCATCCGATGCTGCGGGTGGACCGGCTCTACTCCGACACCAGGGGTTCGCCTGTCGAGCTGTCGGTAAGCCACTTTCTTCCCGAGCAGTACACCTACAGGGTGACGTTGCGCAGGTCGGGCTGAGTGTTCGGGCAGAAGCCGCCGCGCGTTATCCGCTGCCGCCGCAGGAGCCGCCGCCACCGCAGCGGCCCGATTGACTGCCCCCGTCACCCGCCGCTCATGAACCGAGGCTACGCCGGTTTCCTGCCGTCGCTGCGTCCATTTCTGCATGAGGGTCGTTTGCCGGACCGATCCATAGCGCTGGTGCAGAAATCGCGATCAGATCTGGTCGACCAGCCCCCACCGCAGGGCCGTCGCCGCGTCGATCCGCTCGCCGGACAGCACCAGATATGCGGTGCGCCAGCGGCCGATTCGGCGGGTAATGCTCACCGTGCCGCCCGCGCCGGGAATCAGTCCGAGGCTCAGCTCCGGCAGGCCCAGGACCGCATCCGGATGAGCCTGCACCCATCCGCAAAAGGCGGCCATCTCGAGCCCGCTGCCCAACACCTGGCCATGCACTTCGGCGCGGCAGC
Source organism: Mycobacterium sp. (assembly GCF_035697385.1). GTDB lineage: Bacteria > Actinomycetota > Actinomycetes > Mycobacteriales > Mycobacteriaceae > Mycobacterium. The sequence goes on along the minus strand of NZ_DASSCY010000191.1, from coordinate 13,954 downwards.
CGCGGCCAAGCCGGGCGGTCAGCTCGTCGAGCACCAGCGCAGGGCTGTGGCGGGTACGGGCGAGATGTGCGCTCGCCGGGTCGGCGAAGGAGCCGAACTCGGCGAGGTCACCGCCGCTGCAGAACGACGGGCCGTTGCCCGACAAGACGACCTCGGTGACCGACGGGTCGAGGCGCGCCACCTCAAGGGCCTCCAGCAGCGCCGCGCGGGCATCCGTGGAGAACGCGTTGTGCCGCTGCGGCCGGTTGAACCTGACCAGCAGTCGATCGCCGTCACGCTCAGCGACCCCCGGGTCGGCGATGTCGGGCAGTTGCGCCGGTCCACGCTCGGCCAGCCAGCGCGCGAACTCCTGCCCCGCCTGCAATGTGGAATACGCCAGGGACTCCGTGATGACACCGGCATATGCAGGGCCCGCAGTGTCGACCGCGCGCAGAACGTCGTCGCACACCGCGGCTGCCTGCGGCCACCGCTCGCACCGCTCGGTGAGATCGGCAAGCGCATCCGTGACCGAAGCAACTGTCACGCAACGCTTGTCGTCGGAGTCGTCCTCGGTAAGGGTGAGAGTCGCTTCGTCGGACGGTGAGCCGACCGCGACGACGACCCCCCCTGCGAGTTCTCTCACGAGTACTTCTTAATCAGCTCCTGCTTGTACAGCTTGCCGGTATCGGTACGCGGCAGCTGCGCTTCGAAGGAGATCGACCGCGGACACTTGTAGTGCGCCAAGCGCTGACGCAGCCACGCCGATAGCTCCTCCGCGAAGTCGTCGGTGGCGTCGGCCGGATCCAGCGTCTGCACCACACCCTTGACGCGTTGGCCCATTTCGTCGTCAGGGATGCCGAACACGGCGGCGTCCAACACCTTGGGGTGAGTGACGAGCAGGCTTTCGGCCTCCTGCGGGTAGATGTTCACACCGCCCGAGATGATCATGTGGTGCTTACGGTCGGTGAGGAACAGATAGCCGTCCTCGTCGAGATAGCCGACGTCGCCGACGGTCACCCAGCCGTGCCGGTCGCGGGACTCTGCCGTCTTCTCCGGGTCGTTGTGGTAGACGAACGCCACCGGACCCATATCGAAGAAGATCTGACCGGCCTGCCCGGCAGGCACGTCGTCACCGTTGTCGTCGACGACGTGCGCGACACCGAACAGCGGCTTGCCCACCGAGCCAGGATGTTTGAGCCAATCGTCGGCGGAGATGAACGTGATGCCTGCGCCCTCCGAGGAGGAGTAGTACTCGTCGACGATCGGCCCCCACCAATCGAGCATCTGCTTCTTGATGTCGACCGGACACGGCGCCGCCGCGTGCACGACCCGCTTCAGGCTGGAAACGTCATACGAATCACGCACGGAGTCAGGCATTTTCAGCATCCGGACGAACATCGCCGGGACGAACTGGCCATGCGTGACGCGGTAGCGCTGGATGGCTTGCAACGTCTGTTCGGGATCGAACTTCTCCATCACCACCACCGTGACGCCCATCGCGTGCGCGCTCATCGTCCACAGGCATGGCGCGGTGTGGTACAGCGGAGCCGGGCTGATGTAGATCGAGTCGCCGTCGATGCCGATCGCCATGAGCAACGCCGAAAGCATGTTCGGCATCTCGGTAGGCGGCAGATGTGACAGCTCACGGCGAATTCCCTTGGGCCGCCCCGTAGTCCCGGACGAGTACTGCAACAGGTCGCCTTCGAGCTCGTCAGCGATCGGGGTGTCCGGCTCGTCGGCGACACATTCGGGATAACGCGCCCAGCCGTCGAGGTCGTCGTCAGCGATCATCAGAAGATCCGGCAGGCCGTTGGGAAGGTGCTCGGCAAGCCCCTCGCACACCTTCACCATCGCGCTGGACCCGATCACCGCCTTGGCGCCGCTGTTGTCGACGATGTAAGCCGCCTCGGGCGGGGTGAGATGCGTGTTGATCACCGCGTAGTACAGGCCGCTGCGCCGCGCCGCCCACATCACCGTGTGCAGGTGCTCGTTGTTCTCCATCAGCACCGCGACGGTGTCGCCCTCGGTCAGGCCGGCGCGCCGGAATCGATGGGCAAGCCGATTGGCCCGCGCCTCCATCTCGGCGAAGCTGACCTGCTTACCCGACGGGTGCAGGATGACGGCGGGCCTGTCGGGATGCGCTTCGGCGTGCTCGCGGATCTGCATGCGCTGACTTTACGACGCCCGGACTTGACGGCTGTCAAGTAGGTCCACGTAGCGGCTGTCCGCTATCTGCTGCACAGTTGCTGTGCGGAGTTGACACTCAGTCGTTATCGCGATTTATCGCGCACCTCCATCCGGCTGGTTATATTGCTTGAACGCATATAGCAAATGACCGGGGATGTCCGCATGGCAACGTTCGACTACATCGTCCTCGGCGCGGGGTCGGCCGGCTGTGTGCTGGCCAACCGCCTTTCGGAGAATCCCGCGAACTCGGTGCTGCTCGTCGAGGCGGGCAGACGGGCGCGCAATCCGTACTTCCACATTCCCAAGGTCGGCGGACGCCTCTTCGACAAGGAGCGGTACGTCTGGCAGTACCAGACCCTGCCATTCGGCACCAACAACGTTTACGAAGTCTGGCCGCGGGGCAGGGTGATCGGCGGGACCAGCGCCATCAACGGCATGGTCTACAACCGAGGCGAGCGCGCCGACTACGACGAGCTCACCCGACTCGGCAACCGGGGCTGGGGGTGGGACGACATCCTGCCGATCTTCAAGACGATCGAGGACAACGCCCTCGGTGCGACGCCGACCCGCGGAGTGGGTGGTCCGCTGCACATCACCGCGCCGAGTGGACACGACCTGATCTGCGACGAAATCGTCGCCGCCGGAACGAATCTCGGACTGCGTCACGTCGAAGACATCAACGAGTCCGACGATGAACGGATCGCTCTCGCGTTGGCGACGATCCATGGTGGCCGCCGGGTCAGCGCGGCGACGGCGTTTCTGAACCCGGTCTTGCATCGCGACAATCTCACGCTCGCCGCCCACACCCTCGCCGAACATCTGCGATTCAAACGCGGTCGGGCCGTCGGCGTGGTGCTGCGTAGCGGAGACAATCGCTATGAGGTCGACGCGCGACGCGAGGTCATCGTCTGCCTCGGCGCGCTCGGCTCGCCAAAACTGTTGCAGCTGTCGGGAATCGGACCCAAAGATGTCCTCCCCTCCGCAGCCGTGCCCGTGTACCTGGAGCGTGAGAATGTCGGCCGCCGGATGCGCGACCACAGATGCCTCGTCAACACCTACCGACTCAACGAGGATCTCGGCCACAACCGGAGCCTGTCGACGCCGGCCGCCAAGGCGTGGACTGTCCTCAAATACTTCGCAACCGGAGAAGGACTGCTGGCCCGCCCGGCCGGCGGAGAAGTCATCGCGCTGTTCAAGACCCGACCCGACAGCGATCGAGTCGACGGTCAGATGCTGGTCGCCCCGATGAGCCTGGCCGAGCGTCGCGGCCGCGGGCGAGCGCGGGTCGATCGATTCCCCGGCATCTGCGCCATGGGTGAAGTTCTGCGCCCGACATCGGAGGGCTCCCTATCGATCATCTCGCCGCACCCGGCAAGCCCCATGATGATCAACCCGAACTTCCTCACCACGGACTACGACCGCAAGACGGGCGCCGGTGTGCTGCGCACCATGCGCCGGCTGTTCCTGCAGTCGCCGATCGCCGACCACATCAGCCACGAGACCGCGCCCGGTCTTGACGCGCAGACCGACGACGAGTTGATCGACGCCGCGCTGAACAGCGGGTCGACGGGCCAGCACGCGACCGGCACCTGCGCGATGGGCCCGAACGACGACGACATCGTCGACGACCGGCTGCGGGTGCGCGGCGTCGACGGCCTCCGCGTGATGGACTGCTCGATCTGGCCCACCATGATCTCGGGCAATCCGAACGGGCCTGTCATGGCGATGGCCTACCGCGCCGCCGAGTTGATTCTCGACGGCGACCGGGCGGTCAGTCCGCTTCGGCCAGGCGGTGCTTCAGCGCGTCGAACTCGTCCTTGATACCGGTCGGCAGCTTCTCGCCGACGAACTCGAACCACTCCTCGATCAGCGGCAGCTCCTCGCGCCACTCATCGGGGTTGACAGCCAGCGCCTCGTCCACGTCAGCGGCATCCACCTCGAGGCCATCGAGGTCGAGGTCGGCGGCGGTGGGCACGATGCCGATCGGCGTGGTCTTGCCGTCGGCCTTGTGCTCGATCCGCTCGATGGCCCACTTGAGCACGCGGCTGTTCTCGCCGAAGCCTGGCCACAGGAAGCGGCCGTCGTCGCCGCGGCGGAACCAGTTCACGAAGAACACCTTCGGCATCTTCGACTCATCGGCGTTCTTGCCGATGTTGATCCAGTGCTGGAAGTAGTCGCCGACGTTGTAGCCGAGGAACGGCAGCATCGCCATCGGGTCGCGTCGCACCGTGCCGACCTTGCCTTCGGCGGCCGCGGTCTGCTCCGAGCCGAGCGTGGCGCCGATGAACACACCGTGCTGCCAGTCGCGGGCCTCGGTGATCAGCGGCACCGTCGTCTTGCGGCGGCCACCGAACAGGATCGCCGAGATCGGCACGCCCTGCGGGTCGTCCCACTCAGGCGCCAGCGTCGGGCACTGCGAGATCGGGGTGCAGTACCGGGAGTTGGGATGGGCAGCCTTGACGTCGGAATCCGGCGTCCACTCGTTGCCCTTCCAGTCGATCAGGTGCTGCGGATCGCCCTCGAGGCCCTCCCACCACACGTCGCCGTCGTCGGTCAGCGCGACGTTGGTGAAAACGGTGTTGCCCGCGTCGATCGTCTTCATCGCGTTCGGGTTGGAGTCCCAGTTGGTGCCCGGCGCAACGCCGAAGAAGCCGAACTCGGGGTTGACTGCGTAGAGTCGGCCATCCTTGCCGAACCGCATCCAGGCGATGTCGTCGCCGACGGTTTCGGCGCGCCAACCCGGAACGGTCGGCTGCAGCATCGCAAGGTTGGTCTTGCCGCACGCCGAGGGGAACGCGGCGGCGATGTAGTAAGCCTTGTTCTCCGGCGAGATCAGCTTGAGGATCAGCATGTGCTCGGCGAGCCAGCCCTCGTCGTGGGCCATCGCCGACGCGATGCGCAGCGAGTAGCACTTCTTGCCCAGCAGCGCGTTGCCGCCATATCCCGAGCCGTAGCTCCAGATCTCGCGGGTTTCGGGGAAGTGGGTGATGTACTTCGTGTCGTTGCACGGCCACGGCACATCGGCCTGGCCCGGCTCCAGAGGAGCGCCGACCGAGTGCAGGCACTTGACGAAGAAGCCGTCGGTGCCCATCTTGTCGAGCGCCGCCTGGCCCATCCGGGTCATGGTGCGCATCGAGATGACGACGTACTCGGAGTCGGTGATCTCCACGCCGAGCTTGGGATCCTCGGCGCCGAGCGGACCCATGCAGAACGGCACCACGTAGATCGTGCGGCCGCGCATGCAACCCCGGTAGAGGTCGGTCATGATGCCGCGCATCTCGGCCGGTTCCATCCAGTTGTTGGTCGGACCCGCGTCGATTTCACGCTCTGTACAGATGTAGGTGCGCGACTCCACGCGCGCCACGTCCGAGGGATCAGACAGCGCCAGATACGAATTCGGCCGCTTCTCGTCATTCAGACGCCGAAATGTGCCGGCTTCGACCAATTGCTCGGTGAGTCGAGCGCACTCCTCCTCGGAACCGTCGGCGAACACCACCCGATCGGGCTGTGTCAGTTCGGCGACCTCCTGGACCCAGGCGAGCAGCCCCTTGTGCTTAGTCGGTGCGGTGTCCAGACCCGGAATGGTCGCTGCGGTCATCAAAATCTCCTGTGTACGTTTCTGCCAGGCACCGGAGCCGAGAACGCCAGCCCATAAGCTATGCAGCGTCGCGGTCATCCCCTGTACAGAGGTTAACGTGGGTGACATACCCGCGGTTAATCGGATGTATGTCCGATCACTCACAGGAACGATTCAGTAAATCGGTTTCTATTGGTTTATCGATTCAGTAATCCGCGCAATCCGGTCCTTCAATTCGGCGACTCCGTTTTCTCGGCGGTCAAAGCACCATCCGATCCATTTCTGGGTTCGGTTGCCGGCGCACCGTAGAGCTCCTCGTGCACGGCCGCGACAGCTTTCTGCAACGACGGCAGCCGACGATCCCGAACCGCGGCGGCCCTGGCGGTGGCGATCGCGTGCTCCCGCAGCTCTGCATCGATGGCTGCGATGCGGTCGGCGGCCGTCGCGCTTTCTGCTTCATCGCGCGCGGTCAGTTCGGACGTGAGTGCCGTCTCGGCGGTCAACACCCTGGTGGCGACGCGCTCTTCTGCCGAGGACCGCAGCGCAGTGGTGACGTCGGTGATCCAGCGGTCAAGCACCGCGCGGTCGTGGAGCAGGCCACGGATGCCGACCACCCAGACCATGAGCAGCACGCCCACCACCACACCAGCCACCAACCCCGCGACGGTCAGGCCAGGAGCCAGCCCGGCAAACAGCCGGGTCACCACGAGCGCCACCCCGAGCCCGAACCCCGCACCGAGGATCGTCATCAGCTGCGTTTCCAGTCGCCGCGATTTCAGCGGCGGCGCGCCGAACTCGGGCTGTGACGGGGCCGCGGGCGACGGAGGCGCGGGAAGGTCGAGTTCTGCCGCCATATCGCCGAGGTGTGTGGTGATGCCCTCGTCCACCTCGTCGACGACTTGCTCCGCCCGGGTCCGCACATAGCCCTCGAACTGGCCGAGCCGGCGCCGCCCCATGTTCGACGCGTCCTCCTGCAATTCGGCACGCACCGACGTGCACCTGTTGCGCGCGAAATAGGTGAGCTGCACCCGTGCCTGCTGTGTCTGGCTGCGCAGGGCGATGGCGCGTTCAGTCTTGGCCAGCCGGCGCTCGCGCACCGTGGAACTGCGCTGTTCCCGCAACTCGGCGATCCGCGCGTTGCGACCCACGCCTTCGGCTTCCTCCTCGTAGCGCCGCATGACGGTCTGTAGCCGGGTTTCCCACGCACGCAAGCGATTTCGACGAGCCAGCCTGGCATCGCCGAGGTGGCCGAGCCGTTCCGCCAGCTCGTCGATCTTCGGGTCGCCGAGATCGGGTGCAGCAGCCACCCCAATCCACGGGACGTCCCGGTAGCGGGAGTCGTGCGCAATCAGCGCCTGCCTGTCGGCTGCCAGCACGTCGCGCCAGTTGCGATGCACATCGATCTTAGACACGACCCCGATGACGAGGTCGGTGTTGGCGGCGGCAACGTCAAGCAGCGCACAGTCCGACTCAGTCAGCCGCGCGACCGCCGACACGACAAACACCACTGCGAGAGGAGCTTCGATGACGGATAGCTCGCCCGTCTCGACGAAGGTGACATCGGGCAACCGCTCGCGGAGCGCCCCAAGCAGGCTGCTGGTGCCTGCCAGCCACGGGCCGGTGACCAGCACGACGTCACGGCTCTGCACTCCGGGCGAGCTCAGACCCGGCTCGATGGCCGCGATGAGCGCGTCGGCCGATGCGATCGGGTCGCTCATCGAACCTGCCTCAGCAGACGCAGCGATCCCCGACTGATGTCGGCGCCGCAACTGCGGTGGAGCGCATTGACCGGACCGTGGCTATAGCGCCGCCAATGCACCGCGCGACGCCGATGCGATTCCGCGTCGTCGCCGGTGTCAACCCTGGCTCCGGCGGCCTCGACCACCTCGACCGCGGCCGTCATCACCGCGAGCACAGTCGCATCGGTCGAGAGGAACTCCGTCAACCGTGAGTCGCCGGATTGTGCTGCGAGCCTGTGCAATTCGGTTACCGCCTGCCGCACTCGCCGATACCGTACCGGGGCCCCCGCGGCGTCGAGGTGGGCGACGACGCGGTCGGTCTGGCTGAGCCGGCGCAGCAGTGCCGCAACTGCGGCTGCGTCGGATCCATCGGCGATCGCCACCACGGCGTGGGCGATGCCGAACCGGTCCAGTGTGTCGAGCAGACGCCGGCGAACCTCATGCGGCAGCGGATGTGGGCTCTGCACGAAGGCGTCGGTCGACGTCAGATCGGCGGGCTGGCGGACCAGTGAGTGCAGCGCGGCCATCAGCTCGCCGTCGAGATCCGCGGCGGCAAGCAGGGCGACCATCGGCACGGTCGGTACCCCGGTCGATGCCCGGTATGCGGCGGCACGGCGGTGGGCCAGCGTCAACGGCCCGCCTGCGCCGAAACCCGTGAGGTCGGCCTTGTTCAGCACAGCCAAGGTGGGCGGGTCGGCGCGCAGCATCGCCCGGTCTTCGGGCTTGAGCGCCTCGGCGATCACCACCAGATGCAGGTCCGCGGCGGAGTCGTCGGGTGTCACGGCGACACCAACCGATGTCAGAGCGGCCGTCACAGTGCCGCGACCCACACCGTCGCGACCACACACCGCAACGCGCAGCGGAGCAGAGACACGCCTGATGATCGGTGTCAACCGCGGATTACCGTTCTGCTCAGCGAATCGAGTCAGCGCATTGACGAAAATGTGGTGGCCTTCCGTTTTCCCACCCGAATGTTGGCACCTCGCCGGGGTAAAGCGCGAGCGCGGCTTTGGCCGTCTGTGGACAGGCGCTTGCCTTACCAGCCGAAGGCAACTGTTGGGTATCAATCTGTACCACGATGCGGGTACTCAAGCCTCGATGAGCGACCATGGACGGATGCATGCGCCCCGGACCGATGTCGCCGGCGGTCCGGCTCCGGACGAGGCTCCCTCCACGCAGCAAGTACATCCCCGAGTGACCAGCTTCCGTACCCGGCGGACCACGCTTTCCGGCGGCCAACTGGCGACGTGGGACCGGCTGTGGCCCGAGCTCGGTATGCATGCCGTTGACAGCGATGGGCCCGCCCCGCGGCTCGACACCGAGGCGTGGTTCGGGCGTTCCGCCCCGGTCGTGCTCGAGATCGGCTGCGGCGCCGGTACGTCGACGCTGGCGATGGCGCAGGCCGAGGCGCACCTCGACGTGGTCGCCGTCGAGGTGTACCGCCGCGGGCTGGCGCAGCTCCTCACCGGCATCGACCGCGAAGGCGTCACGAACATCCGGCTGGTCCGTGGCGACGGCGTCGACGTGCTCGAGCACATGTTCGGGCCGGACTCGCTGACCGGCGTGCGCATCTTCTTCCCCGACCCGTGGCCGAAGGCGCGCCACCACAAACGCCGGCTGATCCAACCGGCGACCGTCAGTTTGATCGCTGACCGGCTGCGCCCAGGCGGGGTGTTCCACGCGGCGACCGACCACGCCGGATACGCCGAGCACATCGCCGAAGTGGGCGACGCCGAACCACGTCTGCGCCGCATCGCCGAGACCGCCGACACCGAAGCCCTGCCGATCTCGGTCGAGCGGCCCGTCACGAAATACGAAGGAAAGGCTCGGCACGTCGGCAGCGCCGTTGCCGAATTGCTCTGGGAGAGACGGCCATGAGCCTCACCGAAGACATCCACCAGCTTGATGTGCCGCCGCCCCCCGCGGCGCCGACGGAGTCCACCGCGCGGGTCCTGCTGGTGTGGGATGCGCCCAACCTCGACATGGGCCTTGGTTCGATCCTCGGCGGCCGCCCGACCGCCGCGCACCGGCCCCGGTTCGACGCGCTGGGGCGGTGGCTGCTGGCTCGCACCGCCGAACTCTCTTCCGAGCGCGCCGACGTCACATTGGAGCCGGAAGCCACCGTCTTCACCAACATCGCCCCAGGTAGCGCCGACGTCGTTCGCCCATGGGTCGAGGCATTGCGTAACGTTGGTTTTGCGGTTTTCGCCAAACCGAAGATCGATGAAGACAGCGACGTCGACGTCGACATGCTCAACCACATCGGGCTTCGGCGCGGCCAAGGTCTGGCCGGTGTACTGGTGGCCTCCGCCGACGGACAGGCGTTCAAGCAACCGTTGGAGGAGATCGCCCGCGACGGCATTGCGGTCCAGGTGCTGGGATTTCGCGAACATGCCAGTTGGGCGTTAGCGTCGGATACCTTGGAGTTTGTCGACCTGGAGGACATTCCTGGTGTTTTCCGGGAACCGCTACCGCGAATCGGCCTAGATTCGCTGCCCGAGCAGGGGGCTTGGCTGCAGCCGTTCCGGCCGCTGTCCTCGCTACTGACCTCGCGCCCATAACAACTCGATATGCGCGGGTCGCAAAGGACTTAGTAAGGAGCTAACGTGTTCGCCTGGTGGGGTCGAACGGTGTACCAATTCCGATACATAGTGATCGGGGTCATGGTCGCACTGTGCCTTGGTGGCGGCGTGTACGGGATCAGCCTCGGCAGCCACGTCACGCAGAGCGGCTTCTACGACGAAGGTAGCGAGTCGGTGCACGCGTCCCTACTCGCCGACGCGGCGTACGGACGCGACACTTCGGGCCACATCATCGCGATCTACACCGCCCCCGACGGCAAGACGGTCGACGACCCAGAGTTCAAGCAGAAGATCCTCGACAACCTGGCACAGGTCGAAAAGGACCACCCCGACCAGATCCTGCGCTCGATCGGCTACTTCAAGAGCCCCGACGTGCTCAAGAACATGGCCGACGGGGACAAACAGCACGCGTTCATGTCGGTCCAGCTCAAGGGCGACAACGACGACGCGATCCTGAACAACTACAACAAGAACGTCGGCGAGGACGGCAAAACCGTCAAGGAAGCCCTCAACATCGACGGCGTCGACGTTCAACAGGCCGGCCTGCAGCCACTCGCCAGCGAGCTGACCGGAACCATCGGCGACGATCAGAGACGTGCCGAGGTAGCGGCCATCCCGCTGGTATGCGTGGTGCTGTTCTTCGTGTTCGGCGGCGTGGTCGCGGCCGCCCTCCCCGGCATCATCGGCGGCCTGACCATCGCCGGCGCGCTCGGGATCATGCGGCTCGTCGCCGAATTCATGCCGGTGCACTTCTTCGCCCAGCCGGTGGTGACGCTGATGGGGCTCGGCATCGCCGTCGACTACGGCCTGTTCATGGTCAGCCGGTTCCGTGAGGAGATCGCCGAAGGCTATGACACCGAGGCCGCCGTCCGAAGAACGGTGATGACCTCGGGCCGCACGATCATGTTCTCCGCGGTGATCCTGGTCGCATCGTCAGTGCCGCTGCTGCTGTTTCCGCAAGGGTTCTTGAAGTCCATCACCTACGCGATCATCGCCTCGGTCATGCTCGCGGCGATCCTGTCGATCACCGTGCTGGCCGCCGCGCTGGCCATCCTGGGGCCCAACGTCGACGCGCTCGGTGTGCGCACGCTGCTGCGGGTGCCGTTCTTCCGTAACTGGAAGCCGATGCGGATCTACCTGACCTGGCTGGCCGACAAGACGCAGAAGACCAAGACTCGCGAAGAGGTCGAAAAGGGCTTCTGGGGCAAGCTCGTCAACCGCGTGATGAAGCGTCCCATCGCGTTCGCCGCACCCATCACGATCGGGCTGATCCTGCTGGTGATTCCGCTGGGACAGCTCGCGCTCGGGGGTATCAGCGAGAAGTACCTGCCGCCGGACAACTCGGTGCGCCAGGCCCAGGAGGAATTCGACAGGACCTTCCCCGGCTTCCGCACCGAACCGCTGACGTTGGTGATCGAAAACAACGACGGTCAGCCGGTCACCGACCAGCAGATCGCCGAGATCCGCAACAAGGCGATGACCATCCCCGGGTTCATCGAAAGCGACGACGACCCGGCGAACATGTGGAAGGAACGCTCGTACCTCGACGGTGCCTCCAAGGATCCGTCGGTGCGGGTGATTCAGAACGGCCTTGTCGAACGGAACACGGCATCCGACAAGATCGAGGAACTCCGGGCGATCCCGCCTCCGCGCGGCCTGACCGTGTCGGTGGGCGGCACGCCTGCGCTGGAACAGGACAGCATCCACAGCTTGTTCGACAAGCTGCCGTTGATGGTGGTCCTGCTGATCACCACGACGACCATCCTGATGTTCCTAGCGTTCGGATCGGTGGTGTTGCCGATCAAGGCCGCGCTGATGAGCGCGCTGACGCTGGGCTCCACGATGGGCGTTCTCACATGGATGTTCGTCGACGGGCACGGGTCCGGCCTGATGAACTACACGCCGCAGCCACTGATGGCACCGATGATCGGCCTGATCATCGCGGTGATCTGGGGCCTGTCGACCGACTACGAGGTGTTCCTGGTGTCCCGCATGGTGGAGGCCCGCGAGCGCGGCATGTCCACCACCGAGGCGATCCGCATCGGCACCGCGACCACCGGCCGGCTCATCACCGGCGCGGCCTTGGTCTTGGCCGTCGTCGCGGGTGCGTTCGTGTTCTCCGATCTGGTGATGATGAAGTACCTGGCCTTCGGCCTCCTCATCGCGCTGCTACTGGACGCGACCATCATCCGGATGTTCCTGGTGCCCGCGATCATGAAACTGCTCGGCGACGACTGCTGGTGGGCGCCGCGCTGGATGAAGCGCTTGCAGGAACGCCTGGGCCTCGGTGAGACCGAATTGCCCGACGAACGCAGACGCCCGGCGGTGCGGGACTCCGGAGAAGACGAACGCGCTCTCGTCGGTGCGGGTGCTCCAGCCGCGCCGCGACCGCGGCCGCCGCACGACCCGACCCATCCTGCCGCCGAGGGTCCGCGCCCTGGTGCGACGACGCGGATCCCGACCCCGCCGCGGGCGAACGCCCCGTCGGTGGCAGGCACCAGGCGGATCCCGACAAGTCCGCGCGGCGCATCGGGCAGGGCCGAGGCCGACGAGCCGCAGACCACGCGGCTGTCCATGGCCAAGAACGCGGTCCGCAACGTGGTCAGCAACGCCACCGGAGCCGGCCAGCGGACCAACCGGCCCGCGCCGCCGCCTGCGCAACCGCCACGCGACCCGCAGGCGCCGCGCGAGGAACGTGAGATCGAGTCGTGGCTGGGCGAATTGCGGGGAACGGCACCGGCCGCCGGTAAGCCAGTGCCGCCGCCACCACCGTCGACCCCGCCCGAAGGCAGGGGACCCCGCCGGGAGGCAGGGGAGGGACGGCCGTCAGCGGATGCGACGCGCGCGATGCCCGTGGGGACCCCGCCGGAAGGCTGGGTACCCCGCCGGGAGGCAGGGGAGGGACAACGCCCACGTCAACCGCGGCCCCAGCCCGCCCAGCCGGGCAACGAGCCGACGACGGCGATTCCGACTCCGCGCAAACTGGGGACCCCGCCGGAAGGCAGGGGAGATCCGGAATCGACCGAGAAGATCAACACCCGCGAGGACGACGAGCGTAAGCGCCGCGGCGGCGGGATGAGCGCCCAGGATCTGCTGCGTCGCGAGGGTCGGCTCTAAGCCTTCTCGGCGTCGGTTATCTCGTCGGCTTCCGCCTTGACCCGTGGGCCTTCCTCGGATTCCAGCGCATCCTGTTCGGCCGCGGGCTCTTTGGCCAGCAGCACGCGCACCGCGCTGTTGAGGATCGCGACGGTCGGCACCGCCAGTAGTGCGCCGATGATGCCGGCCAGCACGGCGCCGCCTGCGATGGCCAGCACAATGGCCAGCGGATGGATCGACACCGCGCGGCCCATCACCAGCGGCTGCAGAATGTGGCCCTCCAGCTGCTGCACCGCGATGACCAGTCCGAGGGTGATCAGCGCATAGATAAAGCCTTTGGCGAGTAGTGCAACGACCACCGCGAGGAAGCCGGCGACAACGGCACCGACGAGCGGGATGAACGCACCGAGGAACACCAGCGATGCCAGCGGAAGTGCCAACGGAACGCCCATGATCGCAAGGCCGGTGCCGATGCCGACCGCGTCGACCAACGCGACAAGGAATGTCGCGCGAACGTAGCCGATCAGCGAATGGAAGCCGGCCCTGCCGGCGTCGCGGACCCGTTCCCTCACGGGCTCGGGGAAGACCTTCGTGACGAACGCGAAGATGTGGCGCCCGCCGAGCAACAGGAAGATCAGTGTGAACAACACCAGCAGAGCGCCGGTGACGATCTCGGTGATGGTGCCCGCTGTCGACAGGGCTCCGGTGGTCAGCTTCTCCTGGTTGTTTCGCAGCGCCTCGATGGCGGAGTTGCCTGCCTGGTCGATCTGCTCCCTGCTGAGGTGTAGTGGGCC
>NZ_DASSCY010000190.1:0-8561 GCF_035697385.1 Mycobacterium sp. | reverse complement strand
TGGGCAGCGCGCCTCTTCCGTCAGCGGTGATTTGGTGCCAGGCACCTGGATTCCGGCGGTTTACGCTGGTACGGCACACGCCGTCCAGGAAGCCCGATGTCGATCTCGCTGATCCGCGCGCAGAACCCGCAAGGGGTCGTCGACGCGGGCATGGCCGAACAACGAAAGGCCGCCGACCTCGACGCGATCATCGGCGAGCAGGTGCGCTCGGTGAACACGTTGCGCGAGAGCTGGTTTGGCCGCGGCGCAAACGCCGCGATAGCGAAGGCCTACCGCGACATCCAGAAACAACGCCTCGAACACGACAAACTGGCGGCGCTGGCCGCGGCGATGCAGTCAGGCGGACACGCATTAGACGCCTGCCGCGATGTTCTGCTGACGTGGGTGGAGATCGCGTCATCGATGTTCGACGTGTCCGACGCGGGCGTAGTGACACCGCGTCCGCCGAACGACACCGCGCCATGGGTCGCGATCGCCGCGACCTACACCAGGCTGATCCAGCAGATGATCGAGGCATTCTTCAAGGCGGATCAAACCGTGGCCAAGGGCATCGGCGCGATCAACGCGGGCTGGCTGCCCGGCAACAACCCATTGCCGGGCGGCATCGACCCGGACAGCCTCAACAACGCGCAGATGCAGTGGCTGCAGAGCCTGGCGGGCTCTGGTCACCCGAAGACGGGTGAGGGCGGTGTGGGTGTGCCGAACACCGACCTGTCGATCATGGGGATGACGCCCGACGGGCGGCTCTACACCATCCAGGGCGACACAGCCGTCGGCATGAAGGACGGCGGCGGACCCGGCCCACGGCCCGAACGCGGCGGCCACAACAACATCATCTTCTGGAAGATGGACGAGCACGGGAAATGGGTGGTCGACGAGATCGTCAACGACCCGTTCCCGAACTCGCACGGCGACATCTCGACGATCCCGACGTCGACGTTCACCGACGGCGACGCCATGTACACGTCGGTGATGAACGTCGAGAACTGGAAGGGAGGCACATGGCAGACGCGTAGTTCGGAGCTGTACAAGTCGACCGACGGCGGCCGAACGTGGACACCGGCGGGTCCCACGTGGTCGAACACGGGCCCCGATCACAATCAACCGTTTCAGGTGCAGAGCTTCTCGCCGAGCGATGACGGCTACGTCTACATGTACGGCACCCAGGACGGCAGGGAGAACGACGGAATGCACGTTGCGCGTGTACCCGTCGGCGCAATTGAGGATCCTTCTCAGTACCAGTACTGGAATGGCTCGTCGTTCTCGGCCAACCAGAATCCCGCCACCAGCCCGGTTATCCTCCAACCGCCTGCGGAGTATACCGGTGTCGGTGAACCGAACGTGCACTTCTACGACAACAAGGCGCTGCTCACCTTCAACGACAACAGTGGCAACGTGTTCACCAGTTCGTCGACTGACGGAATCAATTGGTCGACACCGCAACTCGTCACGTCACAGCCCGGCGCCTACGGCATCTACCAATCCCCGTTGTCTGGAGGGGATTCCGTCGATGCCTCCATCTCGCTGTGGAATCCCTACGGCACTCAGCTTGTCCAGATCCAGAACTCCGACACCCGAGGATTGGGGACGTACTAGTGAGAATCGCCATCGCGCCGATAGCAGTTTGCGTTGTTATTGCCGCCGCCGGATGCACACCGTCCGGTGAATCGGTATCAAACCAGTCGACGTCGTCGAAAGTGCCATCGTTACCCGCGACGACGGAATCGACCACTACGGTCGCACCGGCGATCGCCGGCTTTCCCGAC
The DNA here is from genome assembly GCF_035697385.1 of Mycobacterium sp. Taxonomy (GTDB): domain Bacteria; phylum Actinomycetota; class Actinomycetes; order Mycobacteriales; family Mycobacteriaceae; genus Mycobacterium. Next base: position 6,795 of record NZ_DASSCY010000190.1, on the reverse strand, counting down.
TTGTCGAACTACACCGAAGACACCTCCGGCTCTTACGAGGCCATCAATCGCCCCCGCATACAAGGTTTCAGGTTCTCCACACCCAACGGGCTCATCTGCGTTAGCAACGCCTATCCCGACGTCGAGTACGAAACAGTGGGCTGCCGCGGGCCGATGCCGCATGAAGGCCCTGGCGTTTGGTCGGTCGATGCGAGTCGCGGTCAGCAGACGACTGTCGAGCCGATCACCGGCGATCCGAGTTACGCGGCGGCCGTGAAGGACCCGCCGCCGGTGCTACCACCGATGCACAAACTGAATACGGTCGCGGGTGATGCGGTGTGCGCAGTCGATGACAAGGGCATGACTGCATGCCAGGTCGGAGACCACGGCTTCGTCCTCACACCGACATCGACGAAGCTGTTCTAGATGCGGAATCGATGGACAGTAATCCTGGTCGCGGCAGCGTGTGTCGCCGCATGCAGTCCCGCCAGGTCCGCCAATCCGGAAAGCGGTCCGCCGACACCGATGGCGGGCCGTTGCCGGAAATCACCATCGCCGTGGTCCCGGAGATGCGCGGCAATGGTGTCGGTGGCGCATTGCTTGACGAGTTGGTTCTGCGGTGCACGGGAATTTGCAAGGCATTGACGCTGAACGTCCACCAAAGAAGTCCCGCAGCACACTTGTACGAGCGCAAGGGGTTTCGGCTGATCGGTCAGGGTCGTGGCGCCCTCGGTAACGCCATGCGCTTGGATCTGAGTCAGCGGGTTTAAGCCAGACTCGCGCGGTTGCCGTGCTCCGTTGACCTCACACTGATCGCGGCCCCAAGCGGATCACCGTCGGACATCAGCGCCACCAGATCCTCATCTTCGGTGGTGGCCATGAACCGGCTGTTGTCAGAATCCAGGCGGCCGACGATGATCCCGGTGCGGATCGGCCAGTCGTAGCGCACCGAGTAGGTCTCGATCGTCGCGGCGCCTTCAGGATTCCGGGTCACGGGGACCTTCGGCAACGCGGCGATCTGTGCCTTCAGTTCCTCGCTGCGGTCGGTCCGCCATTCGACGGGCTCGGTGGAGTAGATGCCGACCGAGTACTTGCTCATGATGCCGCCGTTGGCGCCGACGAAGCCGAATTGTCCTGATGCCTGGCGCATCTCGCTCACCGTCTCGGCAATACCGTGCAGTGAATAACTGTTTCCGGGCCCCCCGAAATACGGCAATCCACCGGTAAGGGTCAGGCCACGCGGATCGTCACCCTCGATACCGAGGGCCTCGCAGATCACGAAAACCGGGAACGGGAAGCAGCTGTACAGATCGAACGTGGCGATGTCGTCGACGCCGATTCCCGCCACCGACAACGCTTCTCGCGCGGCCATCACCGAAGCGGGGCTGGCGCCGAGGTCGACGCGATCCAGCGTCGCCTGCTCGATCATGTCGGCGTGGCCGTGCACGTACACCCACTTGTCTTCCGGCACGCCCAGCCGCCGGGCCGCCTCGACCGACATCATGATCGCCGCCGCACCCTGGTTGACCTGATCCCGTGCGACGAGCAGGCGCGGATACGGGTCACAGATCATCCGGTTGTCGTCGGTGACGGTGACGATCTCGTCGACCGACCGCTCCACCGGCGACGACGAAAACGGGTTCTTGGCAGCCACTTTCGAGAACGGCGCGAACAGCTCGGCCATCCTCTGGCGATAATCTGCCACGCTCAGGCCAAGGCGTGCCCGACGGGCGTTCTCGAGCAGGCCGTACTGGACCGGAGCTCCCGTTAACCCGTGCTGAACCGTGTATTCGTCGATGTAGCTGAAAATCTGGTGACCGCGGTCCTCGAGCTGCCCTTCGACATGCTCGCTGAAGTCCGGTTTGTCATCCCTGCTCGCGAAGTACTTCGCCGTCGAACCCGGCTCGGAGCCCATGATCATCACGACGTCGGCATCACCCGCGACGATCGTGTTGCCCGCCTCGGTGACCAATTTCTGTGGGCTTTGTCCGCCAACCGGTTCGAGCACGACGCGGGCAGGATCGCCGCCCAGCCGATTCATCACCGAGCGTGGGTAGTTGTTCGACTTGCCCAGCACCGCAGGCATCGGCCCCGAGATCTCGAACTGGCGCAGCCCGTACACCGTGTCGATCGCCGCCGCGATTCTCGCCGAGGCGGCTCCGGTGTCAGCCAGCGCCGCTCGCGCGGCCTGGGTCGCCAGCTCGACCGCCGACATCCCTCGGTAGGACGGATCGTCGATGCGTTCGGTGAACTGACCGACGCCGACGACGACTGGGGTCCGCGGATCCACCATTACAGACCTCCTGACGGGTGTTAATTCGTCAGGCTAATCGATAACTAGAACGCGTTCCTAATCCTGCGGCCAAGTTCACACCGGGAGCGCCTACAGGCTTTGCAGGATCTCCCTGGCCAGCCGGGCGGTCTCCGACGGGGTCTTGCCGACCTTCACGCCCGCGGCCTCCAGCGCTTCCTTCTTGGCCGCAGCGGTGCCCGACGAGCCGGACACGATCGCGCCGGCGTGGCCCATCGTCTTACCCTCCGGCGCGGTGAATCCCGCGACGTAGCCGACGACCGGCTTGGAGACGTTGGCCTTGATGTAGTCGGCGGCACGTTCCTCGGCGTCGCCGCCGATCTCGCCGATCATCACGATGACCTTGGTGTCGGGGTCCTTCTCGAACGCCTCGATGGCGTCGATGTGAGTGGTGCCGATGACCGGGTCACCGCCGATGCCGATGGACGTCGTGAAGCCGAAATCGCGGAGCTCGAACATCATTTGGTAGGTCAGCGTGCCGGACTTGGACACCAGCCCGATCGGGCCGGGGCCGCTGATGTTGGCGGGCGTGATCCCGACCAGCGACTGTCCCGGGGTGATGATGCCGGGGCAGTTGGGCCCGATGATGCGGGTCTTATTGCCCTTCTCGACGTTGTAGGCCCACGCATAAGCGCTGTCCTGCACCGGAATTCCCTCGGTGATGACCACCAGCAGCGGGATCTCGGCGTCGATGGCTTCGATGATGGCGTCCTTGGCGAACTTCGGCGGCACGAAGATGATCGACACGTCAGCGCCGGTCTTCTCCATGGCCTCGACGACGGTGCCGAACACCGGCAGTTCGACGTCGTTGTCGTTGACGTCCTTGTGCGCCACCGTCGTTCCGGCCTTGCGCGCGTTCACGCCGCCGACGATCTGCGTACCCGCCTTGAGCATCCGCGCGGTGTGGGTGGTGGCCTCGCCGCCAGTGATGCCCTGGACGATGACCTTGTTGTCCTTCGTCAAAAAGATTGCCATGTCAGTCCTTTCAGGCCTTGGCTGCTTCAGCGGCCTTGGCGGCGGCGACGTCGGCGGCTTCGTCCATCGTGCCGACCTCGGTCACAAGCGGGTGGTTGGCCTCGGCCAGGATGCGACGGCCCTCGTCGACATTGTTGCCGTCGAGCCGGACCACCAGTGGCTTGTTGGCCTCGTCGCCGAGAATCTTCAGCGCTTGGACAATGCCGTTGGCCACGGCGTCGCATGCGGTGATGCCGCCGAACACGTTGACGAACACGCTCTTCACCTGGGGGTCGTGCAGGATGACGTCCAGCCCGGCGGCCATCACCTCGGCCGAGGCGCCGCCGCCGATGTCGAGGAAGTTGGCCGGCTTGACTCCGCCGTGCTTCTCGCCGGCATACGCGACGACGTCCAGCGTCGACATCACCAGCCCTGCGCCGTTGCCGATGATGCCGACCTCACCGTCGAGCTTGACGTAGTTGAGGTCGTTCTCCTTGGCCTTGAGCTCCAGCGGATCGGTGGCGTCGCGGTCCTCGAACTCCACGTGCTCGGGATGACGGAAGTCGGCGTTGGCGTCCAGCGTGACCTTGCCGTCGAGCGCCAGGATCTGCCCTGGGTCGTTCTCCCCGAGGGAGGGAGTTCGCACCAACGGGTTCACCTCGACCAGGGTGGCGTCCTCGGCGACGAAGACCTCCCACAACTTCTGGATCGTCACCGCCGCCGCGTCCAGCACCTCAGCGGGCAGGTGGCCCTGCTCGGCGATCGACCGCGCGAAGGCGAGGTCCACACCCTTGACGGCGTCGACAGGCACCTTGGCGAGGCGCTCTGGCTTGGTCGCCGCGACCTCCTCGATCTCCATGCCGCCCTCGACCGAGCACATCGCCAGGTAGGTGCGGTTGGCGCGGTCGAGCAGGAAGGAGATGTAGTACTCCTCCGCGATGTCGCTGGCCTCGGAGACCAGCAGCTTCTTGACGATGTGGCCCTTGATGTCCAGGCCGAGGATGTTCTGCGCGTGGGTGAACGCGTCGTCGGCGGTGGCGGCGTACTTCACGCCACCGGCCTTACCGCGTCCGCCGGTTTTGACCTGCGCCTTGACCATGACCGGCTTGCCGATCTCCTCGGCGATGGCCTTGGCGTCCTCGGCGGTGACGGTCACGCGACCGGGCGTGGTGGGCACGTTGTGCTTGGCGAAGAGCTCTTTCGCCTGGTATTCGAAGAGATCCATGGACTCGCTGTCTGTCGTTGACTTCGAAGGTTTGCGCCTGACGGGCTCGGGGGAACTTTATCCACACGCGCCGAAAGCTTCGGCATCGCCTACCGCTCTTGTGGTAGATCTCACCGCCGGGTGAAGGTGATACACGTCACAATCCCCGGCGGAATACCCGCTCGGGTTGCCACAAACATTGGAGTTTGGTTAACGTCCTCTGGTCTAGATAACGAACAGATCACGACCAGAAGGACATTCCAGCTTGGCTCGGCACCGTTCGTCCGCCCCTCCCAACGGAGTATCGACGAACGCACGGCCCGTCCGGACCGCTACCGGGGTCTCTGTAATCCCCGAAGAAGCCACCGAAATCACGGACATCATTCCGTTCAACGAGTTCGGCGACCTGGCTGACCTGGACTTTCGAGAGAACAGCGCGTTCGACCGCGAATCGCAGGTCATCCACGCGCCCGAACTCGACGATCTTCACGACACCGACGATCTGACTCCTCTGCGCCTGGCGGTGCCGTCACAGTTCCGCCCCGATGCTCGCGAGGAACGACGCTCGTCGCATGCCTACCGCGACAGCTACACCGACGTCAGCGACGGCATGGCCGCCACCGACATCATCGACATCGGCAGCCGCCGGGGCCTTCATCGCAAGGACGAGGGCGTTCCGGTCAAGGGCAGGCTGATGGTCGCTGCGATGGCTGTCGGCGCGACCGCGGCCGGCGCATATTCGATGTCCAACGCCACCGACAAGGCGCCCGAAGAAACTGTGCTGGCCGCTGACCAGTCCGTCATGGGCGGCGGCGCCATCAGCGGCTCGGTGGACGGCATGCAGATCGTGACCGTCGCGCCGGCGGCCAACTCGTCTGTGCACGCCGAGGAGATCACCAAAGCCGCCGCGTTCGCGCAGGAGCGCGCTGAGCGTGAAGCACGGCTGGCACGGCCGCTGTTCGTGATGCCGACCCGCGGCGTGTGGACGTCGGGCTTCGGATACCGGTGGGGCGTGCTGCACGGCGGTATCGACATCGCCAACTCGATCGGCACCCCGATCCTGGCTGCCTCCGACGGCGTCGTGATCGACGCAGGACCCACTGCGGGATATGGCATCTGGGTGAAGCTTCGCCATTCGGACGGCACCGTGACGCTGTACGGCCACCTCAGCGCCGTGCTGGTCAACATCGGCGAGCGGGTGTACGCGGGCGACCAGATCGCCAAGATGGGCAACACCGGCAATTCGACCGGTCCGCACCTGCATTTCGAGGTTCTCCTCAACGGCACCGACCGTGTCGACCCGGTCGGTTGGCTGGCCAAACGGGGACTCGCCCCCGGCAACTACTCTGGCTGAGTGGCCAGCGACGAGACTCCAAGCTCTCCACACATAATTCGGCGACACCCGACGGGTGAGATCCCCGTCGTCAGCCAGGACCCGCAGACCAACATCATCCGCCGTCACCCGACGGGCGAGATTCCCGTGGCCGACAGCGCTGAGCCGCAGACAAGGTACATACCGCGGGCCAAGCCCGTCATGGTGGGACGGCCTCAGTCAGCCGCGGCTCCGAACATGGCGATCACGACGGCGATCGTGAGCATTCTGTCCGGCTGGGCGACCGCCGTCATCGCCACCGATCTGATCACCGGCTGGTGGCGGTCGGACCGGCTGTTCTGCGTGGCCGTCGGCTTTCTCACCGCGGTGTCCGCGGCGGCCACCATCGGCGGTTTGATCGCGCTGCTGCTGCGTCGCCGGATGGGCAGACTGCTGATCGTGGTGGGTTCGGTTGTCGCGCTGTTGATCTTCTCGAGCCTGTTCGTGGCCGGCGCCAAGCTGCCGCCATCGGTGTACGCGATTCCTGTGCTGCCGGTGGCCAGCATCCTGCTGGTGCTGCTGCCGGCCACTGGCCGGTGGGCCAAGTCTGCGCAAGCTGCCTAGCGCCGAAACGTACGTTTTGGCGAAGAAGTTCGAGTAGAACGCACCAAAACGTACGTTTCCAGGGCGGGGTGCTAGAGCTTGCTGACCGGCGCGTGGTTGTGCATCAACTTGACCCGGCCCGCGCTGCCGAAGTCGATCAGCGACATCGCGGATTCGCCGACGCCCGAGACCTCCTCGACGCGGCCAAGTCCGTACTTGTCGTGGTTGACCCGATCGCCCGGCTCGAGCACCAGCATGGGGCGCTTGCCTGCCGCCGCCGAGCGCGACGGGGACGGCCGCGGCGCGCCGAATCTGCCGGCACCGCTGACCGGCGCGCTGAACGACGGTGTCGGATCGGTGCGCCGCCACTCGATAAGGTGCTGTGGAATCTCTTTGAGGAACCGCGATTCGGGGTTGAGCATCGGCTGGCCC
>NZ_DASSCY010000189.1:0-13790 GCF_035697385.1 Mycobacterium sp. | reverse complement strand
GGCACCATCGAACCCGCCATCGGACGCCCGCTGCGCCTCGCCGACGACCCCACCACCCACCACCCCATCAACCGCCGCAACTACTGGAACCCAGGCTTCGTCCGCGACAGCAACTGTGCCCACCTGGTCGCCGAAGAATTGTCAGCGAGGTACGGGCGCGATATCCGTTTGGCCGTCGACCCCTCACCCAGGGGTGTTCCGGCCTGGATGCTGTTCGAGGCCGTCGGGTCGACTTCTCATTTCGCAACATACGCGGAGGTCGCAGAAACGTTGCGAAACATGCCCTCCGGCTCGTCGGCAGTCCTGGCGTCGCGCTGGAAGGGCAGGGGTCAAAGCGGTCATGCGTTCCTCGCCGTCAATGACGGCGGCGAAATCTACCTCGTCGACCCCCACAGTGGAGAGCGGTCGGGGTGGCCGCCACCTTGGAGCGAGAAGGGGGTCAGCCGTACCGCTGTCGGCTACCTCGACGCGCACGGTAATCCTGTAGACCCCCACGATGGTTCCATGCGCCTGCTCGGTGCAGCCGGTTTCATCGGACGTGTCCAGGGACATCCCGGCTCTAGCGTGGTAGCGGATGAGGCACTGGCGCAGCGGGTTCCGCCGGTACAGGCAGACGAGTTGGTCAATCCGTTGGGTTCGGCGGAACTGGCGGGCGCACGGGCGCATGCGAACGCCACGTGGTGGGCCGGCTTGTCCGAAACACAACGCCAGTCGTTGATCGAGACTTATCCGCTCCGGATCGGCAACGCCGAGGGCATTCCGGCGGTGGACCGTGATACTGCGAATCGTCATGTGCTGCAGCAGTATCGGGATCGCGCAGATGAAGTGCAGACAAAGCTAGACGAGTTTGTGCTGCCTAGCCAAGAAGACCGCAACTTCCTCAAGCGGATGAACAGGATCGACGCCGCGCTAGATAAGGCGGCTGCCGACGCCATTCGGGCGGGTGTGGACGGTCCGTTGCTGCTGGCGTTTGATCCCGCGGCGTTTGGCGGTGACGGACGCGCCGTGATCAGCTTCGGCGCCGATCCCTATACGGCGGAGAATGTGGAGTGGCATACCGGCAGGCAGCCGATCGACAAGCTCGGCACTGTTGTCCGCCCTGCGCTTGACCAGCTGCAGTCCACCCTCCAGGAGTCACAGTCGGCGGCCGCCGTCGTCTGGATCGGCGACAATATTGCGACGCCTGCTTTGCACAGTGACCTCGCGGCATTCCACGCTGCCCGTGAGGCATTCGCGACGAACGGCGAAGGCGCGCCGTTCACTGGCAATCGCGTGCACACGTCGCCCGCGTCACCGACCTCTCTCTGGGTTCCGCGGGATGCCGGAAGCTTGGTCGTGGCACACCGTGGGGCCTCCCACGACTTCCCCGAGCAGACCTTGGCCGCCTACGAAGAAGCCTTGCGCCAGGGCGCCCGCGGCCTCGAATGCGACGTCCGGCTCACCAAAGACGGGCACCTGGTCTGCATTCACGACAAGCGAGTGGACCGCACCTCCAACGGTAGCGGCGCCGTCGGCGACATGACCCTTGCCGAGCTGCAGGCGCTCGATTTCGGCGGCTGGCACCCCAGCCGAGAGCTCGGAGATGCCCAGGGCGACACCGGGATTCTCACACTCGAGCAGCTGGTGCAACTGGTGGCTAACCATGACCAGCCAGTGACGCTGTTCATCGAGACCAAACACCCCGACAAGGGGGGCTGGAAACTCGAACGTGAAGTCGTGGCTCTGCTGGAGCGCTATGGCATGGCCAACCCCGCATCACCGGATCAGGCGCGGGCGGCGGTGATTTCGTTCTATCCGGACGCGCTGTGGCGAGTGCGCCGCGCGGCGCCGAACCTGCCCACCGTGTTGCTCGGGTCGGCAGCCCGCTATCTGGCGACAACTGTCGGTGCGACCGGGATCGGCCCATCCATCCAGATGCTGCGCGCCAACCCCGAACTTGTCGACTCTGCAGCCGCCCGAGGGATGACCACGTACTGCTGGACCGTCAACGACCACAACGATGTGCAGTACGCCCGGGATCTCGGCGTGGGCTGGATCGCCACCGACCATCCAGGCCAAACCGACACCTGGATCGGCGGCGAACTCACCGAGCCAGCCCCGCAGCATCCACCAACAGACGAAACTGTTGACCTGACAACCGAACCCGTATCGACGGAAGAGTCGGTGCCGGCCGGTCCCGTAGCGACTCAGGCGGTGGCAGAAGCGGCGTTGGCGCAGCGGGTGCCGCCGGTGCGTCCCGACGAGCTGCGCAACCCGCTCGGGGTGACGGAGGAAGCCGTTGCGCGGGCGCAGAACAATGCCACTTGGTGGGCGGGGTTGACCGGTGATCAGCGCCAAGCCTTGATCGAGACCTATCCACAACACGTCGGCAATGCTGAAGGCATCCTGGCGATGGACCGCGATGCGGCGAATCGTCGTGTGCTGCAGCAGCTTCGGGATCGTGCAGATCAAGTACAGTCCAAGATCGACGACGGTAAACGTACGAGCACCGCGGAACGCAAGTTCCTGCAACGAGTGAACCGGCTTGAGGACGCGCTGCGTAAGGCGAGCGCTGACGCCGAGAGGGCGGGGGAGAGCGGTCCGCTACTCCTGGCCTTTGATCCCGCCGAGTTCGGCGGTGACGGACGTGCCGTGCTCAGCTTCGGCGACGATCCGCATCAGGCGGACTCGGTGTCCTGGCATGCGCCAGGGATACGGACCACGATCCACTCGCTGTTCGGCTTCTCCGCGCGCAGCGCGCTTAATCATTTGCAGTCCACCCGGTTCGAGAACCCCAACCTGAAGGCGGCGTCGATCGCCTGGATCGGCTACGACGCACCGAGTGGCTTGGGTCTGAGGCACCTGCTCCGTCAAACAGCGGCGCGCGCTGGTGGCGAGATGCTCTACAGCGACCTTAGGGCTTTCAACGCGGCCCGCGACACGTGGGCGGGCGACGGTAGTCACTTCACGGGCAATCACATATTTGGGTATTCGTATGGGTCGACCGCCACTGCCTACGCCGGTCGCGACGGGCGGCTTGCTACCCACGTCAGCACGGTCTCCCTGGTGGGGTCGCCCGGCGCCGGACCGCTGCAGCACGCCAGTGAGTTCGGCCCAGGAGTCGACGTATATGTGGCGTCCTCGTCGCGGGACGTGGTCACTGCGCAGGGCGGTCGAACACCGGGGTCGGTGTCCCGGATCCTCGAACCGGTCGGCCGATTCTTCGGGATCGGCCTTGGCGTCGACCCGGCGATGGATTCCTTTGGCGCCGTGCGGGTTACCGCCGAGTTCGCGGCCGCGAGGAACCTCCTATATACGGGTGGGACACACCACGCCTACCTCCTCCACGTGGACTCGACCGCCGATCCCACGACGCGCAGCGAGTCCCTGGCCAACCTCGGCCGAATCTCCGCCGGCCGCACCGAACTGCTCGAACTCGAACAACACCGCACCGCCGACGGACGGCACACCGTCGAGCCCGCCGCAGAACGGGCGAGTCCCCGCCGCTTCTGGAACCCAACGTGGCGTCGCGTTCCAAACTGCGCGCAACGTGTCGCGGAAGAGTTGTCGGCGATATATGGACGCGATATCCACCTCGATGTCACGCCCTCACGAAGGGGTGTGCCGGCCCGCGCATTGTTTGAAGCGGTCGGGTCAGATGCTCACTTCGCGACCTACAGCGACGTGGCAGAAACGTTGCAACACATGCCCTCAGGCTCGACTGCGGTCCTGGTGTCGCGCTGGAGCGGCGGAGGCCAAGGCGGGCATGCCTACCTCGCGCGAAACATCAACGGCGAGATCCACTTCATAGACCCCCATACGGGGACGAGTTCGGGTTGGCCACCGCATTGGGGTCAAGACGCGGTCGCCCGCACGGCCGTCGGCTACCTCAACGCCAACGGCGATCCCGTGGACCGAGTCAACGTCGACATTCCCCTCCGGCTGGACGCGGCCGACGCCGTCGGCCGCGTCCAGGGGCGTCCCGCTGATCCGGAATTCGTCCGGCGCCTGGCGGAATACCGCGCCCAAGACCCGACCACCCGCCGGGTGGATACCAGCTATGCCGAGCCATTGGGCGACGTGGTCGACAACGCCACGGATCCGGCCCGATTGCGCCAGTTCGCCGACGACCTGTCCGGCCAGTACGGGCCATTCCGCGTCCAGTTCAAGGGTTCCGAACTCGGCCGCGGCGTCTTCATCGAAGGCGACATCCTCAACGGAAACGAGAAGGTCGGCAGGGTTCAGCTGGAATTCGACCGCGACAAATCGGGCAACCTCGTCGCGTACGAAACCGGGACGGGTATCGACAACGCGCTCATGCGGGGCAAGGGGTTCTACAAGGCGCTTCACACAGAATTGGAGCGCTATTACGAACGCTCAGGCGTTGATCGCATCGAGTCGGGAACCCATTTCCAGGGCAGCTACGCAGCGGCCCGTCGCGGCTTCATGTGGGACCCAACCCCGGGCAGACTGCGAGAGTCCCTAGATCGAATCAAGAACTCGGCCCGCCGACTGCAGGACGGGGTCAGCGACGAGGCCCGGATCCTCCTCGAGCAAGTCATTGCGCGAATGGATCCCGAACACCCCCGTCTGCCAGAGCTCGTTGATCTTGCCTCCCTCAACACTCCGGACGAACCCGATCTAGGACGTCGACTACTGGAAGGCGTCCAGTTCCAGTTGAGTGTCGTCAAATACCTTCAAGCCCACCCGCCGTCGCGAGGATTCGGGGCTTGGTTGCAAAGCTGGTTCGGGTTGGGTGGAGACTCGCCATCGCAAACCCGTCATGACTGCGCCCACCGTGTCGTCGACTTGCTGAACGCGATGTACCGACGCGACTTCCATCTCGCGATCGAGCCCTCACGCCGGGGTGTGGCGGCGCGGGCATTGTTTGAGGCCGTCGGGTCCGGATCGCGGTTTGCGACGTACGACGACGTGGCCGATGAACTGCGCCAACTGGGCGACGGCTCGTCAGCCGTCCTGGCGTCGCGGTGGGCAGACACCGGCAGGCACCAGGCCGGCCATGCCTACCTCGCACGCAACATCGGCGGCGCCATCTTCCTGATCGACCCCTTCACCGGAGAACGTTCGGGCTGGCCGCCCTACTGGGGCGAGGACGCGGTCGCTCGCACGGCCGTCGGCTACCTCGATTCCAACGGCAATCCGGTGCACTCATTGCACGATGTCCCCCTCCAGCTGGCTGCCGCCAAGACCATCGGCCACGTCCAAGGACACCCCGATGATTCGGACTTCTCGCGGCGGCAAGCGGAGTATCGCGCCCAGGACCCGATCACCCGTCGGGTCGATACCCGCTACGCCGAGCCCCTCGGCCCCGTAGTCGACAGCGCTTCGTCGGCGGGAGCCGGCCGGCTCGCGGAGGACTTCTCCGGCGTGTACGGGCCATACCGTGTTGAGCTGGAGGGTCTCAAACGTGGTGAGGCACAGCATTTCCAAGATGACGGGCGCCCACGAGTCGTGCTCGAGGGCGTCATCTTCGATGGAGATCGGGATGTCGGCGACATCGCCTTGTCGTTGTACCGCGACGATGACGGCAACCTGGTCGCGCATCACGAGCTACATACCAATGACGAGAATTTCCGCGGCTGGGAGTTCACCAGGGCGGTGAATTCGGCGCTGGCGCCGTACTACGCCGGCGCTGGCGTTGAGCGCATCGTGACGACGACTCTAGGCAAGAGTGCTTACGCGGCAGCCGATCTCGGCGACACCTGGGATCCAGATCCCAAACATCTGCAAGAGTCGCTCGACCACGTCAAGGCGGCGGCTCGCCGACTGTCGCCCAGTCTCAGCGACGAGGGCAGGGTTGTGCTCGACCAAATCGTGCAGCGACTGGAACCCGAACACCCACGTCTACCAGATCCCGTTGATCTAGCGCACCTCACCACTTTCGACGAGCCCGATCTGGGTCGCAGACTGCTGGAAGGCACACGATTGGTGCATGTTGGCGACGGCACAGGCTTGCACTATCTCAAGTACCTCTGGAATGCACGTTTACAGTCCAGCGAGAACTGTGCCCACTGGGTTGCCGACGTGTTGTCGGACAGGTACGGGGTGTCAGTTCGGCTAGATGCAGCGCCGTCGAGTACGGGCATGCCTGCGCGGGCGCTGTTCGAAGCGGCAGGGTCCCGCGCTGAATTCGCGACATACACCGAAATCGCTGAGTTGTTGTTCCAGATGAGCTCCGGTCGGCCGGGACAGCCCGGTCCGGCGGCCATCGTCGTGTCGTCGTGGGCAGGTGGACAGCGTGCGGGCGGCCATGCCTATCTGGCAGTCGTTGACGGCGGGCAGATCTACCTATTGGATCCGTTCACCGGCGAGCGTTCGGGTTGGCCACCGTACTGGGGTGAGGATGCGGTATCGCGCACGGCGGTCGGTTATCTCGATGCGAACGGCCGGCCGGTGCAACCCGTTGATGGCAGCCCGCACGAACTGGCCGCCGCGGATGCCGTCGGCGATGTCCAAGGAATGGATCCATCCACCGGCGGAACGCCCGAACCCGTACGGGCGCTGGGCCTGCCGAACTATGAGGCGGGCACACTGTCTGACGCCGAGACCCGAGCCGTGTACACCGACGGCGAGTTGCAGATACGCGAGGTCAACGAGCGACTCGTCCGCGACGGCGTCAGCACTGAAGAACGTGCCCAGATCCTCTCCCGGCTGCGCGACTCACTTCGCGCCTGGACACGTGACCTCATGAGTAACCGGGTCGTCGCCGAGTTCCTCGCCGCTTACGAACGCAATGCCGCCTTCGAGGACCTCCTTGCCCACAACGAGGCCAAAGGCCTCACCGGAGACGCGGCGTACGAAGCGATCATCCACACCGCAACCCACAGCCACTATGCGCCGGGCACTCTGTCCGATGTCGAAACCACTGCGCTCTACAGCCAATTCGAGCTGCAGATGCGCAACTACAACGAGCAACTCATCCGTAACGGCGTCAGCGTTGACGAACGCGCGCGGATCCTATCCGAGTTGAGAACCTCGCTTCGCGCCTGGACACGTGACCTCATGAGCAACCGCGCCGCAGCCGCATTGCTCGCCGCCAACGAAAGAAACCCCACCCTCGAGGATCTGATTGCCCGGTACGAGGCGAGGGGATTTGTCGGAGACGCGGTGTATGAAGCCATCATCAACAGCGCCACCCACAGCCACTATGCGGCGGCCACCCTGTCGAACGCCGAGACGCGCACGGTCTACACCACATTCGAACTCCGGATGCGCGAGGTCGCCGAGCACCTCATGCGTGAAGGCCTCGGCCTCGAAGAACGGGCCAGGACCTTGTATGACCTGCGCGCCTCTCTTCGTAGCTGGACACGCGCATTGATGGAGGATCGGGAGACGGCCGAGTATCTGACCGCGAATGAACCCAATCCGTCCTTCGAAGCCCTGGTGGAAAGGCAGCGCAAGAAAGGACTCGAAGGCGACGCAATTTTCGAGGCCATCATTGCCAGCGCCACCCGCAGCCGTGCCGCTGTGAACGAGTCACTAGGTATCGACCCGGAGAATCCACCCCCGCTGCCACCGATGCGAGGTCCCGAGGACCCGCCTGAAGGAAGATCAACGGATGAGTGAGAATCAGGGGCTGACGCCGCTGCGCTACGACCAGACGGGCCTGCGAGGCAAGCGCGCTCGGGTCCTTGTCGAGGAGCCCACGGATGAGATCGATTGGCCCGCTGATCTGCCGGCCGGGATCAAGACAGTTGTGATCCTTGACGATGGACCAAACCCACATCACACGCTGCGAGTACATCCGCCCGACGATCCGGCGCGCATAGCTTTGGTCGTATATGACCAGCTGGCGCTCTGCGAGGACTAGCGACGTGGACCCGAGACGGATCGAACTCAACCGTGGGCACAGTCGGGAGATGGGCTTGCTGTTCAATCAGTTTCTCGACGCGCATCCAGATGTCGAGTCCGAGGTTGACGGTGCACAGATGACCGCGGACCAAGAGGCCGCATGGAATACCTACAGCGCTGAGCTTCTTGCACGGCATCAGGCTGAGCGAGCGGCACTAGCCGACCACATCGAAGCCGAACAGCGACGGTCGTAGGGTGATGACGAACGCACGGGAGGATTAGGCGATGGAAGCGACGCAGGCGATCTCGCTGGTGGCGGATTGGATCCGGTCTCGAGGTTTGGACTATCCCACCGATGGACTAGAGGCCGATCGCTTCGAGGCCGGCTGGAGCGTGTACGCGCCGGTGGACGTCGACGAGAGCGATCCGATGGCATTTCTGGATATGCCCGTCGGGCGGTCGGTCTTTCTGGTGGGTGACTCCGGGCGCATCGCGGAGGTGTCGTCGTCGGTTCCCCCGCTGCAGGCACAGGCTGAGTTCACCGCGGAGGAACTCAGCGCCCAGCACACCAATGGTGAATCCGATGAAGCGCAGTTCATGGCCGAGTTCGAGCGGCAGTTCAACCAGGCCGCGTCGGAAGGCCCGCAGGCCGTCGCCAGTTTCACCATCATCGACACCCCACCCGAGGACGAGTACACCCAAGCCCCGGACGATGACGCCGCAACGGCCGAGGAAGCCGCGCAACTGATCGAGCCGATCGTGCAGCAGCTGGCCCAGCTTGGCCCGACCGGGTGGGAGGAGTTCTCGGCGGAGTTCGCTTTCACCGTTACCTCCCAGATTGCCCAGCTGCAGTTCTCGTCGGAGGACCGGACGGGTCTGGTACCGGTGCCCCAGTCGATCGCGGAGCTGGTTCGCAATCAACGAGAAGTAGCGGCCCGGATGTCGGCTGGACCGTGGTGGCGGCTCTTGCTGACGTGCACCAATCGTGGTGAGACGACGGCGAACTACGACTACGGCGACGAGCCCTTCCCCGGCGACCAGCTGGTGGCCCCCGAGCATTACCGCAACGACTTGGAGACGTTTCCCCGCTCACATGTTCCGGTGTGGCTCGCCGGATACGTTGCCGGACCTGCCGCACAGGGCCGTGATCCGCGACAGGCCGCGGAGGCGGAATCGGCCGATGCCGCCGCCGGACGCAGCGCGATCGCGGCCGAAGGCATCCCTCCTCTGCGCGATCTCCGAGCGCGCTGGGCCGCGTTATCTGCTGCTTATGCCGGCGTCGAATCGGGTTGGGGACCACGCGTTTACCCCGGCTACTTTTGGTACGAGGGTGACCATCGCAGCGGGTCAACCCTCTTCGTGTTGCCGGGTGATCGCGCAGTGCTCTCCGGCGGGAAGTGGGATTCCGAACTGCTCGACGCCGCATACAACGGTGGTGAACCCCTGCCCGATCTCTACGCCGGTGCGCCTGCCTGGGTCAACGACAGTGCGCTGAACACCCGAAACCGCAACGGCCTGTTGACCTTCTGCTACTGGTGGGCGGATGGCCGGTGGCACCGGGGCCTCACAGACACGTCCGGTGAGCTTGACCCTGCGCTTCCTGCGGTCCGAACGCCCGACGCCGCCATCCGCGCGATGACTAGCCAGACTGGGCCCGGTACCGAAGATGCGTGCGCGGCGCTTCTGGCCGCGGCCGCCGAGGGGAACGCCACTTCTAGCGCTGTTGCCGCGATATTCGCCAACAAGCCCGACGGCGACGTCGCCGCCGCTGTCAATCAACTCAGCCTCGCGGGCGTGCTGGCTAGCTAGCTCCGAAGTTCTTGTCGTACAACGTATTAACACAGCGGCGAAATTGACTTTGAACTAGCCGGTAGCCGAACACTTGGCGAACAAGTCCATGTCGAATGGCCGGACCTCACCAAACGTCATAGCGTGAATTGTCGTGCTGTATGAAGGTTTGCGGCGAGTCGACGCCGCCGGTAGGGCTCTTGCGTGAGCCTGCAGATTCCCGGCTACCTGCAGTGGGTGTCGTACCTGGTGGGGTCGCAATGGCCGAAGGGCGACGAGGACGCCATGTTCCGCATCGGCGGCGAGTGGCATACGCGCGCGGACGATATGACGGCGCTGATACCGGAACTGAACCGGATGCGTTCGGCCACGATGTCGGTGCTGCAGGGCGTGACCGCGGGGGCCGCCGACGAACAGTTCGAGCTGCTGTTCGACGGCGACGCCTCCGTCGACAAGCTTGCTAAGGCGATGGCGGCGCTCGGCGACCTCTCGGAGGGCACTGGGAAGAACATCGAATTCACCAAGTTGCAGATCCTTACCTCGCTGGCGATAGCGGCGTTCGAGATCTCGTGGGCGCTTGCTCAGACGTCGGTGACGTTCGGTGCGTCAGCGGCACAGATCCCCGTCATTGAAATGACCACGTCTGCCGTGATTCGCCAGGCCGTTTCGATGTCGCTTCGACACATCATGTCCGATCTGGGTAGCGCAATGACGAAGACGATGGTCCACAGGATCGTCAAGAAAGCCGGCGTCGAGATGGCCGAAGCCGTCGGTCAGAACCTGTTTATCCAGGGCATCCAGCAGGCGAACGGGCACCAAAAGGGCTTGGACTGGCAGCAAGTGGGAGTAGTAGCCGTATCGAACGGCGTCGGCGGCGCGGCTCAAGGCACCGTGACAATATTTGGCCAGCGCGCGCTGGGCGACTCGATGCTGAAAGGTGCAGTCGTCGGGTACGGCGCCGGCATGGCCAAGAAGGTGGCAGGCGCGCTGGCCACCGGTCAACCCATCGACATCGTTTCGGTTCTCGGTTCCGCCCCCACGGCCGCGACCGGGGCAGTTCGCGGTAGAGCAGCGGCGCGGAACACCGCCACACAGACATCGGGGGCGGAAGGCGTTCCGGCGGCTTCTTGATAGACATCGAAGGGGCACGGCGAGTGGACAACGACGGGGCGCGACATGAACTCACCGAGGCACTCGCGCTTGTCCAAGAACACATGGCCGATCTCGCCATCGTGACGAAGAAGCGCGCCGCCCTATCGGCAACGGCTACCGCCGCGGACGGAACGGTCGTGGTCACCGTGAATGCGGAGGGGATCGTGTCTGAGACTGCTGTCGAGGAAGCCTATTTTGAGGGGCACGACGTCGTCGAGCTAGGACGGTTCATAACTTCAGCGGCCCAGGCGGCCGCCGGGGATCTCCAGAGGCAAACGGCGGAATTATTCGCTCCGCTGGCCGAGCGCCGGGCGCGGTTCCCGTCGCTCGCCGACGTTGTCGATGGTGCGCCTGACATCAGGAATCTGGTACCGCACGTCCATGACCAGACACAGCATTTCGCCGGCAATGGCGACCACGACGGAGATGACACAGGCTTTTACCCGAACGTGAGGAGTTAGCGATGGCCGATCCGCTGCGCGTCACACCGGTCGATTTGCGCGCGACTTCGAGATACCTTGCCGACGTAAGCGCCCGTATGAAAGAGGTGCTGTCGTCGTTGCAGGACGGGCTCGGCGCTGAAGGGGAGGCGTGGGGGCACGACAAGATCGGCAACCAGTTCGCAAATGGCGGGCAGGGCTACCGATCGCAGTCGAATTGGGTCGATGGTTCGATTTGTGCCAAGACCGACTTGCTCGACTACTACGCGGAGGGCCTGCGGATCACTGCGGACAGTCTTGAACGGCAAGACTCGGCCTGGGGGTAGGTATCCCGCCCCGCGGATCTGACAGCGCTCCGCGGGGCGATACCTGTCGCCCGACGATTATTGGTCCATCAGTTATTCGGAAACGGCCGAGCTGGGGTCTTGTGCCTGTGGCGATCGTCGAGGACTGCTCTGTACTGCCGAGTCGGGTTGCCAAGACGTGCCGCGCTGCCCCGGAATTCGCCGGTGAGGCGGCGCTGGCTGCTGGGTCTCTTCGGCTGGCGGCGGCGAGTCCCCGAGCACCGGGACGACGGCGTCGGTGTCTCCGACGATGTCAGACCCGTTCTTGCGAGTCCTGAGCGCCTTGTTGCCCTTGTGTTCCTTTCCATCTGCTCCCCGCCCGCCGGCCGCGGGCCCGCCACCCATACCCGGTGCACCCATTCCGCCCATAGCACCCATGCCGGAAGTCGACGCCGCCGGCACTGCGGGACGCGCACCGGAGGCGGATTCGGTGGAGAGCCGGGCCGCCGGCTGATGGGCGGGTAGACCGCCTGTTCCACCCGCGCCTGCGCTGCCACCTCCAGCTGCGCCGCCGCCCAAGCCTTTTGGACCGCCGGCCTTATCTCCGAGTCCGAGCGCACCCTCACGGAGCGACGGAATTGGCTTTTGGCCCGCGCCCGCCGCCTGTTGTGCCGCCTTCTGCGCCGCCTGGGAGGCCGCATCCAGTCCGGACTTCATACCCTGAGTTGCCGCATCGAGGCCAGACTTGAGCCCCTGAGCCGTGGTCTGTGACGGATTTGTTGTTGGCCAGTTTTGGGGGTTGCTAATCGGCGTTTGGTCACCCGTGCCGAGCTGGTAGTCGGAAATGGCCGGTGTCTTACCTGTGTCAAGCGAGGTGGTGGGTGGCGTGTCGAATTTCGGTGTGTTGAAAGGAGGGGTGCCCGGGTTCGTGGGGCCGGGACCGGTGGGGCCCGGACCGGTGGGGCCTGGACCAGTCGGGCCGGGACCGGTAGGACCTGGGCCAGTCGGCCCGTACTGCATGTTCGGCGGGGCGGGAAGGTTGGGAAAATTGTCCGTCACTGCTTGAACGGTCGGGTTGTACGTGTCCCGAAAGAGGAGTACGGCAGTCCGGTAGGCATCGATTGAACGCTGAATGCGATTCATCTCGTCAACTGCGTCTTGCGCAGACACGTAACCGTCACTGTTATTCCGCAGCCGACCGTCGCCGTCGAGATGATACTTGTTGTTAAACTCATTCACCCGCTGGTCGAGTTTCTCTTTATCGAAATCGCCGGAGTCGATCAAGTCGTCGTTTGCGTCGTTGGGAAACCCATATTTGACGTGCTCAAAGGCAGCCTTCAGGACCGACAGCCGGTCTCCGATTTCGTCCGATGACGGCGTGAAATCGTAGATGGATGTCTTGGTGACCTGTTGAGTCGCCGCTTCGGCTGCATCTGCGCTCGCACCCGACCATTTCCCGGAGATTACGTTACGAACTGCCTCCTTGAAGTCCTCGGATTCCGTCTTGAGGGTGTTCCCGTGGTCCTCCCAAGCCGTTCGTAGGATGCCGAGTTGGCCAGGTTTCAGCGTGTCGCTTTCGCGGCGTAGTTCGCGGAAGGTCCTACTCTCCCAGTTCAGGGCATCGGGACCAGTGAGCGTGTCGTTGACTTCTTGGTTTGTCGTGTGGTCGGAAAGCAAGCCGGGCACCTCATCGAGCAGAATGCTGTTCGGCACGTATTTGTCGGATTCTTGCTGGTCCGCAATATTGGCCGATAGGTCCCGCAACTCGCGACTTTCCAAGTTGTCAGGATCCGCCAGCAGGACCTGACGCTCGGGATAGTTGGAATTGGTCAC
This sequence comes from Mycobacterium sp., assembly GCF_035697385.1. Lineage (GTDB taxonomy): Bacteria > Actinomycetota > Actinomycetes > Mycobacteriales > Mycobacteriaceae > Mycobacterium. The sequence goes on along the minus strand of NZ_DASSCY010000189.1, from coordinate 502 downwards.
CCAAGCTTCGTCGAAAACACTACCCGAATTGTCGCCACGACCCGGGCTCAACTTTGCGCCAATATTGTTACCGAAGCTGCCCATGATCTACTACTTCCTGTCCTGCCCGCGGTTGATCTAGTCGCCCTCCGCGGCCCGAAATGCGGCGGCGGCGTCTTGAGCAGTCTTTACAAAATCCTGCGTCTGGGACAGTTGTTCCTTCAAATAATCCGTCAACAACTTACCCCGCTCGTTGAATGCTTTCTCCAGCAGCACCGCTAGAGGATTGTCCGGTGTGCCGAAATACTCTGTTGTCTCATCGAGAGTATCGGCGATCAGTGTTTCCAGGCTGTCCTCGTAAGGTGTGAAGGCCTGGTCGACTGCCTCACTCACTCCCGGTTCAAGCTTGAGTTCGCCTTTTCCAGCAGCGGCGTCCAGGGCGCCCCATGGATTATTGTTGGTCATAATTCTCCTCGTCTTAGTGAAACATTGATTGGCAGGGTCATCTCTTTCTCGATACGAA
>NZ_DASSCY010000188.1:0-8717 GCF_035697385.1 Mycobacterium sp. | reverse complement strand
AGTATCTGCTGCAGCACTGCCAGAAGAACCCCCGATACGCGAGTCAGCTGAGACGCTTGCGAGAACTCGCTGATCGAGCGAAGTTCCAGCGCTCCGAATGGCCCGAGGTCGTGGAGATCGGCGACGAGACCGACATCTGCCTAGAGGTCTGCAGGCGCACCCAGATCAAGACGTGGGGCGATTTGCAGGCTGCACTCGACGCTATTGAAGCCGACGAGCAGCGGTGGGAACATTGGCTCAATGTCCTGGTCCGCCGCTGCGAGCAGGCCGACGTCCGGATTCCTTTCGATCGGGCATGGTTGGTGTTCTCGATCATTCGATTGCTCGGGTTCCCCCACATGCCGACCATCGATCTGATGTATCAGCCGTTGTGGCAGCAAATCGCCGCAATTCACCGGGATGTCAGCGCGGATATGGCGACGGCAGCGAACAGCATCGGCGAATCGGCCACAGATGACGTGACGACTTGAGAACTCACTCGAGGCAGAGCTGATCCCGCAGCAAATGGATGGAGCAGCCAAGACGCTTGTAGTAGCCTTGGCACCCGTGAATCCAAGGCGACAGGACGGCGGACACCCGATCGACTACCGGGTGCTCGGCGTGACCACGTGGGCGGATCACCTCAATCCGCAGTCTTCCGGACTCGACACGGCAGCACCGGGCGGGGGTGGCGGCAGTTGCGGCGGCTGTGGCGGCTGTGGCGGCTGCAGTTCGGCCAGCCGCTGACTGCTCAACGAATTCGTCGAACTTAGCGGTGTCGTATGGACCCTCGTGAGTACGCGAGGATCTGGCAGCGGGGCGACTGGTCCACCCATTCGCATGGCCGATTGGGTGAGTACGCAGATGGCCTCGGGCCGAGCAGGTTTCAATATCCCCCGTTGCACGGACGAACACTTGACATACCGTCCACGAGTGCCATGACGGGACTGAGATCGTGTCGATCGTTCGTAGCGCAGGGTTTGGATGACGCTCAGCTGACCGAGCTGATGACGACGATTGTTCCCACGGCATCGGGGATGACGTACGGGTCCGCTGGCGCGCTGTATTCCGTCCACCCCTACGTCTTCCGTCCGCGCGATGGTCGCGCCGAGCTCTGGTACGTAGACACCAACGGATTCCAGTTGACGCTCGTCGATGAGGTCGATGGCAAATCTGTCTCAGAGTCACTGATCGAGCAGTGGGCGTGGCCCATTGGCTGCCTCGTTGCGTTAGTGGTCGATTTCCGGAGGGTCACAGATAAGTACGGCTTCCGCGGTCTGCGCTTCGCGACGATTGAAGCTGGTCAATTGACTCAAATGCTGCGCGAGAACGCCATTCAACTCGGCTTGGGATCGTGCGTACTCGGGGGCTTCGCCGACGAGACACTCTTGGCCGTACTTGGACTATCGAGCGATTGGTACGGCGTGGCCATCATGCTTGCGGTCGGCCATGAGCGACGGTAGCTAGACATGATCGCGATCGGGGCCGCGTCCAAACGTCACACCCGCACCAGCGACGCCCCGGCCTGACCCTTAGGCCGGGCCGGTCAACACCATGTGATGTCCGCCGGGGAGTCGGATAACGAACTCTCGCATGCCCCATGGCTGTTCGACCGGTGGTGCCGCGATATCAGCTCGCACTGCGACGGCGCGGGCGTAGGCCGCGTCGAACTCGGTACCGACATCCACGGTGACGGTGACCGGCGTGACCTGGGGTGTCGCCGCCAGCCGAAGACGAGGACCGACGCTCCACGGACCGAGAACCACACCCGCGACCGTCGGCGGATCGCCTACCACGTAACCAGTCCTGGCTCCCAGCACCGACCGCAGAAGCTCGAGTACTGCGGCGAGATCGGGCACGGCCAGTGTGGCCTCGACGTCGAGCGCGCTGGCGGGCTCTTGCTGGCGCGATCGGCCCAAAACGATCGACTCATGCGGGGTATTTCGGTGCGGATACCGTTGCGCCAGCCGACCGCGTTCGGTGAGACCGATCCGGCGGGCGACCGACAGCGAGCGGATGTTAGAGGATTCGACCCAGGCCTCGACCCGGGCGAGACCCAACGTGCCGAACGCATACTCGACGACGGCCGCTGCGGCTTCGGTCATGTAACCGAAACCCCAAGCATCCCTTCGCAATAGCCACGACAGACCGGGCACGTCGACGCCTCCGAGTAACCCGACGAGGCCTACCGGCTGCTGCGACTCGCGCACCACCCACATGTGGGCGTCAGGGTGTTGCAGGCTCTGCGCCAGATCCCTGCGGGTGTCCGCCATGTCGGCACGCATCGGTGTGTTCCACCACCGCATGACCTCGGGATCGCTGAACGCCGGATGCAGGCCCTGCGCGTCGCGACTCGGGTCCAGCGGCGTCAACCACAGCCGCTCGGTCCTTAGGTCCACCGCGGAGGTGCGGCTAGGTGACGAGCGAGACCGAGTTGGACCGGCGCAGCTTGCCCGACGGGGTCTTCGGGATGGTGCCGGGTCCGAGCACCACGACGTTGCGCGGACGCACGTCGACCTCGGCGACCACCTCATGAGCGACCTGACGTTCGATGCGGTGCACCTCGTCGGGGTCCTGCCAGGCGTTGGACTCCACGGCCACGGCGAAGGTCTCGCGCGAATGTCCGGCGTCCAGGCGCACCGCGACGGCGCAGCCTGGCCGCACCCCCTCGACACGGCCGGCGGCCCGCTCGATGTCGGTCGGATAGATGTTGCGGCCGGCCATGATGATGACATCCTTGACGCGGCCGCAGACGATGACGTTGCCGTCATCCGTGATGTAGCCGAGGTCGCCGGTGTCATACCAGCCGTGCTCGTCCTGGGCGGGGATGAAGCCACCCATGGTGATGTAGCCGGGCGTCAGCGACTCGCCCCGAAGCTCGATCACTCCGACGCCACGCGGCGGCATCACGTTGCCGTGCTCGTCGATGACGCGGGCCTCCAGGTCCGTCAGCAGCGGGCCCAGCGAGGCCAGCCTGCGGGTGTTGCCCTTGGTGGCGGGAACGGCGCGACGCAGCGCGGCCAGCAGGTCGGCGTCGACCTCGTCGACGACCAGCCCGGCGCCACACGGCGAGAACGACACCGCCAGCGTGGTCTCTGCCATGCCGTACGCCGGAAGGATCGCGTCCGGGCGCAGGCCGAACGGCTTACCAGCGTCCAGCAGGTCCTCCACGTCGGCGGGCTCGACGGGCTCGGCGCCTGAGAGCGCGAACCGCAGCGTGGACAGGTCGAACTGACCCGGCTCGGCCTGCTTGCGCAGCCGCTTGGCGAACAGCGCATAGGCGAAGTTGGGCGCCGCGGTCATGGTGCCCTTGTACTTGTCGATGAGCTTGGCCCACAGCAAGGTGTCACGCAGGAAGTCCATCGGCGTGACCTTGACCAGTTCGGCGCCGAAGTACATCGGGATGGTGAGGAAGCCGACCATGCCCATGTCGTGGAAGCAGGGCAGCCAGCTGACCATGACGTCCGTGTCGACGTCGTACTCGGCGCCGATGAACATCGCCTCGGCGTTGGAGTAGATGTTGCGGTGCGTGATCTGCACAGCCTTGGGTGAGCCGGTCGAGCCGGATGTCAGCTGCATCAGCGCCAGATCGTCCTCGCCGACCTCGACCGGGTCGATCGGCTCCGACGCCATCAGGTCGGCGACGGTGAGGACCTTGATGCCCTTCTCCTCCAGCACCGGGATGGCCACCGTGAAGGGCTCGGACACGATGACGGCCTTGGCCTCGATCATGCCGATGACGGTGAAGGTGTCCTCGGCCCACAGCACCAAGTCGGTGCGCGGGGTGGGCTGGTGAAGCATGGTCAAGCTGGCGCCGCGCATCCACAGTCCCTGCGCGGTCGGAGCGATCTCCACCGGCAGTCCGGCCAGCACGCCCACCGCGTCTCCGTGGCCGACACCCGCGGCGGCCAGGCCACCCGCGATGCGCCGGGCCTTCTCGTGAACCTCGCCCCAGGTATGGCGGACGGGCTCATAGGGTTCACCGGTGACCATGCCCGTCGTAACCGTTCGGGCGTTGCGGTACATCTTCTCGGTGAATCGGCTCACGACAACCTCCTCGGTTTCCGGAGCCGCAGCGCCGGCGACGTCGGGCACAGTGCAAATGCCCGGATGTAATGCTCCCGCTGATAGAGGGCGTTTTCGCGGAGGCACGCACACAATTGGGGAGCGGTTAAGTCTCGAATCGGTGATGCACCGGTTTGTCCTCTATATCTGCCGAACCGCCCCCCGGGGTTACCGCCGGGAGAATAAGTCGCGTCCGATGCTTGACCGCTAGCTTTCACCGCCGATCATCTTAAGCAACTCTTAAGTAGCTGCCAAACTGTCGCGAGAATTGAGGCCTGCGTCACACTTGCGCGTGATCAAACCGAGGCAGACCTCGCCGACTTCTGCACCATCGTCGTGCGAATCGAGTGGATAGCAGCGCTGTCGCAGAAATCGACGCGCACCCCACCGCGCGACTACACAGATGTCGACGGGGCCGGCACGACCCGGGCGCCATGCACCGGTCCGCTGGCCACCCGCACCGTGCGGCACACCCCCGCACCAGCGAGCTGCGCACCGACGTCGATCGCCGACGCCGCCGACGTGCACAGGAAGGCGCACGTCGGCCCGGACCCCGACACGATCCCCGCCAGCGCCCCGGCCTCCGTGCCAGCCCGCAGCGTGCGTCGCAGCCCCGGGTCCAGACTCACCGCGGCGGCCTGAAGGTCGTTACCCAGCAGCGGCGCCAGCTCGGTCGGGTCGCCCGACGCCAGCGCGGCCAGCACCGGCTCGGGATCGTCTAGCCGCGGCGGCTGGTCCCGGCCCGAGCCGGCCGTCTCGCGCAGCCGGTCGAGTTCTGCGAACACCGCAGGCGTGGACAGCCCGCTCTTGGCGAATGCGAGCACCCAGTGAAACATGTTGCGAGCCAGCACCGTGGCCAGCTCCTCGCCGCGGCCGGTGCCGAGCGCGGTGCCGCCATGCAAGGCGAAGGGGACGTCGCTGCCGAGCTGGGCCGCCAGCGCATGCAGGTCGCGGCGCGGCACGCCGAGCTCCCACAGCGTGTTCATCGCCACCAGCACCGCCGCCGCGTCGGCGCTGCCGCCCGCCATTCCCCCGGCCACCGGGATGGATTTCTCGACGGAGATCGCGACGTCGGGTGCCCGTCCGACATGCTCGGCCAATAATTCGGCCGCCTGCCAGGCCAGGTTGCGTTCGTCGGTGGGCAGTGACTCGACGCCCTCGCCCGACATTTCCAGTGACAACACGTCGGCGTTTCGCACGGTGATCTCGTCCAGCAGCGAAACGGCGTGGAAGACGGTGGTCAGTTCGTGGTAGCCGTCGTCGCGGCGATCCCCGACGCCCAGGTAGAGGTTGACTTTGCCGGGGACCCGCACGGTGACCGACCCGGTGGGAATCCACTCGGATGCGGTGCTTCCGTCGGAGGCGGACACTGCACGACACTATCTCTAGCCACGTGAACACCGCTGACGAACTCTAGTCTGGGTAGGTGCTTTCGCCCGGCGATCGGTTTGCGGGCTACGTCATCGAAGCCGCGCTCGGCCACGGCGGGTACGCGACGGTCTATCGGGCCCACCATGAGGCTGGGCCCGACCGCGCGATCGCGCTGAAAGTGCTCGACGAGCGGCACCGGCACCAAGCCCAAGTGGCCCGTCTTCGCCGAGAATTCGAGTTCGCGCATCAGCTTGACCACCCCCACATCGTCCGCGTGTACGAGCGGGGCCCTGGCTGGCTGTCGATGGCACTTCTGTCCGGAGGAACCATCGCAAACTTGTCGACGGTGCCGCAGCGACTTGCCGCGCTTACGCAGATCGCCGATGCACTCGACTACATACACAATCGCGCCATCGTGCACTGCGACGTCAAACCCTCCAATATTCTTGTCCAGCCGCACCTTTCCGAAAACGAGGCAGTACTAATCGATTTCGGCGTTGCCGTTTCGATCACAGACGATATCGGCTATCGCGCCAGCCACGTCCAGGCGTCGCTGCCGTATTCGGCGCCGGAGCTACTAACCGGACACGCGCCTTCGGAAGCCACCGACGAGTACGCGCTGGCATGTACCGCGGTCGAATTGATTACCGGTACACCTCCGTTCACAGCGAGTACACAGCTCGGCTTGATCAGCGCTCACCTGAACAGCGCTCCACCACGCCGCTCACGCGAGATCGACTGGTTGCCACGTGTTTTCGATTCGATACTGGCGAAAGCCATGGCGAAAGACCCCGAGCATCGCTATCAGTCATGCCGAGAATTCATGTCACTTATTACGCGCGCGTTGCGGTAACTCGCGTCAAATCGCTTTGTAACCCAACGTTTACTGCCTCCGAGTTTCCGGTTCGGTGACACACCACTAACGTCGGCCCAATGTCATCCGCCACCGATTACGACACGTCTGCGCTTGCCCATGAGGACGAGGGCTATCACAAGGGCCTGAAACCGCGACAGCTGCAGATGATCGCGATCGGTGGGGCGATCGGTACCGGCTTGTTCATGGGCGCAGGCGGCCGGCTGAACAGCGCGGGCCCAGGGCTTTTCATCGTCTACGCGGTGTGCGGCTTGTTCGTATTCTTCATCTTGCGCGCCCTTGGTGAACTCGTGCTGCACCGTCCCTCGTCAGGATCTTTCGTCTCCTATGCGCGCGAATTCCTCGGTGAGAAGGCCGCTTACGTCGCCGGCTGGATGTACTTCTTCAACTGGGCATGCACGTCGATCGTCGACGTCACCGCGATTGCGCTCTACATGCACTACTGGGGCGCGTTCGCGGCCGTCCCGCAATGGACGATCGCGCTGATGGCACTGGTAATCGTGCTGGCGGTCAACATGATCTCGGTGAAACTGTTTGGCGAGATGGAGTTTTGGGCGGCGCTGATCAAGGTGATCGCGCTGGTGACATTCCTAGTCGTCGGAATCGTGTTCCTGGCAGGACGATTCACCATCGAGGGTCAGACCACCGGCGTGTCAGTCATCGCGGACAACGGCGGCATACTCCCGACCGGGATACTGCAGCTGGTGATCATCACCTCCGGTGTGATTTTCGCCTATGCCGCAGTGGAATTGGTGGGTACAGCGGCCGGTGAGACGGAGAATCCTGCCAAGGTGATGCCCCGGGCGATCAACTCGGTGATCTTCCGGATCGCGGTGTTCTATGTCGGGTCGCTGATTCTGCTGGCGCTTCTGTTGCCGTATACCGCCTACAAGCAGGGCACCAGCCCCTTCGTCACGTTCTTTTCCAGCATCGGCGTTCCCGTCGCAGGCGACATCATGAACTTCGTCGTGCTGACTGCCGCGCTGTCGAGCCTCAACGCCGGGTTGTACTCCACAGGGCGCATTCTGCGTTCAATGGCGATGAACGGCAGCGCGCCACAGTTCACCGCGCGGATGACAAAACGCGGTGTGCCGTTTGCGGGCATCGCCCTCACGGCATGCTTCACCGTTGTCGGCGTCTTCCTGAACCTGGTGGTGCCGTCGGAGGCATTCAACATCGCGCTCGACCTGTCCGCGCTTGGCATCATCGCGTCCTGGGCCACGATCGTCATCTGCCAGATCCAGCTCTACCGCTGGTCCAAGCGCGGGATCCTGCAGCGGCCGGCGTTCCAGTTGTTCGGTGCGCCCTACACCAGCTACGCGACGCTGCTCTTCCTCGCCGCAGTCACCGCGCTGATGTGCTACGAGAACTACTGGAACCTGGTGGCGCTGTTGGTGATCGTGCCGGCGCTCATCATCGGCTGGTACGCGGTGCGCGGCCGAGTTCTCGAGATGGCCCGTGAGCGCGTTGGCTACACCGGCAACTATCCGGTGGTCGCCGAGACGCCGTTGATGGACGAGTTCCTCGAAAAGGACAACGACGCCAAGGACTAGCGGTTCAAGGCGTCGCTGACGTCGGACTGCGGCCGCTGCGACAGCTGCGCCCTTGTCCTCGGCTCGTCCCACTCCCCTGAGCGCTGCAACAGCCGGACGAAGTCCGCAACGCTCAGCGTCTCACCCCGGCGCGACGGATCGATGCTGGCAGCGAGCAGTCGACGCGCCGACTCGTTGCCCGAGCCGGCCCACTCCGCGAAGGCGTTGCGCGATGTCTTGCGCCGCTGCGCGAAGGCCAAGTCGATCAGGCTGAACACCTGCTGGCGGAAGTCGGGATCGGTGGGCCATGGCGACGCCTCGTAGCGGTCGAGGCGCACCAGCCCCGAGTACACCCGCGGGATCGGCCAGAACACCGTCGGCGACACCATGCCGTAACGACGGACGTTGCCGTAGAACCGGAACTTCACGCTCGGCACGCCGTAGTCCTTGCCGCCCGGTTCGGCGGCCAGACGCTCAGCGACCTCGGCCTGCACCATCACCATCACCGTCCGGATCGACGGGAATTCGGCAAGCAGATGCAGCAGCGCAGGAACGGCCACGTTGTACGGCAGGTTGGCGACCAGCGCCGTCGGCTCCTCGGCCAGTTCGCCCGGCTGCAATGTCAACACATCGCGGTTGAGCACGGTCAGCCGGTTGATCTCGCTGTGCGAATGCTCGGCGATGGTCGTCGGCAGCTGCCTGGCCAGCACTGGATCGATCTCCACGGCGGTGACCCGCGAACCCCGGTCAAGCAGGGCCAACGTCAGGGAGCCGAGCCCGGGACCGACCTCGAGCACATGGTCATGGCGATTGACCCCGGAGGCGGAAACGATGCGCCGCACAGTGTTTGCGTCGTGGACGAAGTTCTGGCCGAAAGCCTTGCGCGGCCTGAAGTC